>DASVVV010000074.1:0-25648 GCA_036386375.1 Allosphingosinicella sp. | reverse complement strand
CATGATCGAGCGCTCCGCCGCCTCGATGATCTCAATGTGGCAGGCGCCGCAGGAATCGCGGACCGCGCGATAGTCGGACGGGTTGACGAAGCGGACGAACTCCGGCGCCTCGATGTTGAGCAGGGTGTAGGTGCGGCGCGGGTTGGCGCTGCTCGGATAATGCCACGCGCCGGGATAGCGCGGCAGCACATGCGCCTGCTCGCGCGCGGCGACGTAGCGCGGATCGTTGTGGGGTAGGCTCGAATCGCCGCGGACCTGCGGATTGCCGCCATGGCAGTCGGTGCAGCCGAGGATCACCGCGGGCGAGCGGTGCATCGTATGAGCGTCGCTCTCGGTATGGCAGGACTGGCAGCCGGCGCTCTTCGCCTCCGCCTCCGGCCAGTCCTGGGTGCGCGGGGCCGGGGCGGCGCGGACCAGGCTGTAGTCGCGAATGACTGCCTTTTCGCCTTCCGAGGCGCCGAGCCGGGACGTGCCGATCAGCGCGGAGGCGACCAAAGTCGCTCCGATCAGAACCTTCCTCGCCAGCTGAGTGCCCCGCATCGCCCCCGTCTCAGTAGGTGAAAATGGCATTGGCCAGAATGGAATAATAGCGGTCGCGGCGTTGCTCGTTCTCGAACAGGTCGCGAAAGCCCGTGCCGGGCTGAAGCACCGCGCCGGAAAGTCGGAAGACCACGTTCTGGATCGCCCGCGGCCGCCAGATCAGAGCGGCCGACACGTCCCAGCCGATGTCGTTGCGCACGTCCCCCTGCATCCTCAGCGCCTCGATGACGGCGGTGCGATGGAACCAGAGATGGTTCACGTTGGTCGAGAGCCTGAGCTGCGGCATCAGGTCGAAATCGGCGCCGACGCCGAGCAGGATGGTGCCGGGATTGTTGAAGTTCGACTGCCCCTGCTCCTTGGACGAGCGGAGCGAGGCGAGGATGCCGTTGCGGCCGTTCACCGACACCGCGCGGCCGCCGCCGATGAACGGGATGCCCTGGCGGATCCAGTAGCTGGTGTCGGCGCCGGCGAAGATCGGGTTCTCGAAGATGGCGTCGAAGCCGCGCTCGACATTGTCGTACGGGTCGCCGTCGCCGCTGGCGAACAGGGCCGCGCCGCGCAGGCGGATCCAGTTATAGTCGATCGACGGCTCGGCCGCGGCGAAGAAGGCCTGAATGCGGGCCTCTTCCTCGGTGAAGATGCTGTCGCGGTCGGACCCGAGCACCGCATAGGCGGAGGCCGAAAGGTTGACCCGGCCGATATGACCGTCGGCATTGTAGCCGATGTAGAAGGCGTCGTAATTGCGAGAATTGAGGTTGCCGATCAGCGCCGGACGGACCGGAAAGCCGTTATCGTCGACCTCGATCTCGCCGCGCTCCCGGTTGATGTTCCAGGTCAGGCTCAGTTCGCTGGTCAGGTTGATGATCGGGAAATCCTGCCGGTAGAGATTGGCGTGCAGGATCCAGTCGTCGCGCGGACGCTGGGTGATGTTGTTGAGGCCCGAATTGGTGTCCTTCTCGAGGCGCCAGATCGCCGCCAGGTTGAACTGGAAGCGGTTGTTGTCGCGGTTCCCGAAGATGCGGAAACCCAGTTGCTGGTCCTGGAACAGGAAGCCGCGGAAATCGAAGTTGAACGGCTGGATGCCGAGCCTGAGGCTGTAGAAATCGTAGCGGTAGGAGGTGTTGCGCAAGTGATAGTCGACGAACGCCTCCTGGACGCCGAGCGCATAATCGAAGCGGTTTGAGCTGATCGATGGGCGCACGTCGAGCACGCGCCGCTCCGGGACGTCGACGAAATTGGCCTGTGCCGCGAGCGTCAGCCGCCATTCGACGTCGGGCGGCTTGTAGGCGGTCGAGCCCTTGATCAGCGCCACGCCGAAGATCAGCGTCTGGACGGCGGCAAAGCTGTTGTTGCGTCCGAACACGTCGTTGCTGTCCGGCCGGTCGGGCACCTGAAGGCCGACCGGGATCGGGAAGCTGCGCGGCTCGATGACCGTATCGGAGATGGCGCTGCCGACGAAGAACCAGTCGTCATTCTGCAGCCCGAGGAAGTCCGCCACGCGGCAGCCGAGCCGGCGCTGGTTCTCGGGGCTGGTGTCCGAGACCGTGCAGAGCGGCCGGTCGCCCTTCAGCGTGTTCTGGTTATACGGGTCCCACCAGCGCTCGCGCACGATGCCGAGCGATTGGATCAGCCGCCAGCGGTCCGGAATCGGGATATGATCGGCCGGAAAGGCTTCGGGCGGAGGGGAGCGGATCGCGCCGGGGTTGACCTGCTCGACGGCGTCCGGAAGCTCATGCTGGATGTCGGGCCGGCGACGGCCTTCGATCAGCTCCTCCTCGACCGGCTCCGGCGGAGGCGCCCCGCGCTCATTCGGCGGCGTGGCATCGCTTGGTCCCTCGACCGCGGGCCGATCGGAGACCTGATCGGCCGGCGGCTCTTCCTGAAGCGTCAGCGCCAGCCGCTCCGTCTGCGGCCGCTCCGCGGCTACCGCCGCCGGTCCCGTCGGGACGAGCGCGGCCGGAGCGACCGACGTGACCATCGACAAGAAGGCGGCGGCTAGCGTCATTTACCCTGGCAGACGTTCTGCTCGTTGGTCTCGACGAACGGATTGAACGGGCAGTTGACGAAGCGCAGCCGCGCCTCCTCGTTGCCGAGATCAACCTCGACCCGGTCGGAGCGGATCGCCGGATCGGGAAGGCCGATCGAGCCGCCCAGGCGGACGCTGGCATTGTAGGCGCCGAGGAAGGCGATGAGGTCGCTCTGGTCGTTGCCGTCGCCCGACGACGCGATGGCGCCTACCAGCTGACCGCCCCGATAGAGCGGCACGCCGCCGGCGAACAGGGTCAGGCCGTTATTGACCCGGTTGAACCCGGGCCGGACGTCGGGCAGGCGGGTGCAGCTGCGCGGCACGTCGTCCTGGCGAAGGCCGAGGACGAACTCCACGTGCGCCAGGATGTCCGGCGTGATCAGCCGCGACTGGAGCCCCGTCGAGAAAATGTTGAACCGCTCCGCGGGGATGGAAAGCGGTCCGGGCGGGCGGCCGACCTCGCCGTCCGGGAACCAGGGCCGCGCGATATTGCCGATGCCGCGCAGCGAGAAGGCGATATTGCCGGTCAGCGCATTGGGGTCGCCCAGGAAGGTGCGTACCGCGGCGACGTAGCTGCGGACCTGGGGGTCGGGATGGGCGAGCAGATCCTGAGCGGCGAACGGGCTCGAGAAGAACGCCGTCGTCCGCGCCTTTTGCGGGACGGCGTCGATGGCGTCGACCAGCGCGTCGGGCCCGCGGATCATGCCGAGGATTTCGCCATTGGTGTCGACCACGACCATCGTATTCTGGGCGCGGTTGTTGAGCGGCCAGCGAAGCTGCGCCCGGGCGGCGCGCTGGACCAGGAAGGCTTCTTCGAGAAGCGCCCGAACCTCGTTCGTGGTCAGCGCCTGCGCGCCGTCGGTGCCGGCGCGCACCGGATAGCGCTGATTGCCGTTGCCGTCGCTCAGCACCCATGCCTCCGGAACGGTGAACTCCGCGGCGGTAGCCGGGCGAACGCCTGATTCCTCGGTCCCGTAGATCGTGCCGGGGACAAGGCCGGCCGTGGAGTCGTAGTAGCCGCGGATCGTGACCAGCGTGCCGACGACATTGTTGATCTGCGCGAACGGCGCCGCCTGGGCCGGGTTCGAGCGGACGTCCGCGTCGTCGGCGTCGGAATAACGCAGCAGCGTTCCATCGACGGCGATGCGGTTGGCGCGAATTTCGACGCGTGGCCGGAAGCCCGCGGTGGCCGCGTAGGCGATGACCTCCTCGACGTCGCCGTCCTCGTTGCGATATTCGGGATCGAAGCCGTACACGCCGTCGCCGATGGCCGCGACCGATCCCACCACCGCACCGTTCTTGTACAGCGGGAAAGCGCCGGGGTCGGCACCGACGCCCAACGGGCCGCGGTGAGTCCCCGCGCGGACGGGGAAACGTTCGACGACGTCCGAGCAGGGCAGCTGGCTGAACTGGACGCTGAACAGGGGACCGCTCTCGAGGCCCTGCGTGCTGATCGAGGGCGGGAACGTCTCCTGGACGATGTCGTTGGCGGTGCGGCTCGAGAAGGCGGCGCCGACCGACGAGAAATAAGAGGAAGTCAGAGCCTTGGAAATGCCGCCGGCGAAGGCGGCCGGAGCGGGCAGGTTCAGATCCTGAAGGTCGGTGCTCTGGCCGTTCGGCGCCGGCGGCGTGCGCAAGGTCAGGTTGGCGCCGTTCATCGCGAAGGCGGCGAGCACGTTGCCGACGCGGTCGATGACGACGAAGCCGGACGGCTGGTTCTGCGCCTGCGCCTCGGCGACGCCTTGGGAAATGATCCGCTCGATGTCCTGGACCGTCAGGCGCTCGGGTGCCGGCGTCTGGAAAACGGGCTGCGCCGCCGGCGGCGGCGGGGGAGGGGGCTCGGGCGGCGGAGGTGGCGGCGCGCCGCCTCCGCCCCCTCCGCCGCACGAAGCGAGAAGGAGGGCGGCAATGGCAATCGTCGATACTTTGTTACGCTTCACCTGAGCCTCCGGAGCGCCGCCGCGGCCCGGCCCAGGCTCGCCCGAAATTCTCCGGGGTTGTAGGCGTTGGGATCGCGAACCGCGCGATATGCACCGTTGATGTCTGCTCTGATTCCGTTCGCCGCCGCTTCAGGGACGTGTCCTTCGTCGACCAGCGCCGACAATAAGGTGTCGGTCGCCATCACCGCCTGCACGCTTCCGGCATAATCGGTGAAGCGCGGGCTGATCGCCTCGCTCGTAATCGTGTCGATGATGGCGAAGGCCTGAGCGCGGCTGATCGGCGCGTTGGCGAAGGAGGTGCCGAGCGCGCGCGCTGTTTCGCGCAAGGCCCCCGCAGCGGTCACCGACGCGCCCCGGTCCCGCGCGATCGCCTGGTGGAAGGCGCGGCTGTCGCGCTCGAAGCGCTGGGCGAGCTCGGGCGCAACGACGCGGGCCGCCGCGGCGAGCATGATCATGTTCTCGTCATTGTAAGGCGGCATCCCGCTCGGAATCGGGCGGCCCGGATTGGCCACCGCCGTCGGCCGGAAATTCGGATCGTCGGCGATGGGCCGGTGGCAGCTGTGACAGTCGAAGAAGTAGAATTCGGGCCAGGCGCCCTCGGTGCCTCGCGACGGCGAGGCATAAAGGGTGAGCGAGCGCTCGAGCGCCATCGACTGGCCGACCGCCCACATGCGCACGGAATCGACGCTGTTCTTACGCCGGAAATAATCCTCGTCTTCTTGGTGGTGCTGCTGGAGCGTGGTGAACAGATCGAGCTCGAACGAGATGCGCGGATGGCCCGCCGCCATGATGCGGTGGTTGACGAACTGCCCCTGGTCCGCGCTGCCGAAATGGCAGTCGAGGCAAATGCCGGCGCGCACCCGTGGGTTCTCCAGCGGAACGAGCCCGCGCGAGACGTTGTTGGCGTGGGTGCCGCCGACCGCATAGTGGCTGGAGAGCCACCCGGAGGCGGGGCCGTGGCACGATTCGCAGCCGACCCCGTCGGTCAGCTGGAAACGGGTACCGCGCGCGCCGGAGGGAGTGGCGTGGCAGCCCAGGCACATCGGCGCGTTGTGCGCCTCCCCAATGCCGAGCCGCTGGGCGATCGCTTGGCTGCGCGGGTCGCGGAGCGCGTCATAGGCGCGGCTATGGGCGCCGGCCGCGGTCGACGGATCCTGCCAGAGCATGATCTCGTCCTGGCGCACGACCGGTCCGTCCGCCTCGCTCCGCCCATGGCAGGTGGTGCCGCCGCAGCTGGCAACACCGACATACGTCCCGCTGTTCGCCCCCTGCGCGGTGGCGCCCTCGGGCCGAAGAACGAGCAGGAAAATGATGAGGGCCGCCAGCGCGAGCGCGCCAAGACCCACGGCGATGCTGCGGCTCCCCCCCATCTGTCCCCCAAACCACCGCTTTATCCGTCAGGCGGCGACAAGTCCTGCGCTCGAACTATGGACCGAAACCGCTTTTCCATGCAACCCGCAAAGGCGGCCGCCAAGGCGTTGGTGACAGCCGAAACAATCCTCGGTACAGCATGTGTTGCACAGGGGGCACGGGGGGCGCTTGGCGCCGCTCGCGCGCATCCCGGCAGCGGCAGGCTGCGGACCCGCAGCCCATACGGAGCGGCGATATGACCAAAGCCTCGGACCTCTTCGTTCAGTGCCTCGAAGAAGAGGGCGTGGAGTATATTTTCGGCGTCCCCGGCGAAGAAAATCTCGACTTCCTCGACAGCCTTTCGCGCTCGCGCAAGATCAGGCTGGTGCTGACCCGCCACGAGCAGGGCGCCGGCTTCATGGCGGCGACTTACGGCCGCCACACGGGACGCACGGGCGTCTGCCTCGCGACGCTGGGGCCCGGCGCCACCAACTTCGTCACTGCCGCCGCTTACGCCCAACTGGGCGGCATGCCGATGCTGATGATCACGGGCCAGAAGCCGATCAAGAAGTCGAAGCAAGGACGGTTCCAGATCCTCGACGTGGTCGACATGATGGGGCCGATCACAAAATACACCCACCAGCTCGCCTCGGCCGATAATATCGCCAGCCGGGTGCGCGAAGCCTTCCGCCTCGCCGAGGAGGAGAAGCCCGGCGCGGTGCATCTCGAGCTGCCCGAGGACATAGCCGATGAGCAGACCGACTCGCGGCCATTGAAGCGGAGCCTGGTCCGCCGGCCGCTCGCCGACGAAAAGGCGGTCCGTGCGGCAGTGCGGAAGATCGAGCAGGCGCGCTCGCCGGTACTCGTGATCGGCGCCGGGGCTAACCGCAAGATGACCTCGCGGATGCTGCTCCAGTTCATCGAGAAGACCGGCATTCCCTTCATCACGACCCAGCTCGGCAAGGGCGTGATCGACGAGACCCATCCCAAGTTTCTCGGCTGCGCGGCGCTGTCGTCGGGCGATTTCGTCCACCGCGCAATCCAGTCGGCCGACCTGATCATCAACGTCGGCCACGACGTGATCGAAAAGCCGCCGTTCTTCATGGTCGATGGCGGCACCGAGGTCGTCCACGTCAGCACCAAGACCGCCGAAGTCGACCCGGTCTATTTCCCGCAGGTCGAGGTGACCGGCGACATCGCCAACGCCATGTGGCAGATCAAGGAGGACATCGTCCCCTCCGGCACGTGGAATTTCGACGCCATGCTGCGTGCGCGTCGGGCCGAGGTCGAGCACGGCGCCACGCTGTGCGACGACATGCGCTTCCCGATCTTCCCGCCCTGCCTCGTCAAGCGCATCCGCGAGGCGATGCCGGCGGACGGCATCATCTGCCTCGACAACGGCGTCTACAAGATCTGGTTCGCGCGGAACTATCCGGCGCGTCAGCCCAACACGGTGCTGCTCGACAATGCATTGGCGACGATGGGGGCGGGGCTACCCTCGGCGATGGCCTCGGCGATGCTCTATCCCAACCGCAAGGTCATGGCGATCTGCGGCGACGGCGGCTTCATGATGAACAGCCAGGAGATGGAGACGGCGGTTCGCCTGAAGCTCAACATCACCGTCCTCATCCTCCGCGACGACGCCTACGGCATGATCCGCTGGAAGCAGGCCAATATGGGCTTCGAGGATTTCGGCCTCACCTACGGCAATCCCGATTTCGTCAAATATGCCGAAAGCTACGGCGCCGCCGGGCATCGCGTCGAAGACGCCCAATCGCTTCCCGCGCTCCTCGATCGGTGCCTCGGCACACCCGGCGTCCACCTGATCGACTGCCCGATCGACTATTCGGAGAACGATCGGATCCTCAACAAGGACATCAAGGAGCTGAGCGCGAAGGTCGATATCGGCGGCGGCGAGCGGCTGACGGTCGAGGCGCCGTCGGAGCGGGAAACGCTGGCCGCGCGGCCGACCCTCGCCTGAGGCGCCCACGATGGTGCAGCTCAAGGAGGTCTATCCGCTCTACCTCGCCAATGAGGCGAAGCAGCCGAACGCCGATCTCGAGGTCACCGACAAATTTACCGGCGAGGTGGCGTTCCGCGTCGCCCAGGCCGATGCCGCGACCATCGACGCCGGCATCGCCGCCGCCGCGGCCGCAGCGGAGCCGATGGCGCGGATGGCGAGCTTCGAGCGGCAGGCGGTGCTCCAGCATTGCGTGGACCGCTTCAAGGCGCGTTTCGACGAGCTCGCTTTCGCGCTCTGCGTCGAGGCCGGAAAGCCGATCAAGGACAGCGAAGGCGAGGTCACCCGGCTGATCGACACGTTCCGAATCGCCGCGGAGGAAAGCGTGCGGATGACCGGCGAGGTCCAGCCGCTCGACATCTCGCCGCGCGCGCGCGGCTATCAGGGCATATGGAAGCGCGTTCCGATCGGGCCGTGCAGCTTCGTCTCGCCGTTCAACTTCCCGCTCAACCTGGCCGCGCACAAGATCGCGCCGGCGCTTGCCGTCGGCTGCCCGTTCGTGATGAAGCCCGCCAGCCGGACCCCGCTGGGGGCGATCATCATGGGCGAGGTGCTCGCCGAGACCGATTTGCCGAGAGGCGCCTTCTCGATCCTGCCCGCGCACCGCGAGGGGGCGGACCTCTTCACGACCGACGAGCGGCTCAAGCTGCTCAGCTTCACCGGCTCCCCCGGCGTCGGCTGGGACCTCAAGGCGCGGGCGGGCAAGAAGAAAGTGGTGCTCGAGCTCGGCGGCAATGCGGCGGTGATCGTCGATGCCGACGCCGATCTCGACGACGCGATCGAGCGGATCATCTTCGGCGCCTTTTATCAATCCGGCCAGTCCTGCATCGGCGTCCAGCGCATCATCGTTCACGAAGACGTCTATGCGGCGCTGCGCGACCGCCTCGTCGAGCGCGCCGGCAGGCTGATCGCCGGCGACCCCAAGAATCGCGACACGTTCGTCGGCCCGATGATCAGCGAGAGCGAGGCGCGCCGGCTCGACAATTGGATCAGGGAAGCGGTCGAGGGCGGCGCCAGGCTGCTTTGCGGCGGCAAGAGGGAAGGGGCGATGCTCGAAGCCACGCTCCTCGAAAATGTCGATCGTTCGTCCAGCGTCTATCGGGAAGAAGCCTTCGGCCCGGTCGCCATCCTGTCCCGATTCAGCGACTTCGATGACGCGCTCGAAGAGGTCAACGATTCGAAATTCGGGCTCCAGGCCGGCATCTTCACACGCGACCTCTTTAAGATGTTCGATGCCTGGGACCGGCTCGACGTCGGCGGCGTCGTCGTCAATGACGTGCCATCCTACCGCGTCGACAACATGCCCTATGGCGGCGTCAAGGATTCGGGCCTCGGCCGCGAGGGCGTCCGCTTCGCCATGGAGGACATGACCGAGATCCGGAACCTCGTCATCCGCCGCGGCGCCGGCGCCGCACTGAGGCAGATGGGCGAATAGCTAGGCCGCCGGCGCGACGCCGCCGGCTTCGGCGATCGCCTTGTTGCTGGCGCGAAGCTTGGCCTTGAGCGCCATGGCGAAACCGTGCTCGATGGCGCGCTTGAGGTCGTCATGGGCTTCGACATAGGGCTTCAGATGCTCGGCCGGTGCGCACCAGAAGCGGGCGGGGCCGGCGAGGGTGACGGTCGCGCTGGCGAGCTCGCCGGAGAGGACCGTGAGCTCGCCGATCAGGTCGCCGGCGCTGCAGATGCCGACCTGCCGGCCCAGGCTGGTCACCCTGGCTTCGCCTTCCGCGAGATAATAAAGGTGGCCGACGGGCTCGCCTTCTCGCGTCAGCACGTCGCCGGCCTTGCCGGTCAGCCACATGCCCTGGTCGATCAAATGGCGCGCCCGGCTCGTCGACAGGCCGGCGACCAAGCTGTCGATCATCTTCCTCTCTTCAGCGGTGAAGTGGACCGCCCGCCGCTCAACCCAAGTCCGGCCGAGCAGGAACAGGCTGGCGGCGAGGAGCAGGCCCATCCACGCGGCGGTGACGGGATCGTCGGTCCAGAGCAGCGCCCGGACGAGCACCCCGAGCGCCGCGAGCGCCATCAGCACGCGCAGGTGCGTCATCCGCGGCGCCAGCACCGCGGCGACCAGCAGCGCATAGCCGAGCTGCATCAGCAGCCCGTCCGCGGAAGTCGGCGATCCTCCCATTCCCATGGCCATCTTGCGCGATTCCGCCGGTGCGGAAAAGGGGTGGGGACGGTTGCGCCTCGTTCAGCGGCTTTCCTATATGGAGCCACCACCCGTCGGCGCTCGCGGGCTCATGCGCCGGCTATAAACGAACATGGAGACGGATCAGTGAAGGCACTCTTCTTGGCAGGCGTCGCGGCCGCGGCACTCAGTGCGGCGGCGAGCGCGACTGCGGCGATGCAGACCGAGGCCGGCGGCGCGCAGCCCGCGGCGGTGACGCCGGCGGCGATACCCGACAATATTCTCCTTGCCGACTGGACCGGCCCCTTCGCGGGCGTGCCGCCTTTCGATCGGGTGCGGCCGGACCTTTTCCCGCCGGCCTTCGAGTTCGCCATCGGGGAGCGGCGCCGCGAGGTCGAGGCAATCGCCAACAATTCTGCCCCGCCGACCTTCCAGAACACCGTCGAAGCGCTCGAGCGCGCCGGCGAGCGGCTCGACCGCGTGGAGGCCGTCTTCGGGGTCATGACCAGCAACATGTCGACGCCGGAATATCAGGCGATCGACCGCGAGTGGTCGCCTCGCCTCGCCGCCGCCTTCGACGAGCTGATCCTCAACCCGCAGCTGTTCCAGCGGGTGAAGGCGGTTTACGACGCGCGCGAGTCCGCGCGTCTCGATGCACAGCAGCAGCGGGTCGTCACGCGGCTCTACGAGCAGTTCGTCCGCCGCGGCGCGAACCTCAACGAGCAGCAGAAGCAGCAGCTTTCCGCCTACAACCAGGAGCTGGCGCGGCTGTTCGCCGAGTTCAGCGAAAAGCTGCTCGCCGACGAGCAGACCTTCATCACGGCCACCGATGCCCAGCTCGCCGGCGTTCCCGACGACGTCAAAGCCGCGGCCGCCGCCGCTGCGCGCGAGCGCAATCTGCCGGCAGGGCAGTATGCGATCGTCAACACGCGTTCGGCGGTCGATCCGATCCTCACCTTCGCCGACGACCGCGCCCTTCGCGAGCGGGTCTGGCGCGCCTTCATCAATCGCGGCGACAATGGCGACGCCAACGACACCAACCGCATCATCGCCCAGATTGTGAAGACCCGCGCCGACCGCGCGCGGCTGCTCGGCTTCCCGAGCCACGCCCACTGGCGGATGCAGGACACGATGGCCGGCACGCCGGACCGCGCCCAGGAGCTGATGATGCGCGTCTGGCCGTCCGCGGTCGCGCGGGTGCGGGAGGAAGTGCAGGAGCAGCAGGCGATCGCCCGGCGCCTGGGCCACGACATCACCATTGAGCCGTGGGATTATCGCTATTACATGGAGAAGATCCGCCAAGACCGCTTCCAGCTGTCTCAGGACGAGATCAAGCCCTACTTTCAGCTCGACAACATGATCCAGGCCATGTTCCACATGGCCGGGCAGCTCTACGGGCTGCGCTTCGTGGAAAATACCGGCCAGGTGCCGGTCTGGCATCCGGACATCCGCACCTGGCGGGTCACCAACCGCGCCGGCGAGGATGTCGGCGTCTTCTATGGCGACATGTTCGCCCGCACCGGCAAGCGTTCCGGCGCCTGGGCGACCACCTATCGCAGCCGCGCCGGCCTGCTCGAGGACGACATCGTGCTCGGCTCGAACAACAACAATTTCGTCAAGCCGGGACCGGGTGAGCCGGTGCTGATCAGCCTCGACGATGCCGAGACGCTGTTCCACGAATTCGGGCACGCCATCCATTACTTCCTGTCGGACGTGCACTATCCCAGCCTCGGCGGCACGCCGCGCGACTTCGTCGAATATCCGAGCCAAGTGCACGAAAATTGGGTGCTGACGCCCGAGATACTGAACCAGTTCGCGCGCCACTACCGCACCAACCAGCCGATGCCGCACCAGCTGGTCGAGCGGATCGAGGCGGCGAGCACGTTCAACCAGGGCTTCGCCACGGTGGAGTATCTTTCCTCGGCGCTGGTCGACATGGCGCTCCACACCGATCCCAACGGGGTGGTCGATCCGGACCGCTTCGAGCGCGAGACGCTGGAACGCATCGGCATGCCACGGGAGATCGTGATGCGCCATCGGCTGCCGCAATTCGGCCATCTCTTCTCGTCCGACGCTTATTCGGCCGGCTATTATTCCTACCTGTGGTCGGAGACGATGGACGCCGACACCTGGGCGGCGTTCGAGGAGACCGGCAACGTCTGGGATCCGGAGACGGCGCGCCGCTTCGCGCAGTATCTGCTCTCGACCGGCAACGAGACCGACCGGGCCGAAGCCTATCGCCAGTTCCGCGGCCGCGATCCGGACGTCAACGCGCTGCTCAGGAAGCGGGGCTTCCCGACCAGAACGCCCGGCGGGTGACCGGGCCGACGGCCCCGGCGCGCTAGCGGGCAATGATCACGTCGCCGCTGTTCACGGAAACGGGCCCATCCGGGGCGCGCCCGGCGGCTCCGGCGAGGCGGATGCCGCCGAAATAAGGCGGCAGCGTCCGCACCCCGGCGATGCCGGGCCCCGAGCGCCGCTCGAAATGGAGGTGGACGCCGCCCGAGGCACCGGAATTGCCGATGCTGCCGATCGCCTGCCCGGCCTTAACGCGGTGGCGGGCGGCTACCGCGACGCTTCCCTGGCGCAGGTGGGCATAGAGGGTGAATTCGCCGCCGCCATGATCGATCAGAACATAATTGCCGTAGCTCGTCATCGGGTTGCGCGCGAGGTCGCGGTCGGTCCAGCGGTCGACGGTGCCGATGGCGACATTGTCCGGTTGCCCATCGTGAATCGCGGCCACGGTGCCGGCCCGGGCGGCGAGCACCGGCAGCCCCCATCCGAGCCATTCCTCCGTGCTGGCGCCATCCCCCTGGAAGATTCTTCCTGCTTCATCGACCACGACGAGATCGACCCCGAAGCGCTGGAAATTGTCCGTCAGCCCCAGCGCCGCGTCCTCCGGGCCGCCATAGCCGGTGCGGCGATGGTGGGAGAGGAAATCGTAGCCGTCATAAACGAGCGTGCGCGCCCGCAGCGGAAAGCTGAACGGCACCGTCGGGGTGCAGTCTTCCGGGGCGATGGTGAGAGCGAGCGGCGCAGCGCCTGGCGCTTGGCCCGCGAACGTCACTTCGTAGCGTATGCGTGAATCCTCTTCTCCGGATCGGAAATGGAGCGGGTTGAAGATCAGCGCCTCGCCGCCCGCTGGAACGGAACGGTCGGGAGCGAGAACCTCCAAAGCCTGCTGCCATACGAGCCTCCGCTCGACGACCTGGCCTTCGGTGTCGAGGACCGAAGCGCGCAGTTCCTCGATCCTGAGCTCGCTCTCCGAGCCGTTGCGGATGACGAGGTCGAAGTTGAGATAGGCCGGGACGCTGTCGTCGCGGCAAACGCGGCCCGGATTGGCGGTCAGCGTCACCTGGTCGGTGCCCGGGGGAGAAGCTGCATGTGATGGGGTGTAAGCGCCAGCAGCGAAAATTGCGGCGAGGATGATGGACTGACGCGACATCTTGGAACGGCTCCTGCTGTGAAGTGCCAATCCAAGCCGAGTCCGACGGCCACCGCGAGCCGGATGGGACGAACCGCGGCTGTCAGGGACGGGAGGCGGACCGGCCGAGCCGCTCGAGGATGAGGTCCCTGTAAGTGCGGCTGACGACGAGCTCCGCGCCCGTCGACATCGTCAGGCGCCACGAGCCGTCCGACAGCGACTGCGCGCCTTCCACCTTGGCGAGGTTGACGATGGTTCCGCGATGGCTGCGGGCGAACAGCCTGGGATCCAGCCGCTGCTCCAGCGACTGAAGGGTCTGGCGAAGGAGCCCCTCCCTGCCTTGCCAGTTGACCACCACATAATTGCCCGCGGAGCCGAACCATTCCACCGCCTCGAGCGGGACCATCGTCTGACTGGAACCAGTGGCGACCATCAGTCGATCGTGGTCCTGGCGCTGCGACTGCATCGCGGCGAGCGTCTCGCCGGCGGCGTCGAGCGTTCGGGCGATTTCGGCCGCGGCCTCCGCTTCCTCGGCTGCCTTGCGCTGGAACAGGGCGGCGACGGCCAGCGCCGCGAAGGCGGAATAGATGAGGACGTTCAGCTGCGCCCGCGCTGCCGCCATCGCCACCAGGTCGGCGCCGCCAGGCTCGGAGAAGCGGATATCAACAAAGGTTGCGGCGATGGCATGCGTGGGAACGGCGACGATGCCCAACAGCACGAAGTGCCGGACGGCGGCCGAGGCGACGGGCGCGCGGCGAAACCACAGCCAGATCAAAGCCGCGAACGGCAGCCAGAGGGCATAGACCAGGGCCTGCCATGCCACCATGCGGCCGAAAGACGGATCCTGGCCGGCCAGCTGCTGCTGGCGGAACAGCAGGAAGGCGGCGGCCGCAACCGCGATGACATAAGCGTAGGCACCGAATGCGGCCATCCACCTCGCGGTGCGAGGCGGCTTGGAGACGGATTTCCCTTCGCGCGGCATCATTCGGTCGCACTCGCGCCACGCACCCCCCCTTGTGGCGAGGCCGGCATGGACGGCGGCTCGCGGGCGAGCGAGCTTCGCTATTCGCTCGGCTGAGACGCGACGAGCAGGTCGAGCTGCTCGGGGCAGTCGTTCTGGATCAGCGCCTCGGCGACGCCCTGGACGTCGTCCGGCACCGATTGCAGCGTCTTGAACGTCACCCGCGTCGGCACGGCCGTGCCGGGCTGCCGCAGCTGGTAGGTGGCGCCGTCGGCGACCGGCAGGTTCGCCGGCCAGGCCGCCGTGGCGCTACCCGCCGGCCAAGTCACGTCGAACGACGCACCGTCATGGCCGATGATCGTCACCGTCGCCTGGCGTTCTGCATCCGGCCGCCACAGCATCAGCCCTCGCGGATTGGCGAGGCACATCGTGCCGCCGGTCGAAACGTCGACATGCCAGATGGTGGTGGGCCCGCTCGGCAGAATCCCGGCGCTGCGGACGGCGCCGACGCGGGCTCGCCCGCTATTGCCCTGGACGGTCCTCGGGCCCGCCTGAACGGCCTGCGACGGGCTGAACGTGCCAGGGCCGCGGAAGGTGCGGGTGCCGCCGGAGGAAAGCAGCACGACGGTGTCTCCCGACTGGAGCGGGATGCGGGCATTGTCCGGCAGCGATCGCCCCGGTGGGAAGCTCTTGGCCGACGGGCCCGACGAGCGGACGACGAGGACGTTGGCGGCGGCCGAGGCGGCGCCGGTGACGAGCAGAGCGGCGACGGCAAGGCGCCCGAGCTTATTTTGACCCCAAGACAAAGTGACCTCCCGGACCTGCTTCACGGATCCTATAGACGAACTCGCCAAGCGCCGCATCCTCCTTGTGCTCGGCGGCGAGCGCCTCCAGCGCGCGAAGCGCCTCGATGTCGCTGCCATGGTCATAGCGCTCCCACAAGGAATTGAGCTTCGCGCGCAGATCCGGCGCCATATGCGGCACCGGCTCCCACACCTCGCATGGGGTCGAGCGGCCGCTGAGCACGACCCGGCCCATCGGCCGGAACACGTCGAGCGTGCAATCCTCCTTGGCCTGGGTGCTGACCAGGATCGTCGTCTTCAGCGCCTTGTTGGCCGATTCCAGCCGCGCGGCCGTGTTCATGCCGTCGCCAAGCGCGGTATATTGCATCCGGCCTTCGCCGCCGAAATTGCCGACCACAGCCTCGCCGCGGTGAAGCCCGACGCGGGTGCAGCCGATTGGCGGAATCCCGTCGCCGGGAGACCGGCGGAACTCCTCGCCGCAGTCGAACATGGCGGCCGCCGCCTTGACGGCGCGGTCGGCGTCGTCGGGCCGGTCGATCGGCGCGCCCCAGAACGCGACAACCGCGTCGCCCACGAACTTGTCGATCGTCCCGCCATGCTTGAGGACGGTGTCGCTCATCAGGTCGAGATAGCGGTTGAGCAGCGCCGACAGCTGCTCCGGGGTGATGGCGTGGCTTAGCTTGGTAAAGCCTTCGAGGTCGGTGAACAGCGCGTAGATCTGCTTCTTCTCCCCGCGCAGCGACAGCCGCTCGGGATCGCGCATGATCTCGTTGGCGATGTCCGGCGGGAGATATTTTCCGAGCGCCGACTGGGCGAAGCGGCGCTGCTCGGACCCGACCGCCCGCGCCGCGGTCCCGACGCCGACGAAGGCGAGCAGCCAGCCCGCGCCCCAGCCGAAGGCGGGGAGGCCGAGCGTGTCGATGTCCATCGCCTGCAGCTGGAAGGGAAGGTAGCCGAAAAAGGCGAGCTGGAAGAGCAGGATCAAGGCAAGCTTCCATCCCCTCACCTCGAGCAGGCTGGTCAGCGCGCCGGCGGCGACCACGCCGAGCGCCGCGATCCACAACGCCCAGGACGGCACCGGCGGCGGCATCCGCCCGTCGAGCAGCTGCGCCAGCATCTGGGCGTGGACCTCCAGTCCCTTCATCCAGCGGCCCGTGATCCGGGTCATCGGCGTCTCGTAATTGTCGAGGTCCTGGATATCGCCGCCGATCAGGACGTAGCGGCCCTGGATCATCTCCCGCACCCCTTCCGGGAATTCGGTGACGAACTGGATCGGCAGGTTGGTGAAGACCGGCACTTCGTCGGCGCGGCCGCTCGCCGGCACGCGAAAGTCGATCAGACCGTGATGATTCCGGAACTGGGGCCGCACAGGTGCCATTACGTCGGCCAGCAGCGGCGGCAGGTCGCGCGGCTGGTTCGGCCAGCGCCGGATGACGTTGTCGGCAAGGTCGGTTTCAAGGCGGATACTGGCGGGCCGCACCGGGCCCGGGGCGGCCTCTCTGAGGAAGTTGCGCAGGAACTCCTCCTGCCAGGGGAGCATCTGCTCGGGATTGTAGGCGGCGGTCGCCAGCGCCAGGTAGGTGGGTGTGCGAAGCCGACGAAAGGCTTCGAGCAGCGCCGGATCTTCGGGCTGGGCCTGGTCGATGATGATGTCGATGCCGATCGCGCGCGGGTTCATCGCGTCGATCGCCGTCAGTGCGCGGGCGAGCAGCGCGCGATCGAGCGGCGAGCGCTTCCCGAGCATGGCGAGCGTGTCGTCATTATAGGTGATGAGGACGATGCGGCCGTCCTGCTCCAGCGTCCGATCGGCGCCGGCTTCGAAGCGCGTGTCGAACAGCACCCGCTCGGCGTCGCTGGCGAGCGGCACCTCCCAGCTGAAGCGTGCGATGTAGAGGCCGAGCAGCAGGAACAGCAGAGTCCCCAGCAGCCGCACCGGCCCGACCTGCTTCAGGACCGGTCTCAGCCGCTCGCGCCAGGTCGCTGTCCGCGCTTCAGCCATCGTCCCCCCGGGAATTCGCTTTAGGAGCCTAGGCAATCGCGGCTGCGGTGCAAGCCCTCAGCGCGCGCCTGCCCTCTTCGCCTGCTCCCATCCCAGCTCGGCGAGCGGTTCCAGCCGCTTCGCCATCTCGGCCGCATGGGCCGAAGCCGCCGTTCCGCGCGCCAATCGCCCCTTGATGCCGTGAACGATGCCGGCGAGGCGGAAGAGGTTGAACGCGATGTAGAAATCCAGGTCCGCGATCCCGTCCCGGCCAGTGCGCCGGCAATAAGCGGCGACATAATCGGCTTCGCTGGGGATGTTCAACGCTGCGAGGTCCGCTTCGGCGAGCGCCTCCGGCAGCCGGTACATCATCAGATGGTAGCTGAAGTCGGCGAGCGGATGGCCGAGCGTCGAAAGCTCCCAGTCGAGGACCGCCAGCACCTCCGGGCGCCCGGGATGGAAGATCATGTTGTCGCATCGAAAATCGCCGTGGATGATCCGGGGCTCCGGCTCGCTGGGTGGGATGTGGGCCGGCAGCCATTCGACGAGACGGTCCATCGCCGCGACCCGCCCGGCCTCGACGTCCTGCCGATATTGCTTCGACCAGCGGGCGATCTGGCGACCGAAATAATTTCCCGGCTTGCCATAGTCGGAAAGGCCCGCCGCGTCCGGATCGATGAGGTGGAGCTTCGCGATCGCCGCATTCATCGCGTCGAAATAGGCTGGGCGGTCCGCCGCCGGGACTTGCGGAAAAGTCGGTTCCCAGAAGATGCGGCCCTCGACCATCTCCATCACATAGAAGGCGGTTCCGATGACCTCATCGGCCAAGCAGAGGCCGTAGGTCCTGGGGACGGGGAAGCCGCGGCTGCCGAGGGCCGTGACGACGCGATATTCGCGGTCGACGGCATGGGCGCCGGGCAGAAGCGCCCCGGGCGGCTTGCGGCGCAGCACGTAGCTCCGCTCCGGCGTGACCAGCTTGTAGGTGGGGTTGGATTGGCCGCCCTTGAACTGCTCGACGCGCAGCGGGCCGGCGAACCCCTCGACCTCGCGCCTCATCCAGTCTTCGAGCCGGGGGACGTCGAAGCGGTGGGACGGTCGCACTTCGCTCGTGCCGATATTCTGGAGCGTCCGGTCCATCGCAGAGCGGCTAATGCCGCTCGCCCGGCCCGTAAAGCGCTTGCCGCCGAGCCACGATAAAAGCGGGGTTTCGGAACGTCGTAAATTTTTTGCTAACCATGCGACATGTTTTCCCGGCCGGCCGGACTATGGAAGCGAGGAAGGTCGGACGCCGTTCCGGTCAAGCCAGCCAATCCGCGCCGGAAGCTTGGGCTTCCGCCGCAGTTGGACGGAACACCGGCAGTTTCTTGGCCGAGCTGCAGGCGCCCGCCGCTTTCCTCTTGTCGGTACCGACTCGCAGAGGGGATTAAGAATGAAGAAGAAGATCGATATCGCGGCCGTTCCGGAACTGCGCACCAGCGTCGGAATGCACGGGTCAGTGAAGCAGAAGGAAGTGGGCGGACCGGTCTGCGCCGGCTTGCTCGTCGCGCTTATCTACGCGCTTCCGTTCTGATTTTGGCGAGCATCGATGGGACGGGGCGGATTGCCTCCCCGTCCCATTTTTGCTTCAAGGACAAAAGGATGATTGCGGGGGCCGACCTTTCCCGCTGGCTCGCCGACGGCGACGCGCAGCAGCGAACTCAGGCGCGGATGGACGGCTTCGCCCGCGAGCTGCGGCTTCGGCCCCTGATGGCCGAGCTCGAGCGCGACGTGATGGCGCTCGATCCGCGCACCACCGACGGATTGCTGGACATCGCCCGCCGCTTCATCGGCCGCACCGCCGAGCTCGAGGGAGTGATGCGCGACATCATCTCCGCCTGCCGCAGCGATCCTTTCTTCAGCCCGCCTTTCTATCCGGTGATAAACGAGCTCTTCACCGGCTTCCTGCTCTGCCACCACCCGGACATTTCGATCGCCATCGGGGTCACCAGCCTAGATTCGCTCGCCGTCAAGAAGTCGAGCCGAAGGGGCGCCGGCTCGATCAACTTCACCGGCTACACGACATTGATGCGCTTCATCGACGCGGGCGAGGCGACGCTGTCCTTGTGGAAGGCGCCGCCGATCGGCCAGAATTTCTCCGGCACGGGCTCGGGCGAATGCCGGCTGGTGGGGCGGCGGCGGATCCTCGACGGCGACGAAATCCTTGTCGACGGGCGCGAGGAGAGCTTCGTCATCGAACATGCGTCGCGCGACATGGTCTATTTCCAGGCGATGGTGCGGGCCGAGGCGGCGCCGCTGTCGGCCGAATATGACAGCGAGACGCGCCGCTTCGTCGGCGCCAGCAGCACCGACGAAGCGAGCTCGCGCGTGCAGATGATGGCGACCCTGCTTCGCGAGATGGACCGCGAAGATGCGCTCCCGGTCCTCGAAGAGTCGCTGCAGAGCCCCCTTTTCTACGCCCGCTGGCACATCATGCGCGAAATGCTGGCGCTCGACGCCGAAGCCGCGCTGCCGGCGCTCCGGCGCATGGCCGCCGAAGACCCGCACCTCGAGGTGCGCGAGGCGGCGGGTCAGACCCTGCAGCTTTTCTTCCCGGACGAAGCGGCGGCGCCCGCGGAGCAAGGAGCCGAGCAATGCCGCGCGTGATCGAGGTTTCGACCGACGAATGTATCGACCTGCCGGAGCTGGTCGAGCGGCTTGAAACGGGCGGCTTCGACAGCCGCGACGAAGACAATTTCGCTTCCTGGGGCGCGGAGCTGAAGAAGCTCGCCAACAATCGCCGCTTCCTCGCCGACCTGGTCATCGCCGAATTGAAGCAGCGCTGCGCGCAGCAGATGCGGGATAATCAATATAGCGCCCAGGTCATCATGCTGCACGGCCGCTCGAGCCGGGGCTTCGGCATCCGCGCGAACCTGTGGCCGGCGATGCGCGCCAACCCCTATCTCCACGCGGGCACCGACCACCCCTTCTTCTACGGCGTGCCGCACGACCATAATTTTTCGTTCCTGACCGTCGGCTATCTTGGGCCCGGCTACTGGAGCGATTATTACGAATATGACTACGGCAAGGTGGTCGGCTACCCGGGAGAAAAAGTAGATCTCCGGTTCGTCGAGCGCTCGCGCCTGGAGCTCGGCAAGGTCATGCTCTATCGCGCCCACCGCGACGTCCATCTCCAGCATCCCGGCGACAGTCTCTCGGTCTCGCTCAACATCATGGAGATCGCGCACAACTCCCCGTTCCGCGACCAATATCTGTTCGACGTCGGGAGCGGGAGGATCAGCGGCATCATGAACAAGACGTCGCTCGAGCCGATGCTGGCGCTTGCCGCCCATTATGGCGGCGAAGAGGGCACCGACCTTATCGCGGAGTTCGCGGCGAACCATCCGAGCGACCGGATAAGGTGGTGCGCGCTGCGCGGCCGCGCCGCCGCCGAGGAGTCGCTCGACGCGCGCATCGCGCTCTTCGAACAGGCTTCGGCCAGCGGCAGCCGTCTCGTCAGCGCCATGGCGGCACGCGAGGCCGCCCGGCTCGAGGGCGCCCGCGCCTGGATCGACGCGGCACCGCCGCCCGCCGCCGCCCCCCGCCCCGCCGGCTGACCGGCGCGCCACTTCCGCTTTGGCGGTCGACGGCAAAGCGTGCTATAAGCATGGCGGTGGGCTGTGGTGCGAAGGAGTCGACTATGGCTAAGCTTAGATATGCGTTCGCCGCCCTTCTGGCGGCAGCTTCGGTTCCCGCTGTCGGATCGGTGATTGTCGTCGGCAACAGCAATGCGCGCATGTGTTACGAGGCGGCCGACTCGCCGACCACCCCGACGTTGCGCGACCTGCGCGACTGCGACGCGGCGCTCGGCGAAGAGGCGCTGTCCCAGCACGACCGGGTGGCGACCTACGTCAATCGCGGCATCCTGCGGCTGCGCCGCGGCCATGCGGACACGGCGATCGCCGATTTCGACGCCGCTATGGCGCTCAATCCGCGCCAGCCCGAGGCCTATCTGAACAAGGGCGCCGCGCTGATCCGGCTGGAAAACCCCTCCGAAGCGCTGCAGCTGTTCACGGCCGCGCTCGAATATAATACCGAGCGGCCCGAGATCGCCCATTTCGGACGCGCCATCGCCAATGAAGAGTTGGGCAATATCCGCGCCGCCTATCAGGATTACCGGCGCGCGAGCGAGCTCGACCCCGAATGGCAGGATCCGCGCACCGAACTGGCTCGGTTCCGCGTCGTCAACGACTGAGTCGCGGCCGGCATTACTCGCCGCCGAAGCGGGCGACGGGAACGCAGCTTACTGACCTCGGCGAAGCGCGCCCGGCGCGCTTCGTGAGGCGGCCGCGTCAGCTGAACCCGCAAGGGGGGCTGCACTTGCGCTTCGGCCGCGCTAGCGAGGCGCGCGACAGCAGGAGCGATGCAGCCATGGCCTTCCGCCTTCCCGACCTTCCCTATGCGCGCGATGCGCTTGGCGATTTCATGTCGGCCGAGACGCTCGAATTCCATCACGGTAAGCACCACAAGGCCTATGTCGACAAGACCAACGCCATGGTCGGCGAGCATGGCTTGGAGGCCGCCTCGCTGCTCGAAGTGGTTCGCGCGGCGCGCGAGGGCGGCAAGCAGGCGCTGTTCAATAACAGCGCCCAGCTGTGGAACCACAGCTTCTTCTGGCAATGCCTGGCGCCGCCGCAGGGACAGCGCCCGACCGGGCAGCTGGCGGTGATGATCGAGGATGAGTTCGGCTCGTCCGACGCGATGCTCGCCAAGCTCAAGGCGGAAGCGCTCGGCCATTTCTCCAACGGCTGGGCGTGGCTGGTGCTGAACCGCGACAAGCTCGAAATCACTTCGCTCCACGACGCCGATTCGCCGGTCGTGCACGACGGCATGAAGCCGCTGCTCACGCTCGATGTCTGGGAGCATGCTTATTATATCGATTATCGCAACGATCGCGGAGCCTTCGCCGAGGACGTTCTCGGCAATGTCATCAACTGGGAGTTCGTCGCCCAGAACCTGGACGGCGACGGCGCCAAGCGGGCGGATCAGGAGGGGTAGCCTCCCCGACCATCACGATCAGGTCTTGAGGCGGTAGCCGGTACGGAAGATCCAGTAGACGATGCCGAGGCACAGGAAGAAGAAGCCTAGCGTTGCGGCGAGGCTGATCTCCACGCCGACGTCGGCGGTGCCGTAGAAGCTCCAGCGGAAGCCGTCGATCAGGTAGACGACCGGGTTGAAATAGGTGACCGTCCGCCAGGGTTCGCCGAGCATGTCGAGCGAATAGAAGGCGCCGCCGAGGAAGGTGAGCGGAGTCACCACCAGCATCGGGATGAACTGGATCTGCTCGAAATTCTTGCCCCAGATCCCGATGATGAAGCCGAACAGGCAGAAGGTGACCGAGATCAGCACGAGGAACGCGATCATCCAGCCCGGATGCCGGATCTCGATCGGCACGAAAAAGGCCGCCGTAAGAAGGATGATCAGACCCAGCACGATCGACTTGGTCGCCGCCGCGCCGACATAGCCGATTACCGTTTCGAGCGGAGAGATGGGCGCGGACAAGAGCTCGTAGATCGTGCCGGTGAATTTCGGGAAGAAGATGCCGAAGCTGGCGTTGAAGATGCTCTGGGTGAACAGCGAGAGCATGATCAGCCCGGGGACGATGAAGGCACCGTAGGGCACGCCGTCGATCTCGGTCATGCGCGAGCCGATCGCTGCGCCGAACACGATGAAATAGAGCGAGGTGGTGATGACCGGCGTGACGAGGCTCTGCCACAGCGTCCTCAGCGCCCGGGCCATCTCGAAGCGGTAGATCGCCCAGGTGCCGTAGAGGTTGAACCTCACCGGCCGTTCCCCTCATGTACCAGGCTGACGAAAATCTCCTCCAGCGAACTCTGTTTGGTGTTGAGGTCCTTGAAGGCGATGCCGGCGTCGCTCATCGCCCGCAGCAGCGACGGCACGCCCGTGCGCTCGGCATTGGCGTCGAACACGTAGAGCAGCTCGTGGCCGTCCGCCTGGAGGGAAAGGTTCCACACGGCGAGAGCCGCGGGAACCTGTTCGAGCGGCTCGGCGAGGTTCAGCGTCAGCTCCTTCTTGCCGAGCTTCTTCATCAGCGCGCTCTTCTCCTCGACCAGGATCAGCTCGCCTTTGTTGATCACGCCCACCCGGTCGGCCATTTCCTCGGCCTCCTCGATATAATGGGTGGTCAGGATGATGGTGACGCCGCCCTCGCGCAGCCGGCGCACCAGCTCCCACATGTCGCGGCGAAGCTCGACGTCGACGCCCGCGGTCGGCTCGTCGAGGAACAGGATCTCGGGCTCGTGGCTGAGCGCCTTGGCGATCATCACTCGGCGCTTCATGCCGCCGGACAGCTCCATGATCTTGGCCTTGCGCTTGTCCCACAGCGACAGGTCCTTCAGCACCTTCTCGACATGGGCCGGCCCGGGCGGACAGCCGAACAGCCCGCGGCTGAAGTTGACGGTCGCCCAGACACTTTCGAAGGCATCGGTGTGCAGCTCCTGCGGGACCAGACCGATCTTGCGCCGCGCGGCGCGGTAGTGGCGCTGATGGTCCTCCCCCTCGACCAGCACGGTCCCCGCGCTCGGCGTGACGATGCCGCAGACGATGCTGATCAAGGTCGTCTTGCCGGCGCCGTTCGGACCGAGCAGCGCGAAAATCTCGCCCTTGCGGATGTCGAGGTCGACCGGTTTCAGCGCCTGCACGCCGCCCGCATAGGTCTTGGCGAGGCCCCGGATCGAGATGACCGCCTGTGAACCGGGGCCCTTCATTGCGTCGGCGGGACCGGCGGCTCTTCCATCGACTCCTCGACCGCCCATCCGTGCCGCATCAGCATGGGGACGTTGGCGAACATGAAAAGGAAGGTCATCGGCAAGAAGAACCACAATTTGAAGCCGACCCAGAAATCGGTGCTGGTCGAGCGCCACACGGCCTCGTTCAGCACCGCCATGACGGCGAAGAAGATCACCCAGTTGCGGGTGAGCAGATACCAGCCGCGCTCCGACAGGCCGGGATAGATCGTGCCGAGCACCATCTTGAGGAGGTTGCGGCCGGTATGGAGGCCGAAGGCGAGCAGCCCGGCCACGACCAGATAATAGATGGTCGGCTTGATCTTGATGAACGTCTCGTTGTGGAGCCAGATAGTGAGCCCGCCGAGCACCACCACCGTCAGCCCGGAGAACCACAGCAACGGCGAGATGTGGCGGTATTTGAGCTGCGAGAGCAGCATCGCCAGGATCATCGCGATCATGAAGGCCCCGGTCGCGACGAAGATCTTGAGCGTCGAAGGCACCGGCGCGAAGAAATTGGCGAGGAAGAAGATCAGCAGCGGCCCGAGGTCGATCAGCAGTCGCGCGCCGGCCGAGGGGCCGCTGGGGGCGTCGGTCTCCGCGTTCATGCCGCCGCTCCGGCGATGGCGCGCGCCGCTTCGGCCGGGTCGAAGGGCCTGAGGTCGTCCATCCCCTCGCCCACGCCAATGGCGTGGATTGGGAGCGCATATTTGTCGGCCGCCGCGACCATGACGCCGCCGCGCGCCGTTCCGTCCAGCTTGGTCATGACCAAGCCGGTGACGCCGGCGACGTCGCGGAACACCTCGATCTGGTTGAGCGCGTTCTGCCCGGTCGTCGCGTCGAGGACGAGCACGACGTCGTGCGGCGCGGCCGGGTTGAGCCGCCCCAGCACCCGGCGGATCTTGGCAAGCTCGTCCATCAGGTCCTTCTTGTTCTGGAGTCGCCCGGCCGTGTCGACGATGAGGACGTCAATGCCTTGCGCGGTCGCGCGCTTGACGCCGTCATAGACGATGGCGGAGCTGTCGGAGCCTTCCGGGCCGGCGATGACCGGCACGCCCGCGCGGTCCGCCCAGATCCTGAGCTGCTCGATCGCCGCGGCCCGGAACGTGTCGCCCGCCGCGAGCAGCACCGAATAATCCTGCTCCTGGAAGAGGTGGGCGAGCTTGGCGATGGTGGTGGTCTTGCCGGAACCGTTGACGCCGACGACGAGGATCACCTGCGGACGGGGGAAGGCGTCGATCTCGAGCGGCTCGGCGACCGGAGCGAGGATCTTCGTCAGCTCCTGCGCCACCACCTCGCGCACCGCCGCCTCCGTGACCCCGAGTGGGAACTTCTCCTCGGCCAGACGCGCGCGGACCTTGGCCGCCGTCGAGGGGCCGAGGTCCGAGGCGACCAGCGCCTCCTCGATCTCTTCGAGCGACTGCTCGTCGAGCCCGGCCCTGGCGAGCAGGCCGGTCAGGTTGTCGCCGAGCCGGTCCGACGTCTTGGCGAAGCCGGCCCGCATCCGCTCGTACCAGGTGAGCTGGCTCACGCGGGAATTCCGACCAGCGTGTCGCCGTCGACACCAGTGATTTCGACTTCGATGACGACGCCCGCCGAGCCCCTCCCCTCGATGGGGACGGGTTGGGGCAGGGTGAGGAGTCGAGCCGGGCCGCGCGGATGGAGGCGTTCACCCCCACCCCGACCCTCCCCC
>DASVVV010000073.1:0-6646 GCA_036386375.1 Allosphingosinicella sp. | reverse complement strand
CGAGACCTTGATCTCGCTGGTGCTGATGGCGAGGATGTCGATGCGTCGCTCGGCCAGCGTTCGGAACATCCGCGCGGCGATTTCGGGATCGCTCCTGATGCCGACGCCGACGATGCTGACCTTGCAGACGGCGCTGTCGGTAAGAATCTCGGCATAGCCGATTTCCGGCTGCCGCTTGGCCAGCGCGTCTGCCGCCTGGGCCAGCGACGCGCGCGGCACGGTGAAGGCGATGTCGGTGGGCGCGCCGGCGCGGGCGACGCTCTCGACGATCATGTCGTAGTTTATCCCCGCCTCGGCCAGCGGGGAGAAGATCGACGCGGCGGCACCGGGCCGGTCGGGAATGCCGGTGAGGGTGATGCGCGCCTCGCCCTTGTCGTAGGCGATTCCGGTGATGACCTGCCGTTCCATCGAATATTCCCTAAGCCGCTCCTCGGCGACGATCAAAGTGCCGGGGCGGTCCGCGAAAGAGGAAAGGACGCGCAACGGGAGCTGGTGGCGCATGGCGAGGCCCACGGAGCGGGTCTGCAGCACCTTGGCGCCGACCGAGGCGAGCTCCAGCATCTCCTCATAGGTTACGATCGGGAGCTTGCGCGCCTTGGGGACGATGCGGGGATCGGTCGTATAGACGCCGTCGACGTCGGTGTAGATGTCGCAGCGGTCGGCCTTCATCGCCGCCGCCAGCGCTACCGCTGAGGTGTCCGAGCCGCCCCGGCCGAGCGTCGCCAGGCTGCCGTCCGCGGCGACGCCCTGGAAGCCGGGGATGACGGCGATCCCCCGCTCGTCGAAAACCCGCTCGAGCACGTCGACGTCGATGCCTTCGATCAAAGCGGCGGCGTGGCCGCTGGCGCGAATCGGCAGCTGCCAGCCCATGTAGGAGCGGGCGTTGAGGCCCATGCCCTGAAGCGTGATCGCCAAGAGGCCGCTCGTGACCTGCTCCCCGGAGGCGACGACGACGTCATATTCGCGCGGGTCGTAGAGCGAGGCGGCCTCGCGGCAGAGCTGGACGAGCCGGTCGGTCTCGCCCGCCATCGCCGAGACCACGACCGCGACCTGGTTGCCCGCCTGCGCTTCGCCCTGGACCAACGACGAGACGTGTCGAATCCGTTCGATGCCGGCCATCGAGGTGCCGCCGAACTTCATGACGATGCGGGCCATCTTCTGTGCGTCACCCCAGCGAAAGTTGGGGTCTCTTTTCCTTTGCGACGCGTAAGTGCAAGGGAGATTCCATGAATGGGAACGCTAAGCCCCGTCCCGGGGACGGGGGCGCCCATTCATTTGCCGGACTGACGGAGCTTGTGAATGGCGACTTCCACGACCGTAGATCCAGCCGAGGCCGAGCATTTCGGGCGGCTGGCGGGCGACTGGTGGGCCCCGAACGGCTCGTCGGCGATGCTGCACAGGCTCAATCCGGTGCGGCTCGCTTACATTCGCGACCGGATCGACCAGCACTGGCGCCTCGACGAATGCTCGCTGAAGCCGCTGGCGGGCAAGCGGGCGGCGGATGTCGGCTGCGGCGCGGGCCTTCTCGCGGAGCCGCTGGCGCGGCTGGGCGCCGAGGTCACGGGCGTCGACGCCGCGGCCGAGAATATCGAAGCGGCGCGGCTGCACGCGCAGGGGCAGGGGCTCGAGATCGACTATCGCATCGGCGGGGTCGAGCAGCTCGAGGGCCGGTACGATCTGGTCACGTCGCTCGAGGTCGTTGAGCATGTCGCCGAGGTGCGGACCTTCGTCCACGGGCTCGCCGACGCGGTGGCCGAGGACGGCCTGCTGATCCTTTCGACGCCCAACCGGACGGCCTGGTCGCGGCTGCTGATGATCACGCTCGGCGAAGGCCTGGGCCGGATCCCGCGCGGGACCCATGATTGGGACAAGTTCCTCTGTCCCGAGGAACTTTGCGCCCTGCTACGCGATGCCGGCCTCCAAGTGCTCGACGTCACCGGCATCGGGTGGGGGCCGGCGCGGGGCCTTCACCTCACCGACGACAAGTCGCTCAACTACCTCGTCACGGCCAAGCCGGCCTAGCGCGGCTCGCGCGAGAGGCGCGTGATCAGGATGGCGGCGCGCGCCGCCTGGCGCGGCAGGCTTTCGAGGTCGATCCATTCGCCCACGGCATGGGCGCCGCCGCCGGCCGCCCCGAGGCCGGCGAGCGTGTCGACGTCGGCGGCGACGAAGCTCGAATCGGCCGCCCCGCGCCGGGCCGGGTCATATTCGGGCATTTCCGGCAGGCCGAGGTCGCGATTGACGGCGTTGAGCCGCGCCAGCAGCCGGCGATTGCCCTCGCTGGGCGGCATCGGCGGATAGCCGTCTTCGGCGAAGACGAGCTCGGCCTGGGTCTGCGGCAGATGCTGGGCGACGATCGCCTGCATCCGCGCCCGCACCCCCTGCTCCTGCTCGGCCGAGAGGGTGCGGATGTCGCCGCGCGCGACGGCGGTTTCGGCGACGATGTTGGTCTTGCCCGAAGCGGTGACGCGGAAGCCCTGCTCGTCGATCGCGGCCGGCGTCCCGCCGGCGATGACGCCGACATTGTAGGTGAGGTTGGGCTCCGGCAGCTCGCGCCGGAAGGCGTCGAGGATGCGGGCCATTTCGTATATGGCGCCATAACCGAGAGACTCGCCGAAGATGGCGCTCGAATGGCCGGTCCGGCCCGTCGTGCGGAGTGTCCAGCTGGTCGAGGAGCGGCGGGCGACAGTGCCGAAGTCGCGGCCGTCCTCCCGCGCCAGATTCTCGAACTCGAGCGCGGCTTCCGCATTGCGGCCGGCCTCGATCAGGTCGCGCCGGGCGACCGCCAGCGGGGCGCCGGGCCGCTCTTCGTCGCCGGTCAAAACGATCGTGACATCGGCGTTGCGGAGCGTGCCGGCGGCGTGCATCGCCCGCATCCCGCCGATGATGACGGCAAGGCCGCCTTTGTCGTCGCCGATGCCGGGCCCGGTCGCCCGGTTTCCCTGCCGCTCGAAGCGCTGGAAGGGAGAATCCGGCTCGAACACCGTATCGAGATGGCCGATCAGCAGCACCCGCTTGCCGCGGCCGCCCGCTTCATGGGTGGCGATGAGATGACCGGCGCGGCCCGTCGCCCGCATGTCGACCCAGCGCACCTCGAAGCCGAGCGGCTCCAGCTCCTCGCGCACCATCCGCCCGACCGCTTCGACGCCGGCGAGGTTGAGGGTGCCGCTATTCTGGTTGACCATCCGCTCGAGCAGCTGGATCGAACGCTCCCTTTCCTGCTCCGCCAGCTGGGCCATCCGCCGCTCGGGCGCGCTCAGCTCGGCCTGCGCCGGAAGGGGAAGAGCGGCGACGACAAAGGCGAACAGCGGCCAAAGCTTCATGACGGGTTCCGGCGGCTAGCCGGTGGTGAACGTGAAGAAGAAGCCGAGGCCGGCGGAGAATTGGTCGCGCGAACCCAATACCCGCACGATCGGCGAATCGGCGGCGTCGCCGACCAGCCGGTCGTAGCCGCCATAGCCGTAGACGCCCCAGCGCTCTCCGAGCATGTGCGTGAGGCCCGCCGAAACGCCCAGCGAGTGCAGCCCGCCGTCCGGATCGAACGCGCTGAGACCGGTGGCCGCGGCGACGGCCGGGGTCACGCCGAAATAGGAATCGTGATAGTCCCCGTCGCCGAACCGCGCCCTCGGGCCGATCGAAAAGACATAGGTGTCGCGGTCGCGGATGACGAGGTCGGCCGAGACATCGCCGACCAGCCCCTCATGGCCGCCAATCCCCTGTCGCGCTTCGGCCCGGATCCTGAAGTTGCGAACCGGAAAGAACTGGACGAACGCGCCCGCTTCCACCGTGAAGCCGACGTCGCCCACCGCGGCGCCGACATCCTCTTCCTGGCGCTTGCCGCGGAACCGGACCGATGGGCCGAAGTCGATGGCGCTGTCGTCGCCGAGGATGCCGAAACCCCAGCCTTCGTCCGGCGCCTCGAAGGGGAGCGGATCGCCTTCCCGCCTAAATCCGACGATCGGCATCGGCGCGATGCCGAGCGAATCCGCGCCCGGATATTCAGGCGTCAACTGAGCGCCGGCCCCGATCGTGATGAGCCACGGGCGGTCGCCGCCTTCGTCCTGGGCCGCGGCGGGTGACGCGGCGAAGCCGGCCAAGGCGGCAGCCGCCATCGCTGAAATTCGAGTTGCCGGGCGCATCGAAACTCCCCTGTTCATTTCGCCTTCATGTCCCGGCGCCTCATCGATGCCTCGCCGGGTTGAGCGTTCGCAAAAGCACAGGAACGACCGCCTCTTCCTAACCGTTCTTCAGGCAAGCTCAACACGGAGTTTTACCATGCGTAAGCTGTTCCTACTCGTCGGCGTCGCCGCTCTTGCGGCTTCGATGCCGGCTTTTGCCGGGGAAAAAGGCCGCGGCCAGGGCGGCGGCGGGGGCCATTCCCACCACGCGCAGGGCAAGGGCGGCGGCCATGGCAATGCGCAGCGAGCGCGCGGCCGGCAGCACCAGGCCCGCGGCCAGGTCCGAGGCGGCGAGCGCCGCGCCGAGCGGCGTGTGGACCGCGGCGGGGAGCGCCGCATCAACCGCGCCGAGCAGCGGGCCGAGCGCGCCATCCAGCAGGACCGCCGCCAGATTCGCGAAGCGCGCCGCGATAACCGGCACGAGAACCGAGCCGACGTCCGCGAGGCGCGCCGCGAAGACCGTCGCGACTGGCGCGGCTTTGCCGAGCGCAGGCTGGCGCAGCGCGACCGCTGGCGCGGCGGGGTGGTCCGCAACGCTGCCCTTGGCGGCGACTGCCCGCCCGGGCTTGCACGCCAGAACCGCTTCTGCATGCCGCCGGGGCAGCTGCGCACGGCGCGGCTGATCGGCCAGCGGCTGCCCTTTGCCGGCCTCGCCTACAATGTGCCCGAGCTCTACCGGGCCCGGTTCGCCGACAACGACCGGTGGTTTTACCGTTCGGACGACAGCGGCTACGTCTATCGCTTCGACCGCGGCAGCAGCCTGGTCAGCGCCGTATACCCGCTGTTCGGCAACGATCTCATGATCGGCGAGCCGCTGCCGCTCGGCTATGAAGTCTACAACGTGCCCCTCGCCTATCGCGGCTATTATCCCGACAATGACGATTATTATTACCGCTACGACGACGGTGCCATCTACCGCGTCGGCCGCGAGAACAATCTGGTCGACGGCGTCGTCGCCCTTCTCACCGGCGGCGTCGGCGGGCTCGGCGGCCTGGGAGTCGGCGATCCGCTGCCCGCCGGCTATGACGTCTACAACGTGCCGATGTCCTATCGCGACCGCTATTACGATTCCGACCAGTCCTGGTATCGCTATGCCGACGGCGCGGTTTATCAGGTCGATCCGCAAACCAGGCTGATCGAGGCGGTGGTGTCGCTGCTCACCTGACGAGCCGCCTGGCGGTTGTCACGCAACCGGAACGGTGCTTATGCATTGGGGTCGCATTCGAAAAGGAACGACGACGATGCGCCGACTGCTGACGCTTTGCCTCGCCTGCGGCCTCGCCGCCGCCTGCTCGGGCGGGGAGGGTGGCGAGGATGCGACCGGCGCCAACGCGGCCACCGCCAACGGCCAGGCCGGCGCGGCCCGGACCAGCATCAGCGAGGCGCTGGCCGCGTCGATGGACCATTCCGCGTTCCAGCAGGCACTCCAGTCGGCCGCCCTCGCCGACACGCTGCGTGGGGCCGGCCCCTACACCGTCTTCGCGCCGACCAATGCGGCCTTCCAGGCAATTCCCGAGGATGCGCGGCAGCGCCTCACTTCACCCGACCAGCGCGAGCAGCTGATCACTCTGCTCAGCTACCACATCGTGCCGGGGACGGTGACCGCGGAGGATCTCGGGCGCGCGATCGAACGCGCCCAGGGCGGCAGGGCGGCACTGGCGACCGTGACCGGCGAGAATCTCACCGTTTCGCGCGACGGAAATGGGCTCGTCGTTACTGACGGCAGCGGCGGAACGGCGCGAATCGTCCGTCCCGACCAGATCCATTCCAATGGCGTCGTCCACAGCCTGGACGCAGTGCTGATGCCCGGCGGACGCGCCGACTAATCATTCGAATTCCAGGATGATGGCGTCGACGGCGAGGCTCTCGCCGGGCGCGGCATTCACCTTCCTTACCGTGCCGGCTTTTTCGGCGCGCAGGATATTTTCCATCTTCATCGCCTCGACCACCGCCAGCGGCTGGCCCGCCTCGACCCTGTCGCCGGCACCGACATGGAGCCCGGTCAGAAGGCCGGGCATCGGGCAGATCAGGAATTTGGAAAGGTCCGGCGGCACTTTCTCGATCATGAAGCGGCTGAGCTCGGCGACGTGCCCGGCCAGCACGTCGGCGACATGGGCGGCGCCGCGGGTGGTCAGCTTCCACTGCCGGCCGCGCCGGGCGACGCGGACGATGCGCGAGCGACCGTCGATGGTGCCGCGGAAACGAAGCTGGCCCGGCCGCCAGCGACCGACGATCTCGGCCGGCGCGCCGCCGTCCACGGCGGCGAGGATGCCCCCTTCGAACGGTTCGACCCGGATCCGCCGCTCGGTCCCGGCCAGTCGCACGACCCGCGTCTCCGGCGGCGTGACGGGGCCGTTCAGCTGCCCGCTGATCGCGCAGCCGCGCCGGTCCGTCTCGTAGGCGGCGAGCGCGGCGACGATCGCGATGTCTTCGAGCAGCCGCGGGTCGGCCGGCGCGCCGGCGAAGCC
>DASVVV010000072.1:0-22153 GCA_036386375.1 Allosphingosinicella sp. | reverse complement strand
CATTCGCGCCGGTCAGGGCCTGGCCGGCACCACCACCTCGATCGCGCGCTCGGCCACTTCCGCCACCGCCGGCGTTCTTGCCAGCACCTCGCCGTCGATCGAGATGCGCTGGCGCGGGCGGGCGATGATCTCGACCCGGCGGCCGTGGAACTCGCGGGTGGTGGCGTGGCGGGAGGTGAGCTTCCAATATTTGGCGAACCAGTCCCGCAGCAGCGCGAAGCGGCTTCGGCCGATCACGGCCTGGACGACGATCTCGCCGCTGTCGACCTCCGCCGATTCGACCAGTTCGACGCCGCCATGATGGCCGCCATTGGCGATCCTGACCTCGGTCGCCCAGATCGTCTCCTCGACGCCGTCGGCCTTCAGCGTCAGCCGAAACGGCCGGAAGCGGACGAGGCACCAGACCGCCCAGGCCAGATAGCCGACCCGCCCGAAATAGCGCTTGAGACCGTGCGGCACGCCCTCGCCGATCATCGGCGACAGGCCCATGGCGGCGCAGTTCGCGAAATAGTCGCCGTCGATCCTGCCGAGATCGATCCGGCGTCGGCGGCCCGTGGCGATTACGTCGATCGCCCCGTCGAGGTCGAGCGGGATGCCGAGCGTCCGCGCGAAGCTGTTGGCGGTCCCCAGCGGCAGCAGCGCGAAGACGACGTCGCGATCGACCACTTCATCGACGGTGCACGAGAGCGAGCCGTCGCCGCCGCCGACGATCACCATCGGCGCGCCGCTGCGCACCGCCGACTGCATCGTTGGAATCAGCTGGTTCGGGTCGCGCACGGCATGGGCGGCGACGAGCCGGATGCCGGCCATTTCGAGCTTGGCCGAGGCTTCGCGGAAGAGCTCCCGGCCGCGCCGGGACTGGGCGTTGACGATCAGCACGCCTTCGCGTGGGACGGGACGGGTCGAGTGCACGCCTGTTCTAACTCGCGAGGCGGCGTGAGTGTCCGGGGGCCCAGGTCAGAGCGTGGTGTCGGCTGGATTGGAGCGGTACTGGATGTTGGTCTGCCGGTCCGTCATGACGATGTAGACGTAGCTGGGCGGGATGACGCCCTCCTCGGTGGAGAACCAGAGCGAGCCGAGATTCTGCGGGCTTCCCAGCGCGCAAAAGCCGTAGAGGCGGCGGTTGGTGCGGGCGTCGAAAAAATCGACCCAGGTACGCGAGGAATTGCTGTTGTTCCCGCACGGCGGCAGGTTCGGCGCCGCCGTGAACAAGGCCGCCGGATAGGCGTCCTTGTTGAAGACGTCGTAGCGGTGCCGCACCCAGACCCTGCCGCCCGTCTCGTAGATTTCCGATCCCGTCATGTAGAGGATCGGGTTGGGCAGCGCGGTTTGAGATTGCGCCGAGTCGGCTGCGCGGGCCGTCAGGAAGGCGGCGCCGATCAGCGCCGCCGAGAGCTTTGCTTTGTTCATCGCCTGTCCTTTCGAAGGAGTGAAGGACCGTGCCGCAGACGATCACGCAACTGCGCGACTGATGTCAGGATGCCATTGATACGTCGCCGTTACAAGCGCGCAGCCGCCGCGGAGGCCGATCTTCGCCGGCCGCCAATCCGCTTTGACGAAGGGCGGTGGCGCGCTAAGCCCCGGCGCTATGCCGATGGCAGCCTTTCCGAGCCTGCGCCTGCGCCGCACCCGGGCCTTCGCCTGGAGCCGCGCGCTGGTCCGCGAAACGGTGCTGACTCCGGCCGACCTCATCTGGCCTCTGTTCATCGCCGACGGCAGCGCGACGGACGAGCCGATCGCAACGCTCCCCGGAGTTTCGCGCTGGAGCGTCGACCGGCTCGCCGGGCAAGCGCGCGAGGCACGCGATCTCGGGATACCGTGCATCGCCCTTTTCCCGAATACGCCGCCGGGGCTGCGGAGCGATGACGCGGGCGAGGCGCTCAATCCCGACAACCTGATCTGCCGCGCCATTAAGGCCGTCAAGGATGCGGTGCCGGAGGTCGGCATCCTTACCGACGTCGCCCTCGACCCCTACACCGCCGACGGTCATGACGGCCTTACCGATGCAAGCGGACAGGTGCTCAACGACGCGACGGTGGAGGTGCTGGCGCGCCAGGCGCTGGTCCAGGCGGAGGCCGGGGCCGATATCGTCGCGCCTTCCGACATGATGGACGGGAGGGTCGGCGCGATCCGTTCAGCGCTGGAGCAGGCTGGCCATGCCAATGTGCAGATCATGGCCTATGCAGCCAAATATGCGAGCGCCTTCTACGGCCCATTTCGCGAGGCGGTGGGATCGGGCGGCCGGCTCAAGGGCGACAAGACGAGCTACCAGATGGATCCCGCCAATGCGCTCGAGGCGCTGCGCGAGGTCGAGCTCGACATTGCGGAGGGCGCCGACCACGTGATGGTGAAGCCGGGCCTTCCCTATCTGGACATCGTCAGGCGGGTGAGGGAGCGGTTCCAAATCCCCGTCTTCGCCTACCAGGTGTCGGGAGAATATGCGATGATCGAGGCGGCGGCAGCGGCCGGCGCCGGCGATCGCGACGCGCTGCTGCTCGAGACCTTGATGGCGTTCAAACGCGCCGGCTGTGCGGGGGTTCTGACCTATCATGCGCCGGTGGCGGCGCGGCTGCTGCAATAGCGAAGGGGAGGCGGGTGGCGACTGAAGCGACCGGGGGTCGGGTGAGCGAGCGCTATGCGCGGCCGCTCTTCCTCGTCACCATCATCACCGGCTCCTTCCTGCTGTTCCTGACGCAGCCGATGATCGCGCGCATGGCCCTCCCCCGCGTCGGCGGCGCGCCGGCCGTTTGGAACAGCGCCATGCTGGTCTTCCAGCTGCTGCTGCTGGCCGGCTATTTCTACGCCGACCGGCTGGCGCGCGTTCGTCCGCGCGTGCAGGTCGGGCTTCATCTAATCCTGTTCGCCGTCGCCGCCCTGTGGCTTCCGATCGGCCACGCTCTGCCGATGCGCAACGCCCTTGCCGCGATCGGCGTCCCGCAAGGCTGGCTGCCGGTCGATCTCACCCTTGCTTCGCTGCCCGCCGCCGCCGAGCCCGCTTTCTGGGTCCCCGCCTTTCTCATCTCCTCGATCGGTACGCTCTTCTTCATCGTCTCGGCGCAGGCGCCGCTGATGCAGCGCTGGTACGCCCTCGAGACGGCGCGCGGCGATCCGTATCCGCTCTACGCCGCGTCCAACCTAGGGAGCTTCGCCGGCCTTCTCTCCTATCCTTTGCTGGTGGAGCCCCTGATGACGCTCCACCAGCAAAGCTGGCTGTGGACCGCGGTCTATGCGCTGCTGGTGCTTCTGGTCGCCTTGTGCGGGCTCACCGTTCCGCCCGAAGCGGTGGAGGTGAAGCCGCAGGAGGCTTCGCCGGCGCCCACGCGCCGCCAGATCCTTCACTGGATCGGGCTTGCGGCGGTTCCGTCGGGGCTGATGCTCTCGACGACGACCCACCTGACTACCGACATCGTCGCCATGCCGCTCCTGTGGGCACTGCCGCTCAGCCTCTATCTGCTCAGCTTCGTCATCGCCTTCGCCCACCGCCGCAAGCCGGCCGAGCTCGTCACCACGCTGGCGCCGCTCATCATTCTCATTGCGGGAGGCCTCGCCTTCAGCACCGGCACGCAAAACCCTTTCTTCTCGGCGACGCTTGGGCTGCTCCTCTTGTTCGCGGTCGCAGTCGCGCTCCATGCGGAGATGTTCCGCCTACGCCCCGCGGTCGGCCATCTCACCCGTTTCTATCTCGCCATGTCGTTCGGCGGCATGCTGGGCGGCCTCTTTTGCGCGATCGTAGCGCCTTTGCTGTTCGACTGGGCCTATGAGCACCCGCTGCTGGTGCTTGCGGCGGCTTTGCTCGTGCCGCAATATGCGCTCGTGCCGTGGCCCGAGCGTAATGCGCGCCTCCTCGCCATCGCCGTCCCGCTCCTGGCTTTCATCGTCTCCTTCGCTTCCGAACGCGGCCTGCTCGGATTCTCACCGGCGGTAACGATGGTGGGGAGCATCGTCGTTTCACTGCTCGCCTTGGCGTGCCTGGGCCGGCGCTGGTCATTCGCTGCCGCGCTGGCGGCTTTGATGCTGAGCTATGGCGGCTGGTCGATTCTCGAGCGGACCGGCACCGGTGACCGCACCCGTTCCTATTTCGGCATTTACGAGGTCAGCGAGCGCTATGACGGGTCGGCGCGCGTGCTCACCCACGGCACGACCCTGCACGGAATTCAGAACCTGGAGCCGGGCCTTGAGACGCTGCCGACCAGCTATTATGCGCGCCGCTCCGGTGTCGGGATCGCCCTCACCAATGCGCCAGCTCTGTTCGGAGCCAATCCGCGCATCGGCATCGTCGGCCTCGGCACCGGCACCTTGTCCTGTTATTTCCAGCCGGGGATGAGCTGGACGATCTTCGAGATCGATCCGGCGATGGTCCAGGTCGCGCGAAGCCGCTTCAGCTTCCTCAACCTGTGCGCCCCGCGGGCCCGGATCGTGATCGGCGACGCGCGCCTCAGCCTCAGGAACCAGCCGGCCAACTCGCTCGACATCCTCGCGCTCGACGCTTTCTCGTCCGACGCGGTGCCGATGCACCTACTCACCCGCGAGGCGCTCGCCGATTATGGACGAGTGCTTCACCCGGACGGCATCGTCCTCTACCACGTCTCCAACCGCTATCTCGATCTCAGGCCGGTCGTCGCCGATCTCGCCAGGCACGGCGGCTGGACCAGCGCCATGCTCGAATATGTACCGAGCGAAGAGGAAGAGGTGGCGAATGCGACCTTATCGGTGTGGATTGCGTTGTCGCGCAACCCGGCGACGATCGACCGGCTGGTGTCGCTGAGCGGCGAGGACAGCGGCAACTGGACCATCCTCGAGACCCAGCCGGGCTTTTCCGGCTGGAGCGACGATCACGCCTCGATCCTCCCGATCCTCAATTACGCCAGCCTTCTGCCGGCCGGGCTGCGGTGAGGCGCGCTTGATCGACACCCCCCGGCTCAGGCTGCGCAACTGGCGCGAGAGCGATATTGATCCGTTCATCCACCACACCAACAGGCCGGGGGTGATGCGATGGCTTGGCGGCGTGCAGAGCGAGTCGCGGATGCGCGACGTCTTAACCGGCCGGCTGATGCGCTGGCAGGACGAGCGCGGCTTCACCTTCTGGGCCGTGGAGCGCAAGGCGGACGGCCAGCTGCTCGGCTTTTGCGGCCTCAAGGTCGCCGACGACGAAGGCAGCCCGGTCGAAGGGGAATACGAAGTCGGTTGGCGGCTGCGCGAGGATGCGTGGGGGCAGGGCTTCGCGAAGGAGGCGGCGATCGCATCGCTCGACTACGCCTTCGGCGCGCTCGGTGCGGAGCGGGTGGTGGCGCTGACGGTTCAGGGCAACTCGCCAAGCTGGGGCCTGATGGAGCGATTGGGGATGAACCGTCGTGCGGACCTCGATTATCGAGGCGCCGACTGGGCGGAGGGGCCGGTGATCGTCTATGAGATAAGGCGCGAGCAATGGCGCAGCTGATCGACTTCGAAGGCAAGTCGCCGCGGATCGACCCCGCGGCCTTCGTCGCGCCCGGCGCGCGCCTGATCGGAGACGTCGAGATCGGCGCGGAATCGAGTATCTGGTACAATTGCGTGCTGCGCGGCGACATGAACCGGATTCGGATCGGCGCGCGCAGCAACGTCCAGGACGGAAGCATCATCCACGTCGACCCGCCGCGGCCCGGCGGCCCGGAGCAGGGCTATCCGTGCATCATCGGTGACGAGGTGCTGATCGGGCATCTCGCCATGGTCCACGGCTGCATCCTTCACGACCGCGCCTTCGTCGGCCTTGGATCGGTGGTGATGGATGGCTGCATCGTCGAAAGCGACGCCATGCTCGCGGCCGGCGCGATGCTGACGCCGGGCAAGCGCGTGCCTTCGGGTCAATTATGGGCGGGCCGCCCGGCGCGCTTCGTGCGCGACCTCAGCGAAGCGGACATTGCCGGCATGCACATGGGCGCTGCCCATTATGTCGCAATGGCGAAGCGCCACGCCGCGGCGCTCAGCGGCCGTTGAGCCGGTCGCGCAAGCGATCGAAGCGCTGCTGCTGGGCCACAGCCATCCGCTCCACCGCCGCCACCGCCGCGTTGATCGAGGCGAAGTCCCCGCTGTTGGTCGGCGTTCCGGCGCGTTCGACGATGAGCGCATCGAGCTCGCTCATCGCCCGCATCGTCGGCTCGCGCGTGGCCTCGAGCCGCGACAGCGCCTGCTGGGCCGTGGTCCAGCCGTCGCTCCCGCGCCGACCGGCCGCCCCCACTGCGGCCGCGGCCCAACCGTAAGCCGCCTCGAACGCGCGGTCACCGGCCGCGGCCCGGCCGCGAAGCTCGGCGACGCGAACGCGCAGCGCTTCCTCGGAAGGGACCTCGACCGGAGTCCGGACCGGCTCCTCCACCGACCGGTCGAGCTCGACCGCCCGCCGCGCGAGCGACGGGAAGTCGCCCCGCTCGGCGCAGCCCGCCGCCAGGCCGCACGCGGCGGCGATCGCAAGGGCGGCGGCGGCTCTCATCGGCTCTCCCTATGCGGGCTCCGCCAGAGCGGCAACAGCGCCGTCGCCGCCGGGGCCGGGACTTGCGCGGCCTCAGACCAGCGCCTATGTCGCCGGTTCCGCGCGCCCGTAGCTCAGCTGGATAGAGCACCAGACTACGAATCTGGGGGCCGGAGGTTCGAATCCTTCCGGGCGCGCCATTCAGCCTTCCTTCAGCCGAACGGGACGATTTCGCGCTCGATCCGCCTCTGCTAATTGCAGCGCGGAAGCAAGGGCGCGGAGGGCGCTATGGGGAAGGGGAAGCTGGTTTTCCTGGCGGCGGCGATCGCTTTCGCCGCCCCGTCGGCAATGGGCCAGCAGGCTCCCGCCCCCCTCAGGGCCGGCCAATCGATCGCCGGTGAGCTCACCGCCAGCGACGCGCAGCGTCGCTCCGGGAAGTATGAAGACGTCTTCGTGATGGAGGGACGGCGCGGCGAGCGCATCGACCTGAGGCTGCGTTCGACGGATTTCGACGCCTATCTGGTCATGACCGGCCCGCAAGGCTTCTCGCTCGCCAATGACGACGAACCGGGCGACGAGGAGGTGCTGGACAGCCGTCTCATCGTCCAATTCCCGGCCGACGGCCAGTATCGCGTCGCCGCCACGACGCTGCGGCCGGGGGAAACCGGCCGCTACACGCTCGAAGCCGCCGTGGCCGCCGCCAACGACCCGGCGACGGTGCCGGAGCCGGCCGAGCCCATCACCCTGGGAGCGACGGTCAATGGAAACCTTGCCCGCGGCGACGGTCAGCTTGCGTCGGGCGAATATACCGACCGCTACCGCTTCACGGCCCGGCGCGGGCAGCGCATCCGGGCCGAGGTCACTTCCGGCAAGTTCGACACCTATCTGATGCTCCGCCGCCCCGACGGCAGCCAGGACGACAATGATGACAGCGAGGTCGCCGGCGAGGCGTCGACCGACAGCCGGATCGACACCGTCCTTGCCGAGGACGGCGAATATGTCCTCGTCGTCACCTCCTTCCGTCCCGGCGAGAGCGGCAATTATCGCCTGACGCTGTCACCCAGCGCCGGGCCGCCGCGCCAGGCGGCCGTGCCGGGCGGGCAGCGCGTGCTTGCGCTCCTGGTCGGCGTTTCCGATTATGGCGGGCGGACCTCCGACCTTCCCAATACCGACGACGATGCGCGCCAGCTGTTCGACAGCCTGAGGGCGGCGGGCATCCTCCATCCGGCGAGCATCGTGCTCACCAACGGCCAGGCGACCACCAAGGCCGTCGCCGACGCCTTCGCCCGCGCCTCCGCCCAGGCCGGCCCGAACGACGTCTTCCTCTTCTTCTTCTCAGGCCATGGCGACCAGATCGACGTCGCCCGCAGCGCCCGCGAGCTCGACGGGCGCAGCGAGACGATCGAACTCTACGACGCCGCCCTGACCGACGCCGAGCTCGCGCCGCTGTTCGCCGGCGTCCGCAGCCGGCTGGCGATGGTGGCGATCGACGCCTGCTATTCGGGCGGTTTCAGGAGCCTGGTCGACCGGCCGAACGTGATGGGCCTATTCAGCTCCGAGGAGGATCTGACCAGCCTCGTCGCCAGCCGCTTCAAGGCCGGCGGCTTCCTCTCTTATTTCTTACGCGCCGGCCTGACCGGCGATGCCGACGACGACGGCGACCGGATCGTCACCGCCGGCGAGCTGTCGACCTATGTCCGCCGCCGCTTCCGTCGCGAGGGCGACATTCCGGCGACGACGCGCGAGGACGAGCGCAACTACCAGAACCTCTTGGTCGAGCGCGGCGGCGTCCATATCGACGATGTGGTCGTTCGTCTCCCCGGCGGCCCGCAAATGGCCGCCATGGCCCCGCGGCCGCCCGCGCCGGTGCGACCGGTTCGCGAAACTGTCGAGACGAAGCGCATCCTGACAAAGGTGCCGTAAGAACAGCCTGTCCCGCGCCGCCTGTTACCGCTTGACGACCGGCCCAGGACTGCGTCTACTCGCATAAGCACCGGGTCTTCCGGGGTTTTTTGGGATTGGGGGCTCATGTATCTCGTCGATTTTGGCGCCGGACCCGGCGCCGCAGCCGCATTTCACCTCCGGCTGGGGCGCGGCCCCCGCCGTCGCCAATGCTTGCGCACGGCGCTGTGGCTCGGCACCAGCCTGTTCGTCTATGCCGCAGCCACGAGCCCGGCCCATGCCCAGAACGAATGCGGCGCGCCCCCTCCGGGCGGCGGCACCGTCACCTGCGAACCTTCCGGCAATCCTTATGAGGACGGGATTCAGTATCCCGGAGTCATCGATGATCTGACCGTGGTGCTCGAGCCCGCCGTTCGGGTCGAGGGTGGTGTTCGAATTTCGAGCAGCGCGCCGGGCGTGGACCTGGTGCTGAGCGGTCCCACCGACACCTTCGTCACCTCCGACCAGACGAATCCCGGCGCAGCCGCTGCGGTGAGCTCTTCCGCGGGCACCGTCGCGGTTTTCCTGGACGACGTGACCAGCACGCAAGACGTCGTGCGCGCCATCGTCGCGACCGGTGACTTCAGCGTAACGGTCAGCGCCGACACGCTCACGACCTCGGGCGCCCTCTTCGCGGGGGGCATCCTGGCCACCGAGAACAACCTGGACGAATCGCTCGCGAGCACCGGTACCAACGTCTCCGTCAATTCGGTCACGACGGTTGGCGACGGCTCCACGGCCGTCTCGACCCGCTCGCGCCGGTCCGACGTGGTCGTCGATGCCGGCACTCTCAGCACGCTCGGCGACCAGTCCCGCGGCGTCTTCGGCCGGACGACGACCGGCGACATCTTCGTCACCAGCGGCACCATCACCACTGCGGGCGATGAATCCGAGGGCATCAACGTCGCCGTAGAAGTCCAGTTCGAGGGGGATCCCGAGCCCGTCGGCTCGATCGTCATCGACACCGTCAACGTCACCACGGCGGGGGATACGGCAGTGGGGATTCTCGCAGCCACCCCCAATGGCAGCGTCACCGTCGAGAGCCAATCCGTTCACACCAGCGGCGCCAACTCCACAGCCATTGTCGCCCGATCCACGCCTCTTGTCGCCAACGACGTCTCGCACGACGTCCTCGTCACCAGCGGCATGGTGTCGACCGAGGGCGACGATGCACTGGGAATTGACGCGCGCACCGATCCTTCCGCCGGCGGCGACGTGTCAATCACGAGCGGATCGGTCGAGACGGAAGGTTCCCGTGCTACCGGCATTCGCGCGAGCGGCGCCGGCGACGTGACGGTCACAAGCAACCTCGTCCATACGTCCGGCGAGTATGCGAACGGGATATCGGTGAACCCTACCCAGGGAGGCATGGCGACCGTCATCTCCGGCCGCGTTGAAACCAACGGCTATGCGAGTTCCGCCATAACCGGCGGCGGTGCCGATATGGCGGTTACTTCAGAATCCATCGTCACCACAGGGGAGGTAAGTCTGGGTATCTTCGTCAGCGCCTTTTCCGGTGACCTAACGGTGGAGAGCGGCAGCGTCGAAACGAGCGGGGGCTACAGCGGCGCCATTCGCGTGTTCGGGACCGCAAACACCCGTATCGAAAGCCAAGCCGTTTCGACGGCGGGCCCAAACGCCATGGGCATCTTCGCCTCTGCCGAAGGGGCCATTACCGTGACAAGCAAGTCGGTGAGCACCGAAGGGGACGGCAGTCGCGGCATCGTCATGAGGTCGACGGAAGGCGGCGACATCGCCATTTCGAACACCGGCACGGTTACGACGCGAGGCGACCTCAGCCGCGCGATCGACGCCAACAGCGCGGGCGGGAATATCGCGATCGACAGCGCGACCGTCGCGACGAGCGGCGCGAACAGCGACGGAATCCTCGCCGTCGGCGGCGACAGCATCTCCATCACGAGCAGCAGCATTGCCACGCTGGGGCAGCGTAGTGCCGGCATCTATGCCGATGCGTCGGTCGATGGCGATATCGTCATCACCAGCGGCTCGGTGACAACGGCAGGCGACACCAATAACGCCGATCCCTTCGGCAATTACGGAAACGCCCATGCGATCGAGGCGCGGGCTCAGAACGGGTCGATCACGATCGACAGCACGAACGTCGAAACCCGTGGAACGAATGCCGTCGGTATTCTCGCAACGACCGATACCGGCGCGATCAACATCACCAGCGGCGCCGTCACGACCGCGGGCGAAGGAGCGACGGGCATTTACGCCGCCACCGCGGTCCTGCCCCCGGAACCGCCTGCGCCGCCGGCAGCGCAGGGGCCTGCGGCGGTGCCTGCCGCGGCACCGGTCGCAACTCCGCCGGGCATCAGCATCACGAGCACGTCCGTTGTCACCGCAGGCGAAGACGCTGTCGGAATCCGCGCGATAACCGAAGAAGGCGACATATTCATCGAGAGCGGGGCGGTGCAGGCCAGCGGCGATTACAGCCAGGGCGTCTATGCGAGCTCGAGCTCTGGCGACGTCACCATCAGCAGCGATTCCGTCACAACCGCGGGAGTGGTCGGGGACAATAGCGGGCTGCTGGTTCGGGCGTTCGAGGGGAGCGTCGTGATCGACAGCGTCTCGGTCACCACCACGGGCGGCGGGAGCGGCATCAACGCCCGCTCGGGAGATACGCTGCAGATCACCAGCGGGTCGGTCGTCACTCAGGGCGACCGGAGCCGCGGCATTTCGACTGGGTCCTATAATGGTGACGTGATCGTCACGAGCACCGGGACCGTCTCCACTGCGGGCGACCTCGCGGACGGGATCGTAGCCCGCGGTCTCGGGGGCATCGAGGGTGCCGTGACGGTGACCAGCAATGCGGTCATTACCGGCGGCGATGATTCCTCCGCTATTCTTCTCTACGGAGAGGGCGATTTCGTCGTCACCTCAACCCGCGTCGAAACGGCCGGCATCGGTAGTCCCGGAATCGACGCCGACGTTGCGAACGGCGACATCTCCATAACCAGCGGCTCGGTCACCACCACGGGCGACGACAGCCCTGGCATCGAGGCCGCCTCGGTCGAAGGGGACGTGACGGTGGCAAGCACCGGTACGGTTTCGACCGCCGGGAGCAATGCCGCCGCGATCCTCTTACGTACCGGCGAGGACCTGGACACGACCTATGACGGCACCGGCACCGGGACCATCGTCGTCACCTCTAACATCGCCAGCACCGCCGGCGACAATAGCGACGGCATCTCCGCCTTCGCCTCCGCGGTCAGCATCACCAGCACGACCGTCACGACGGCCGGGGACGGCAGCCGCGGCATCGCGGCGATCGCCTTTCGCGACTCGGCGGGCGACGTTTCGGTCGTCAGCGGCGCTGTGACCACTGCCGGCGACTCGAGCAACGCCATCCACGCTTATTCCGCCGGGACCGGCGACGTCGTCGTCCAGTCGACCAGCGTGAACACGGCGGGCCCCCGCAGCCGCGGCATCTTCGCGGCCGCGACGGGCGGCGACGTGACCGTCACCAGCGGGTCGGTCGTCACGGCGGGCGCGACCATCTCCGAAGGCATCCTCGCTCAGTCGAATGTCGGCGACGTGACGGTGACGAGCGGCACCGTCCAGATCGGCGGCGGCACCGCTCCGAACACGACCAACCGGGCGATCGTCGCCCTCAGCCGCGGCCCCGGCGACGTCACCGTCGACAGCGGCACCGTCGAAACCCACGGCATCAACGCCCCTGCGATCAATGCGATCTCGGCGACCGGCGACGTAAGCGTGGCCAGCGACGCCATCACGACCGACGGCGGCAGCTCGCAAGGCATCCAGGCCCAGGCCGGCTTCGAAGCGGAAACCGGATCGGTTACCATCGTCAGCGGTTCGGTGTCGACGGCAGGCGGCGGGTCGAGGGCGATCTTCGCCTCCGCAGCGCAAGAGGCGACCGTGACCAGCGGCACGGTGACGACTGCGGGCGCCAACAGCCCCGGGATCGTCGCCTTCGGCGCGAATGTCAGCGTCACGAGTACCAGCGTAACGACTAACGGCGCGAACAGCACGGGCATCTTCGCCCTATCGCGCGGACTCCCGGATGGCGACGACGGCGGCGACGCATTGGCGGCACGAGTGATTGGCAGCGACCAGCTCGAAGCGCTCGGACCGGACGGCGGCACCAGCGTCGTCAGCGGCTCGGTCGCGACCAGCGGCGCGGACAGCGTGGGTATCGAGGCGACGGCCGAGGTCGGCGACGTCGAGGTGACGAGCACCGGCACCCTCACCACCAGCGGTGGCAACAGCGATGGCATCGTCGCGACCGCCGAGGACGGCCTCGTCCTGGTCGACGCCAATGCGATCAGCGTCAGCGGCCCGGGCTCCGATGCGATCGTCATCGCCGGCGGCGGCGACAGCGGCGCGATCGTGCGCGGCCTCGTCGAGGCTGCAGACGGCTTTGCGATCCAGGCGGACGGCGCAGCCGTGGCCGTCAGCACGACCGCCTCGGGCAATGTCCGCGGGCGGATCGACCTCACCGACGGCGCCGACAGCTTCGCCAACGCGGGCACCTTCGAGGCGATCGGCACGAGCGCGTTCGGCGGCGGGAGCGACGTGCTCAACAACACCGGCACGGTGCGGGTGGAATCGGGCCACGTCGTGCTCGGTGGGCTGGAGCAGTTCGACAATGCCGGCCTGATCGACATGGCGGATGGGGCCCCGAACGACGGGCTCACGGTCGGCGGGTTCATCGGCCAGGCCGGGAGCGTGGTGGCGATCGACGTCGATTTCGCGGCCGGAACCGCCGACGTGCTGACGACCGGCGCGGCGACGGGCTCGACGTTGATCCAGGTCGCCGGGAGCGGCGCCGGCGGGACACTGGGTTTCACGGACGGTATCCTCGTCGTGGACGCCGCCACGGGGACCTCTGCCAGTGCTTTCACGCTCGCGGGTCAAAGCATCGACAATGGTTTCGTTACGAGCGGCCTCATTTTCCAGGCGAGCGGCTTCGACTTCCTCCTCATCAACACGCCCAAGGAGCCGGTGTTCGAAACGTCGCAGGTCGGCGAGATGACCACGAACGTGTGGCAGCAGAGCGCCGACGCCGTGTTCGCGCAGATCGAATCGGCTTCCGACCGGCCCGAGGACTTGCGTCCGCGGAGCCGCAACGGTCTTGGCGTCTGGGCGCAGCTTTGGACCGGCGAGGAGGAGCGGGGAGGGAGCCAGAGCTTTACCCTCGGGGCTGCCACCACCGACTTCGATGTCTCCTTCGAACAGGAGCATGACGGAATTCAGGGCGGCCTGGATTATCAAGGCGGGGCGCTGCTGGCCGGCGTGACGTTCGGAATCGGCTCGGCCGACGCGCGATTCCGGACGAGCGGCAACGGCGTCGGGATCGATGTCCGCAATTTCGGCGGGTATGTCGGCTTCGACTCCGGCATCTTCCACGCCACCGCACTCGTCAAATATGACTGGATGGACGTCACCTCCAATGCCGGGCCGGGCCTGGCGGCGGAGTTCGACGCCCATGCCTGGGGGGCCGAGCTCGACGCCGGCGCGCGGTTCGAGTTCGGCCGCCTGTTCGCCGAGCCGTCGGTCGGCATCTCCTGGGTCAGCGGCGACGTTGCCGATTACGCCGTTGCCGGGGCTGACATCCGGTTCGAGGATGCCGAGAGCCTGCGCGGCTATGCGGGCCTCAGGCTCGGCGGCGTCTGGGACACCGGCGACGGCACCTTCGCTCCGTTCGTCGGCGCCCGCCTGATCGACGAGTTCGACGGCGAGAATCGCAACAGCTTCGTCCTCGGCGAGACGCTCGGCTTTGTCGACGAGGCGCCCGGCGCCCATGGCGAGCTTAGTGCCGGCCTCTCCGTCTTCACCAGCAACGTCGAATTGTTCGTGCGCGGCGAGATGTTGATCGGCAATGGCGACGAAGCGGACGGCCAATCGGCAAGGGCGGGCGTGCGGATCCGGTTCTAGCCGCCGACGGCGAGGAGAGCGCCTCGACAAGTCTCCGCGGACGCGCCGGGCCTTGTGCCCGCCCATGGTGCACGCCACATGCATCCCATGAGCGGGCGCCCATCGTTCGGGAACAAAGCACGGTCCGGCGCACTCCCCGCTTTTCCCGCCGCATTTCGAGGCGGGATGTTAAGCATTAGGCCATTGTGATTGTGCTAATTTGCCGTCAGGATGCCGGCGAAAGGGAAGGCGGGGCCCGATCCAGGCCCTGAAGGAACGATATGACCAAGCTCAGCGGCGGCGACAGCAAGAGCACGCTTTACTGCTCCTTCTGCGGTAAATCGCAGCATGAGGTGCGCAAGCTGATCGCCGGCCCGACGGTTTTCATCTGCGACGAATGCGTCGAGCTGTGCAATGACATCATCCGCGAGGAGACCAAGTCGGCGCTCGTGAAGACTCGCGACGGCGTTCCGACCCCGGCGGAAATCTGCAAGGTGCTCGACGATTATGTAATCGGCCAGGACCATGCCAAGCGCGTGCTCTCGGTCGCGGTGCACAACCATTACAAGCGGCTTGCCCACGGCGCCAAGGGCGGCGACGTCGAGCTCGCCAAGTCGAACATCCTCCTGGTCGGCCCGACCGGGTGTGGGAAGACCCTGCTCGCGCAGACGCTGGCGCGGATCCTCGACGTCCCCTTCACCATGGCTGACGCCACGACGCTGACCGAGGCCGGCTATGTCGGCGAGGACGTCGAGAACATAATCCTGAAGCTGCTCCAGGCCAGCGACTATAATGTCGAGCGGGCGCAGCGCGGCATCGTCTATATCGATGAGATCGACAAGATCAGCCGCAAGTCCGACAACCCCTCCATCACCCGCGACGTCTCGGGGGAGGGCGTCCAGCAGGCGCTGCTGAAGTTGATGGAGGGCACCACCGCCTCCGTCCCGCCACAGGGCGGGCGCAAGCATCCGCAGCAGGAATTCCTTCAGGTCGACACGACCAACATCCTCTTCATCTGCGGCGGCGCGTTCGCGGGGCTCGAGAAGATCATCGGCGACCGGCTCGAAGGCAAGTCGATCGGCTTCGGCGCCCATGTCGCCGCGCCCGACGAGCGCCGCACCGGCGAGGTCCTTCGCCACACCGAGCCCGAGGACCTCTTGAAGTTCGGCCTGATTCCCGAGTTCGTCGGCCGCTTGCCGGTGATCGCGACGCTCGAGGACCTCGACACCGAGGCGCTCGTCAAGATCCTGCGGGAGCCCAAAAACGCCCTCGTCAAACAGTATCAGAAGCTGTTCGACATGGAGGACGTCAAGCTCAGCTACACGGACGACGCCTTGGTCGCGACCGCCAAGAAGGCGATCGAGCGCAAAACCGGCGCGCGCGGCCTGAGGTCGATCATGGAGAACATCCTGCTCGACACGATGTTCGACCTGCCCTCGATGGACGGCGTCGACGAGGTCGTGATCGACAAGGACGTGGTCGACGGCCGCAAGGACCCGGTGCGCATCTACGCGAAGAAAGCCGAAGACGCGGCCTGAGCCGACCGGCTGAACGATGACGGCGGCGGCGTTCCCGTCCGGGCGGCCGCGCTCCCTGCGCTTCCTCCCGCGCTTCCTTTTCTCGCCCGAGGGCGGAGCGCCGGCCTATGTCGTCAAGGCATGGCTGCTGGCGCTGCTACCGAGCCTCGCGATCGGGGCGGCCATCGCCTATCTCACGTCCGGCGAGGCCGGACCGGAATTCCGGCTCCCGGCGCCGCTCTTCATGCTGCTCGTGGTGGCGGTGGCGCCGCTGCTCGAGACGCTGATCATGATCCCGCCGCTGCTCGGTCTCGCGCGACTCGCCGGCCCCGGCCGCGCCGCCATCGGCAGCGCCTTTTTATGGGCGCTGTTCCACAGCCTCGCCCAGCCGCTCTGGGGGCTGGTCGTGTGGTGGCCGTTCTTGATCCTGTCGGTGGCCTTGTTGACGTGGCGGCAAAGGGGGATCGGCACGGCGATCCTGGTCGTCACGGTCATCCACATGCTGCAAAATGCGGTAGCCGCCGCCTTGCCCTACCTATTGGGCCTTGCGCTTCCCGCCGTCAGCCGTTGACGACGTTGTAGCGGCGGACTTCGTCCTGGGTGAGGCAGCGTCGGGTTTCACGATTGCTGGCGTCCTGCACGGCGCTGGTGCGGTACATCACCTCGGTCAGGAGCAGCCGCGAGACGCCCATCCGGATCAGGAAGTCGTTATCCTCGCTCGCAAGCAGCGCCGATTGCTGTTCGATCTCGCCGATCAGCCCAATCGTATTGTCCTCGCCGCGCGCCACTTCCTGGCGGATGACGTCGCGGTCGCCGGTATGGGTGAACATGTGAACCATGAACAGGCCCCCCGGATCGACGAAGCGGGCGACGCCGCCCATGAACATGAAGTTGCAGGCAGAAAAGCAGGCCCAGCCGCTCGGGATGCGGGTCACCATGCCGTTGTCGCGGATGATCCTTCCGGCCTGGTTCCCGGCCCGGGCGTTGCCGCCCGGTGAGCGGAACCAGATCTCGCCGATGTCCTGATGCTGGTTGAGCGCGGCCTGGAGGCGCTCGACGACATTGTCGTCGATCACCCCCTCGGCGAGCAGCACCCGGCGCCCGTTCACCTCCTGCGGCGTGAAGCGCATCTCCCGGTAATTGGACCAGTTCGGGGCGGCCGGGCAGGTCGGGTTGTCGCGGTCCGTCTGCGCCTGCGCGGCCTGGCCGCTCAGCAGTCCGGCCAGCGCGGCGAAGGAGGCGAGCAGCCGCGACGGGCGCCTAGACCCTGACATAGCGCGTCGACGGCGGACGCCGGCACATGCGCTTGGGGGCGCGGGTTTCCTCGCCGTCGACGATGACGACGTCGGTCACGGTCATGCAGTCGCCCTGGGCGGTCTGCGTCTCGACGGCGGTCACCGTCGAGGAGCCGCGGACCCCGGGGCGGGTGGTGCTTTCCCAGGTCGAGGTGGCGCCGACGCCGCCGCGCTCGGCCTGTTCCACCACTTCCTGGGTGGCGCCGGCGGCCTTCTGCTGCTCGTCGCAATCGAGCATCCCGGCAATGGCTTCGCCGAGCAGCTCGCCGACCGGGAGCATGCTGGTGACCACCCCGGCGACTCCGCCGAGATTTGCGCCCAGCCCGCCGGCAATGCCCCCCAGCATGCCGCCCAGCCCGCGGCCGCGGCGACGCCGCTCCTGCCGACGCGCCGAGCAATCCTCGCCGGTGCGGGAACTGGCCTGCGCCCCCCTGGACCCGAGAACCTGCGCTTCGGCAACGGACGGAAGTGACACGGAGAGCGACGCCAGCACAAGCGGCGCCGCCAGCAAATATGCGCGGAACATCGACCCAACCCTCCAGCTTCTCAGGGAAAAGTTTAAGCTCACCCCGTCATTCGGTCAATCGCAAAGCCGGCTCCGGGTCAGGAGGCGCCGTTTCATTGATGCGGGGCGCGACCTAACCCATATAACGGCAGAGCCGGTTCGACCGGCGGTATCGGAGTATCCATGAACCAGACCTTTCCCCTGCTTCCGCTTCGCGACATCGTCGTCTTTCCGCACATGATTGTGCCGTTGTTCGTCGGGCGCGACAAATCGGTCGCCGCGCTGGAGAGCGCGATGGCCGCCGACAAGAGCATCTTCCTGGTCTCGCAGCTCGATCCCGCCGAGGACGATCCCGATCGCGAGGCGCTCTACGACCTCGGCGTCATCGCCACCGTTTTGCAGCTCTTGAAGCTTCCGGACGGGACCGTGCGCGTCCTCGTCGAGGGGCAGCAGCGCGCCTCGCTTCGCGCGCTTCATCAGGAGGGCTCGCATCTCGCGGCCGAGGTCGACCTGGTCGAGATCACCGATCCGGAAGGGGCGGAAGTCCAGGCGCTGATGCGCTCGATCGTCGAGCAGTTCGAGAATTACGCCAAGCTCAACCGCAAGCTGCCCGCCGAAACGGCCGTCCAGCTCGGCCAGATCGAGGAGCCGTCGAAGCTTGCCGACGCGGTGGCGGCGAACGTGAACATCAAGGTGTCGGACAAGCAGGCGTTGCTCGCCGAGCTGGACCCGGTCCGCCGGATGGAGATGGCCTTCGCCTTCATGGAAGGCGAGCTCGGCGTGCTCCAGGTCGAGAAGAAGATCCGCAGCCGCGTCAAGCGCCAAATGGAGAAGACCCAGCGCGAATATTATCTGAACGAGCAGCTGAAAGCGATCCAGCGCGAGCTGGGCAACGCCGGCGAGGAAGGTGAGGGCGACGAGCTCGCCGAGCTGGCCAAGAAGATCGAGCGCACCAAGCTTTCCAAGGAGGCGCGGGGCAAGGCCCAGGCGGAGCTGAAGAAGCTGCGCGCGATGGCCCCGATGTCGGCCGAGGCCACGGTCAGCCGCAACTATCTCGACGTCCTGCTCGGCCTGCCCTGGGGTAAGAAGTCAAAGCTTAAGCACGACATCCAGGAGGCGGAGCGGATCCTCGACGAGGACCATTACGGTCTCGCCAAGGTGAAGGAACGGATCGTCGAATATCTTGCCGTTCAGGTCCGCACAAACAAGCTCAAGGGTCCGATCTTGTGCCTGGTCGGGCCGCCCGGCGTCGGCAAGACCTCGCTTGGCCGATCGATCGCCCGCGCCACCGGGCGTGAGTTCGTGCGCCAGTCGCTTGGCGGAGTCCGCGACGAAGCCGAGATTCGCGGCCACCGCCGGACCTATATCGGCTCGCTGCCAGGCAAGATCGTCGCCAATCTCAAGAAGGCGGGCACGTCGAACCCGCTCTTCCTGCTCGACGAGATTGACAAGCTCGGCCAGGATTTCCGGGGCGATCCGGCCTCCGCGCTGCTCGAAGTACTCGATCCGGAACAGAACAGCCGCTTCCAGGACCATTATCTCGAGGTGGATTACGACCTTTCGGATGTCATGTTCGTCACCACGGCGAACTCGATGGACATGCCGCAGCCCCTGCTCGACCGGATGGAGATTATCCGGCTCGAAGGCTATACCGAGGACGAAAAGGTCGAGATCGCGACGCGCCACCTGATTCCCAAGCAGATCGAGACGCACGGCCTCAAGGAAGGCGAGCTGACGCTGACGGAGGAAGGGCTGCGCGCCGTCATCCGCCATTACACTCGCGAGGCCGGCGTCCGCACGCTCGAGCGCGAGGTAGCCAAGATCGCCCGCAAGGCGCTTCGCCAGATCCTCGAGGGCAAGGCCGAGCGGATCGAGATCGGCGCCGACAATGTCGGCGAGTTCCTCGGCGTGCGCAAGTTCCGCCACGGCATCAGCGAGGAGGAAGACCAGATCGGCGCGGTCACCGGCCTCGCCTGGACCGAGGTCGGCGGCGAGCTGCTGACGATCGAGGCGGTGACCGTGCCGGGCAAGGGTCAGATCAAGACCACCGGCAAGCTTGGCGAGGTCATGCAGGAATCGGTTCAGGCCGCCTTCTCGTTCGTCAAGGCGCGCGCGCCGAGCTATGGCGTGAAGCCGAGCCTGTTCGGCCGTAAGGACATTCACGTCCACCTGCCCGAAGGCGCGGTGCCGAAGGACGGTCCGTCGGCCGGCATCGGCATGGTGACGGCCATCATCTCGACCCTGACCGGCATTCCCGTCCGCCGCGACGTGGCGATGACCGGCGAGGTGACGCTGCGGGGCCGGGTGCTCCCGATCGGCGGCCTCAAGGAGAAGCTCTTGGCGGCGCTTCGCGGCGGCATCACCAAGGTGCTGATCCCGGCCGAGAACGAGAAGGATCTGGCGGAGATACCGGCCAACATCCGCCAGGGGCTCGAGCTCGTCGTCGTCGCCCATGTCGACGAGGTGCTGGCGCAGGCGCTCGCGACTCCGGTGGTCCCGATCGAATGGACCGAGGCGGACGAGCTGGCGACTCTGCCGCCGTCGGAGATCGCTTCGACGGACGAGCGGACCGGGGCCTCGATCCGGCACTGAGCCGCGGCCCCGGCATTCGCGGTTTTTCCGCCGAAATGAGCCTCTTTCCTTTTGACTCCGGTCCGGCTCTTGTCATTTAACGGATTCGCGGCGGCGGCCGCGAGTCTTCGGTGAACAGGGGTCGGGACAGATGAACAAGCAGGAGTTAATCGGGCACGTCGCCGAAGTAACGGGCTTCGGCAGGGGGGACGCTGCCAGGGCGGTCGAGGCGGTTTTCGATACGATCAGCGATGCCTTGAAGCGCGGCGACGAAGTGCGCCTGGTCGGCTTCGGCACCTTCACTTGCTCGCGCCGCAAGGCGTCGACGGGCCGCAACCCGCGCACCGGCGAGCCGATGCAGATCCGCGAATCGACCCAGCCCAAGTTCAAGGCCGGCAAGGGCCTGAAGGACAGCGTCAACGCCTGACGAGACAGCCGTTATGTCAAGGCTGTCCCTATTGACCCGCGGCGCGGACGGCCCCATCTGGCGCCAGCATTTGGCCGGCCACATCCGAATGCATCAAGGCGTGGGCGCGTAGCTCAGTGGTAGAGCACTGTGTTCACACCGCAGGGGTCGCAAGTTCAATCCTTGCCGCGCCCACCACGCCTTTGCCTTCATATCTATCCGCAGACCCCGTTGGTAGCGCTCGGGAAGCACGTCGTTTCCTTCGCGTTAACCATGACGCTGCTATAACGAAACCGCATTCATAACGGAGGCGTTGTAGCGGCCGAAAGGAGCAACGAGGTGCGCGGCAGTCCGATCCATCCCGTGCCGGACGGGGATTTCCGGCGTCAGCTCGCCGGCTACGGCCTGAGCACGGTCGAGATCAGCTACTATATGCCGGACCATCCGGCTCTCCTCCAGCTGTTCGTGTACCAGCATTACGACGTCGCCCCGCAATTCCCCGTGCTGCGCGATTTTCTCGACCATTGGCGCCGCGAGATCGAAGCGGCCCTCCATTCGGTCCGGGTCGCGCACAATCATCTGATCGGGCCGGCCGAATGGCGGGCGGTGGACGGCATCATCACGATCAACTGATCCGGCGGGCTATCGCGATTCCGGCGACCGGGGCCGATCCTTGACGCTGGGGCGGGGCGCCTCCTATGTGCGCTCGCGCACCTCATCACGCGTGGCGATCGTAGCTCAGCTGGTTAGAGCATCGGTTTGTGGTACCGAGGGTCGCGGGTTCAAGTCCCGTCGATCGCCCCACATTTTCCGCAATGGAAGCAGGACTTTCCGATGCCATCGCTGTGGGACTTTCCTGATTTCGACGAGCATGAGCTCGTCCATTTCGTCACCGATCGGGAAAGCGGCCTGAGGGCCGTGATCGCGGTCCATTCGAGCCATCTCGGGCCCGGCGCCGGCGGCACCCGCTTCTGGCATTATGCCGAGCCGGACGAAGCGCTTCGCGACGTGCTGCGCCTGTCGCGCGGGATGAGCTACAAGAATGCGATGGCCGGCCTCCCGCTCGGCGGCGGTAAGGCGGTCGTGCTGGCCGACGAGGCGCGCACCAAGACCCCCGAAATGCTTGCCGCCTTCGGGCGCGCCGTCGACGGCCTGTGCGGCCGCTACGTGACCGCCGAGGACGTCGGCATGAACGTCGCCGACATGGTCGCGATCTCGCAGCAGACGAGCTACGTCGCCGGCCTTCCGGTTGCCGAGGGCTCGGTCGGCGGCGATCCCGGTCCCCACACCAGCTACGGCGTCTTCCTCGGCATCAAGGCGGCGGTGAAGCGGGCGCTGGGCAAGGACAGCCTCGTCGGCCTCCACGTCGCGCTCCAGGGCGCAGGCAGCGTCGCCGGCGGCGTCGCCCGCCGCGCCGCGCAAGAAGGCGCCCGCCTCAGCATCGCCGACATCGACGCCGGCCGCGCCCGGGCGCTCGCGGCGGAAGTGGGCGGCGAGGTGGTGGCGCCGGAGGATGTGCTGTTCCTGGACGCGGACGTGGTCAGCCCGAACGCACTTGGTGCGATCCTCGACGGG
>DASVVV010000071.1:0-14351 GCA_036386375.1 Allosphingosinicella sp. | reverse complement strand
CAGCTGCGCGCCCTCGACCCGGCGGGCGAGCTCGATGCCGTTGACGATATTGCCCCACTGGTCGGAGCCTCCGAGCTGGAGCAGGCAGCCGTAGCGGCGGTTCAGTTCGAGGAAGTCTTAGCCCTGCATGATCATGTAGTTGAATTCGAGGAAGGTCATCGGCTGCTCGCGCTCGAGCCTCAGGCGCACGCTGTCGAAGCTCAGCATCCGGTTGATCGTGAAATGGGGGCCGATGTCGCGCAAAAAGGCGATGTAGCCGAGCTTTCCCAGCCAATCGTCATTGTTGACCATGATCGCGCCGGTCGGGCCGTCGTCGAAGCGAAGGAAGCGCTCGAAGACGCGGCGGATCGAGGCGATGTTGGCCTCGATGGTGGCGTCGTCGAGCAGCTTGCGGCTCTCGTCGCGGCCCGTCGGGTCGCCGACCTTGGTGGTGCCGCCGCCCATCAGGACGATCGGCTGGTGCCCGGCCTGCTGGAGCCGGCGCAGCAGCATGATCTGGACCAGGCTGCCGACATGGAGCGACGGCGCGGTCGCGTCGAAGCCGATATAGCCCGGGACGATCGCGCTTGCGGCGATGGCGTCGAGCCCCTCGGGGTCGGTCAGCTGGTGGATATAGCCGCGCTCGTCGAGCAGGCACAGCAAATCGGACTTGAAGGCAGTCATGGCCGGCGGGGGTTACATGCCGCCTAGGGGGCTTGCAACTCGCCGCTGGAGTTCAGCTCGGCGAGGCCGAACGGCCGCGGTCATCGCCGCCGGTGGTATATTTTTCCACCTGCAGAAGTGCGAAAAGCGTAGTAAGGACGTGAGAAAGCCGGGAGAATTCCGCGACAGAATATTTCAACCGTTAGGATAGTCCATTTTGACGCTAATTAATCTGAATAAACTATTGCCAATAATCATAGATGGCATCTAAGTTCAGCTCACTGTGTATGCTTGCGCATCTCGAAGAAGGAATTAACTCATGCCTACCGGCAACACTCTCCATATCCGAAACCAGCTTCCGGAACCGATCACGGTCTATGTCTCGCCAAATGGCTGGAATTGCTGCGATGCACCCGCCCAGAATCAAGCGGTTGCATACATCCAGCCCTCCGCGAACGCTGACTTGGCCTATTCCAGGACCGGCGGCCACGGATGTGACGGCAACCAGGGCCAATTCCAGCTGGCATGCAATATATCGATGCTGGTGAACCTGAACTTCGACGCCGACGGAAATATGGCCCCAGCAGATGCCAGCGGGTGTGAAGCTGCGGTGTCGCAAGACAGCGACGGCACTTTTTCGCTCATCATCTACAACTGAGTCCGGCTGCCAGACTGCGCGACCGAACAGGCCGTGGCGCGCGACACGCCTTTCTGAGTTTCGCGCCGCCGGTTACGGGCCGTCTCTCGGCGTTGCAATATCGGCCCCCGTCAGCCCGAACTCCTCAAGGCCGTAGCGGTGGCCACAATGGGTCCTCGCGCCTGCAAGGTAGCGCGCCATGCGCCGCTCCACCCGGGCCGTAAGGTCGAGGTCGAGATGATCGTAGATGCGGGTGATCTCGCCGCGCCAGTCGCGGTTCATCGCCCCATAGCCGACGCGCAGGCACGAGGACGGGAGGGCGGCGCGGCAGCGTTCCTCGCGCAGCCGGGTCTTGCGCAGCCACTCCGGGCCAACCCAGCCCTTGTCCGCGCGGTCCGACTGGATCCGCATCTGGTTCCAGACCAGCGAGGCGGAGGAGGGGGCGACCTCGGCGGGGTTGCGCTCGATCAGGATCGGCCGCGCGTCGGGGAAAGTTTCGAGCACCGCCGGCAGGTCCTGCAAAAATTGTGGCGCCTTGAGGATGTGCGGCTTGTCGGGCGGGTCGCCGCGCGCCCAGGCATTGGTCTGCACCAGCGCCCTGAACTCGCGGTAGAGCGGCCGCGTATCGGCTTCCTCCCACCAGCGGGAGAAGGAAGGGATGCGCCACTGCGCTTCGAACTGGGTGCTGCCGAAGCCGAAGCTGAAATAGCCGAATTCCTCCTCCGGCGCCGTCGCCGAGGTCGGATGGATCCGCGCCAGCTCGAGGTTGAAGCGCCGCAGCATCGCCAGCCCGCCTCGGGCGCGGAGGCGACGGCCCCGCCGCGGCACCGGGTCGAGCGATTCGAACGTGCGGGTATGTGCGAGCCGCTCGTCGCAGGCGAGCAGCCGCTGGAGGCGCGTCGTCCCCGAACGCATTTGGCCAAGGATGATGATGGGCGCGCGGACCGGCCGCTCCAAAATCTCCGGATGCGCTCGCCACAGCGTCGCCGCCCGGACCCTCGCCCGCAACGCCATCACGATCTGCCCCCAGGCCATCGCCTGGCCGAGCGGGTTCAGCTCCGCTTCCTCGCGGACGCCGGCGAGCAGCCGCTCGAACGGCTCGCGCCACCACCCATCCACCTCGGTGTCAAGCCGCGCTGCGTGCCTCAAAGCCTCCGGCTCGAGCACCGGCCGCGGCAGCAAACCGCGCCGCCACAGCGATTCGAGCAGGCGGTTGGCGCGCGCGACGTTCGGAAGCGTCGTCTCCGGCGGCACTCAGCTCTTGCGGCTCAGCGTGCGCATCGCGTCGTCGAGGCCTTCGAGCGTCAGCGGGTACATGCGGTCCTGCATCAGCTCCTGAACGATTCGGATCGAGGCGGTGTAGGACCAGTAGCGCTCCGGGACCGGGTTGAGCCACACCGCCGCCGGATAGGTGTTGGTCATGCGCTGCAGCCAGGTGGCGCCGGCCTCGTCGTTGAAATGCTCGATCGAACCGCCGGGATGGGTGATCTCATAGGGGCTCATCGAGGCGTCGCCGACGAAGACGAGCTTGTAGTCGTGGCCGAATTTGTGGAGCACGTCCCAGGTCGGCGTGCGCTCGTTAAAGCGGCGGCGATTGTCCTTCCACAGCGCCTCGTAGGGGCAGTTGTGAAAGTAGAAGAATTCGAGATTCTTGAACTCGGACGTGGCGGCGCTGAACAGCTCCTCCATCAGCCGGATGTGCGGGTCCATCGAGCCGCCGACGTCGAGGAAGAGGAGGAGCTTGACGGCATTGTGCCGCTCGGGGCGCATGCGGATGTCGAGCCAGCCCTTGCGTGCCGTGCCGTCGATCGTCTCGTCTAGGTCGAGTTCGTCGGCCGCGCCCTCGCGGGCGAAGCGGCGCAGCCGGCGAAGCGCGACCTTGATGTTGCGCGTGCCCAGTTCGACCGAATTGTCGAGGTTCCTGAACTCGCGCTTGTCCCAGATCTTGATGGCGCTCTTCTGCCCGCCCTCGCCGCCGATCCTCACCCCTTCCGGATTGTAGCCGCCATGGCCGAAGGGGGAGGTGCCGCCGGTGCCGATCCATTTCGAGCCGCCCTGGTGCCGCTCCTTCTGCTCCTCCAGCCGCTTCTTCAGCGTCGCCATTATCTCTTCCCACGAACCGAGCGACTTGATCTCCTCCATCTGCTCGGGCGTCAGATAGAGCTGCGCCACCTTCCTGAGCCATTCCTCGGGGATCGGCGCCGCCTCGGTGCCGTAGCGTGTCTCTAGGCCCTTGAAGACCTTGCCGAACACCTGGTCGAAGCGGTCGAGCAGTCCCTCGTCCTTCACGAAGGTGGCGCGGGCGAGAAAATAGAATTGCTCCGGGGTCGCCCGTATAACCTCGGCGTCGAGCGCCTCGAGCAGCACGAGATGCTCCTTCAGCGAAGCCGGAATGCCCGCGGCGCGAAGCTCGTCGACGAAGGAGAAGAACATGGGGAGCGAACTAGCGCACGACCTTGCGTCCGTCATCCCCGCGAAAGCGGGGATCCAGCCGGACTTTCCGGCGCGCGACGAGAAGCGGGATTCGCGCTTTCGCGGGAATGACGAAGAGGCGAGGGGGCCGCATAGTTAACGCGGTTTCAACCAATTGCCCCTAGCCCTCGCGAGAGAGACAGAAGCGGGGGACCAGGTGGCAAGTTCGGCGAGCGAGCGGACCGACGGCGCGGCGATCAACGAGGTCGCGCGCAATTGCGGGTCGCTCGCCATCCAGTGCAGCGACGTCGCGGGCTATGTCGCCGGCGTCAATGCGCGCATCTCCGCCAATCTGAAGATGCTCGATTCGCTCGAGACGGTGACGATCCGGCTGCTCGCCGACCAGGCCAGGGTCGCCGATTCGACCGACGAGGCGCGCATTCTCGCCGAGCAGGCGCGCGGCAAGCTCGACCAGGGCCGTGGCGCGATCGAGGACACGATCCGAATCTTCTCCGGCCTCACCGAGCTGGTGGTGCAGCTCGGCGACCGGATGGCCGGCTTCGCCGAGGCGATGACGAAGGTCAGAAGCGTCTCCTCAAGCATCGAGACGATCGCCAACAAGACCAACATGCTCGCGCTCAACGCCACCATCGAGGCGGCGCGGGCGGGCGAGGCGGGCCGCTCCTTCGCGGTGGTCGCGGCCGAGGTGAAGAAGCTCGCGCACGACACCCGCGCCGCGACCAGCGAGATCGCCGCCACGATCGGCTCGCTCACCCGCGAGGCCGAGGCGGTCACGTCCGAGATCAAGGTCGGGGTCGAGAAGAGCCGGGTCGCGCAGGCGAGCTTCACCCGCATCAACGACACGGTCCGCGATGTCGCCGACATCGTCGCTTTGGTCGACCGCCAGACCGACGGCATCGCCCAGGCCACCAACCTGATCGAGCAGAGCGTCGACAGCGTGAAGACCGGCCTTTCCTCATTCGCCGCCGACGCCCGCGCCAACGGCGGACAGCTCAAGGAGACGCAGGAGCGCTTGAACCGGCTCGAGCTCCTTTCCAACGACATGCTCGACCGGCTCGCCTCGAGCGGGGTCAGGATCGACGACACGCCCTTCATCGAATTCGCCAAGGCCGGCATGAAACAGATCCGGGCCGCCATCGAAGCCGGCATCGCCCGCGGCGAGGTCGAGGCGGAGGCGGTATTCGACACCGACTATGTCGAGATGCCGGGCACCGATCCGGTCCAGTACGAAACCCGCTTCTGCGCCTTCGCCGACGCGCATGTGCAGCCGATCCTCGATCGCCTCATGGCCGAGGAGCCGCGACTGATCGCCTGCGCGATCACCGACATCAACGGCTATCTTCCGACCCACATCAGCGCGCGCTCGCAGCCGCAGCGGCCCGGCGATCCCGAGTGGAACGCCGAATATTGCCGCAACCGGCGCAACTTCATCGACGACATCACCCGGCGCGCCATCGCCAGCGAGAAGGAGGCGATGCTCGCCACCTACGGGATGGAGCTGGGGCAGGGGCGCTATTTGCCCGTCAAGAACGTGTTCGTGCCGCTCCATGTCGGCGGCCGCCGCTGGGGCAATTTCGAGCTCGCCTACCGGGACGACAGCGTCGGCTGAGCCGCCCTTTCGCCGCTATTTGCTCAGCCGGCCTAGCCCCCGCGCCGGGTCATGAAGGCCAGGCGCTCGAACAGCATCACGTCCTGCTCGTTCTTGAGCAAGGCGCCGTGGAGCGGCGGGATTGCTTTCTTCGGATCCTGCGACTGAAGGACTTCGAGGGGCAGGTCCTCGTGTAGTAGGAGCTTCAGCCAGTCGATCAGCTCGCTCGTCGAAGGCTTCTTCTTGAGGCCCGGCACGTCCCGGACCTGGTAGAATATGTCCATCGCCTTGTGGACCAGCATCGTCTGGATGCCCGGGAAGTGGACGTCGATGATCGCCTGCATCGTCTCCCGGTCGGGGAACTTGATGTAATGAAAGAAGCAGCGCCTGAGGAAGGCGTCGGGCAGCTCCTTCTCGTTGTTCGAGGTGATGACGACGATCGGCCGCTCCTTCGCGCGGATCGTTTCCTTCGTTTCGTAGACGTGGAACTCCATCCGATCGAGCTCCTGGAGGAGGTCGTTCGGGAATTCGATATCGGCCTTGTCGATCTCGTCGATCAGGAGGACGGGAAGCTCGGGGCTGGTGAAGGCCTCCCACAGCTTGCCGCGCCTGATATAATTGGAGATGTCGTGGACGCGCGGGTCGCCGAGCTGGCCGTCGCGAAGCCGCGCCACCGCGTCATATTCGTAGAGGCCCTGGTGCGCCTTGGTGGTCGACTTGACGTGCCACTCAATCAACGGTGCGCCGATCGCCTCGGCGATTTCATGCGCGAGCACCGTCTTGCCGGTGCCCGGCTCGCCCTTGACCAGCAGCGGCCGCCGCAGCCTGACGGCGGCGTTGACCGCGACCTTGAGGTCCTCGGTCGCGACATAATTGCCTGTACCTTCGAAGCGCATGCGCGTCCTTTCCGTCCACGTAAACGGGCGAATAGGGGCGGGCGCCTTGGACGGCAAGGAGCGTCCGTCCGTTCAGAGGCGGGTCGCCACCAGGATCAAGATCCCGAGATACGCAGCCAATCCCCACCCGCCGGCAAGCCAGGATATGCCCGCACCGATCGCTACGACTACCAGCAATGCCATGAGCAGCGACATCGGGGGGAAGCTTCCCAGAAATCGCGCCACCGGACGTTGAGCCCCCAAATAATCTTCGTCGCCCGCCCGCGGCCTTTCCCCGCGGACAACGAACCGCGCGATATCGTCCCACTGACTTTCCCGAATTCCGGCACTGTGTCCGCCGGCGACGAAATGAACCTCGTAGGACGGCTCCGAGGTGAAATCGCCCTTCAACACCGTCGGCTTGCCCTCGCTTGCATCGGGGTGGCCGAATTGGCGAAACCCGGTGTGACCTGCACCGCCCAGATCGACCAGTCGGGAAAAGCTGAAGCCGTTGGGGAAAATCGCCACCACCAGGTCGCTCGTCGCCACATAATTGAGGAGAGCACACACCTGCGGCGCCGGCCGGCGGGCCGGTGACCGCCAATCATAATCGGAGCGGACGACGCTGCCCGCAAAGACGATGCGCCGGAACCGCGCCGCCGGATAATCCGCCAGGGCGCGCGCTGCGAGATACGTGCCGTTGGAATGGCCGACGAAGCTGAAGTCGGCCTTGGGATACAAGGCACGAGACTCTGTGTACCGGTCCATGAGCCACGCAGTCTTTCGCCGTCGGACCCACCACAGCACGAAAGGCGCCATGGCCAAATAGCCATAGCTCATCGTCATCGACCGAATGATTCGCGACTTGCCGTCCGTCGATGAACGCTCGCCCTCCCGCTTGATCGCCCGTGCGATCTTCTGCGTCCAGAACCCTTTGTCCCGGATGCCATGGATGACGAAGGCGACGTCGGTCACCTCCGGATCGGGCACCGGCACGGTACCATCGGCGAGCAGTCGCGCATCGACTGTTGCCGGATGGGTGAGGAGCGCGTTCATCGGCAGCGTCAGTGCCGCTTCGAGGAGTCGCCATCTCTCGGCTGCCGTCCCACGCGCGGTTCGAGGATCCGCTACGTCCGGCGCGTCGAAATGTCCCGTCCGGGGCATCTCCAGAAGTGCAAAATTGGAACCGGGCCGCAGGTCAACGGCAAGATCGACCATGTCGTCAGGCCCGACCACGTCATCGATCGTCCCGAGCAACTGGACCACGTCGAGCGAAGGCGGGTCGCTTCGGTCTGCGAGCGCCAGCCACTGAAGCCGCGTCTGGACGACGAACGGCGTGCCGCTCCGCATCTCGAGAATAGTCAACCGTCCGTTGGTCAACAGGTCCCCAAGCGCCGAGCCTAGCCACCATCCGAAGGTGGCAAGTCGGCTGCTTGCCGAGTTGAGCGACCAGCCCTTGCTCAGCCCTGCAAGCAGCACGATGCGCGTAATTCGTGTCGCCCACGTCTTCCCGTCCCGGTAAGCTTCAAGGGACTTCTCGAACGGCGCGGAGTCGGTTTCCCCGTGCGCCAGAAGCGCGACCTTGCGGACGATCATGGCGCCCATGCTGTAGCCCAGCAGGATGATCTCGCCATACGCCTCGCCGCCTGACTCGCGCTGGAGGATGATTTGATCGAGATCGTCGAGCAGCGCAGCCGCCAGTTTCTCCGGCGCAGTCAGGCAGACCGATCCGCGCAGCCGTCCCGCGTAAGCCATCTTCGGAACGAATAGATCGGCATCCGGGCACACCGACCGCACCATTGAGATGAGGGCCGCCATGCGTGCCGGCGATTCGCGCCACGCATGTACGACTAATATCAGCTTGGTGGCAGATCCCGCGGTGGAGCGAATAAGCCCTTCATAGCTACGGGTCCCCGCTGGATCCTTCGCCACTGCCTGCCCCTACCGCCTCCCAGCGGCCTTCGTCGGTGGGCCTGCGGGCGCGGTAACGGCCTCGGGCTGTGGCGGGGAGAGAGCCTTCGCGGTGGGCGGCGGCTCGTCCCCGAACGCCTTCTCCCGCGCTTTCCGGCGCTCCTCTTGATCGAGGAGGTCCTGGCCGCGCCGAACGACGGTGTAGCAGCCGTTCTCGACGCAATGGAGGACGGTGCCGGAGCCGGTGTCGACGCGGATGATGCCGGTGTCGGTCGGGATCGCCTGGTAGCGCGGCGGCCCGGGGCGCGAATAGATGCCGAGCGCGAGCACGCCGGCGGCGATCACCAGACCGGTGACGACGCGGCGCGCCGCGGCGTCGACAATCTCGCCCAGCGGCTGCTCCCGGTCGCGCGGCGCGCCGGCGGGGCCGCGGTCACTCACGGATCAGGCCGGCCATGGCGAGCACGGCGACCAGCAGCGCGATGGCGCCGCCGAGCATGAAGCCTATCCCCGAATAGCGCGCCCGCCCGCCGGGGCGCCGAAACCCCCAGAAGCCGAGGGCGATCAGCAGGATTCCGACGACGATCAGCACGCCCATGGCTTTCACTCCCCTTCGAGCGGGTGCTCGCGAAGAGCGCCGCCGGCCGCCGCGATCATGTACCTGGCGCTCGGGACGGTCAACGCTTCGGCAGGCGGCTTCAGGCTCTGAGGCTCCGTCAAGTCCTCACCGGGCCCCTGCCTTCGGAAGGCGAACAGCTTGCGTTCCTCCGGCTGGGACCCGGACGCGCGCAGCGCGTTCCCTCCTGGCTGCTCGCGGCGGCGGGGGGCGGCTCCGGGCCGAAGACCGAGCGGCCGCCATAATCGGCGGACCGGCGGCGCTCCTCGGCGAGCAACAGATCGAAGGACGGGCCGGAGGCGGCGGCCTCGAGCCGCCGCGCCTGCGCGTCGAGGCGCCGGATCGCGGCAAGCTTCTCGTCCCGGCCGAGCTTCGCCTGTCCGACCGCGCTCTTCAGCACCGCGATGGTGCGGTCGTAGACCTTGGTCGGCACCGGAAAGGGGTGGCGGTCCTTGCCGCCATGGGCGAGGCTGAAGCGCGCCGGGTCTGCGAACCGGCAGGGCGTGCCGTGAATCACCTCCGCCACCATCGCCAGCGACCGCACGGTGCGCGCGCCGACGCCCGGGACGAGCAGCAGCTCGGGGAAATCCGTCGGCCCCGCTTCGGCCGCCGCGCTCAGCGTGCCGTGGAGCCTCCGAACGATGACGTCCTCGGGGCGCACGTCGTGGCGGTCGGGCAGGTCGAGGTGCGGCAGGAACGGCGCGGGGGGACACGTACTCTTCCGCGAGAAAGTGCGTATCCCCTTCCAAAGAGTGCCGGCCTCGCGGGCCAGGCGGTCGGGCCCCAGTTCGGCGAGCAGGTCGAGCTGCGCCAGGCGCGACGGCTCGGCGCGGCGGTCGGCGAGGTTGACGATATTGCCGCCGCTTTCGCCCTCGATCGCCGCGTGGGGCGCGTCGAGGAAGCTGGTCAGCCCTTGCGACAGCCAGTGATAGCGCCGGGCGCGGCGGTTGCCGCCGTTCATGCCCTGCTGGACCACCGTCCATTTGCCGTCGTCGGCGACGATGAAACCGTGGAGGTAAAGCTCGTAGCCGTCCTGCACCGCGGCGCTGTCGACTTTCGCCACCAGCCGGCTCGACCGGGCGAGGCCGGCGCCGTCGAAGCCGGTGCGCTCGCCGGCCGCGGCAAGCTCGTCGGGCGTGCGCCGGGAATGGCGGCCGCGCCCGCCGCAGACGCGAAGCCCGAGCTCCTTCTCCAGCGGCGCGAGGCCGCGCTTCAGCGACCCGATCACGCTGGTGGTGATGCCCGACGAATGCCAGTCCATCCCCATCACCGCCCCGAACGACTGGAACCAGAAGGGGTGGGCAAGGCGCCGAAGGAATTCGTCGCGGCCATAATGATGGACGATCGCTTCGGCGATCACGGCGCCGAGCCGCGTCATCCGCTGGCCGAGCCACGCGGGCACCCGTCCGCCGTGAAGCGGCAGGTCGGCGCTCCCGGTGCGGCGAGTCACGAGATCCTTGTCCGGAACATGCCGGGAACAGGATAGCAGGCGCGTCGGCTCGGGGCCAGCGATTCCCTGCAAGAGGGCGGGCGGCGGCGCCTAGGCTCCGGAACGGGCCTCGCGGCGGGCCTCGAGCAGGTCCCAGAGCGCGCGGTGCTGGAGCGCGAGCTGCTGCGCGCCGAACAACAGCGCCCGTTCGGCTGACGGCGAATCCGCGGCGGCGTCGGCGACCGCGCGCAGCTCCTCTTCGCGGCCGAGTCGTGAGGGCGGCGGTTCCAGGCCGAGCCTGCGCGCCGCGGTGTCGAGCAGTGCGCGGATCGGGATCCAGTCGGCGGCGAAGGCCAGAGCGGCGCCGAGCGCGCAGCCGCGCCGGTCCGATTGTGCGAGCGTGGCAAGGGCGCCGCGCTGGGCGGCAACCCCCGCTTCGCTGGCGGCTCCGCCCGGCGTTCCCGGGACGGGACCGGCGGCGACGGCGAGGCGGGTCAGATAGTTACGCTCGGCGGTCATCGCCCCGGCGCCGGCGTTCAGCCAGGCCCGGGCCTCCGGCTCGACGGTGCGGGCGGCGGCGAGATCGACGAGGCCGGGCTGGCGGCCGTGAAGCGCGCACAGCAAATGGACGGCGTCGGCGAGGTTGCGGGCGCTGTCAGGGCCCGAGACGAGCGGCTCGCTGCCGAACCAGGGGTGGGCGGCGCTGCCATGCTCGCCGACGCAGGCGAGGAGTGCCGCGCCGGCGCCGGAGCCCGCCTGTCTGACGAGCGAAACTGAAGCCATTCCCACCCCTCCCGGTGCGGCGCTGCCGCGGACGTGTGGAGCCTGACCTACATCAGCCGGCGTAAAGAGGAGGTTACGAAGGGCGGCATTCCCTCTGCGCGGGGCTCAGGCGGCGAGGGGAAGCTGCTGCTGCTCGGGCTCGACGAGTGACGACCCCGCCGGTGCCGCCTCGGCCTCCGGCTGAGCGGGAGCCGCGATGCGCGGGTTCGGGACCAGCCAGCGGGTCAGCGCCACCAGCAGCCCGGCGGCCGCGTAGCCGGCCAGCACCGCGACCGGATTCCAGAAGAGCAGCACCGCCAGCGCGAGGCGAAGCAGGTTGGGGTGAATGCCGAGGTCCTCGCCCAGGCCTTGGCAGACGCCGAAGAAGGTATCGTCGCGGGCGATAAGGTTGGTGTGAACGTCCTGCATCGTCTCGATCCTCTTGCCTCTCGCGGTCCCACCCGCGCTCTGACCGGACTTAAGCATGGGCCGTGCCAGAAGAAGAAAAAGACGTCGTGCCAGCGACTTAGCTATGAACGCTGACGTTTCTGACGGATCGGGCACCGAAGCGGGCGCCTAAAGTTGGCGAATCCCGCCAACCGGCGGCGCCGCTTTCGACGGTTCGCCGCTTGCCAAGCCGGGGGCGAAGTGAGAGGCTTGGTCCGTCGGCCGCGCGGGCGCCGTCGGCACGGGGAGGGGAGCCATGGACGGAGCGGCAAGGACACCGGTGCATCTTTGGGCGGTGGGCGTGCTCTCGGCGCTGTGGAACGCGTTCGGCGCCACCGACTATACGATGACCCAGACCCGCAACCCGGCCTGGATGGCGAACCTGACCCCCGAGCAGGTCGCCTGGCTCGACCAGGCGCCGGTCATCGCCCACGCTTCCTGGGCGTTCGGAGTGTGGGGCGCGCTGTTGGGCTCGCTGCTGCTGCTGGCCCGTAGCCGCCACGCGGTGGCGGCCTTCGCGGTGTCGCTCGCCGGCCTCGCCGTCAACACCATCTATCAGCTGACGGCGCCGATGCCGTCGGGGCATATGGAGGGCGGCGCTGCGCTCGCGCTCCATGCCGCGATCTGGGCGATCGCCATCTTCTTGCTCGTCTATGCGTGGCGGATGCGGCGGCGGGGCGTGCTTCGCTGAGCCGAGCAGCGCGCGGCGGCCCTAGCGCAGCTGGCTGTCCTTGCTGCCGCGCCGGTTGATGCCGGCGGCGGGCGTGCGGGCGTCGCGCTTCGACTGGCAGGCGACGCAGGTGCGCGCCCCGGGCAGCGCGCGCCGCCGCGCCTCGGGAATCTCCTCGCCGCATTCGACGCAGTGCGTCTCGCCCTCGCCTGCGGCCGCGGCGGCCGCCAGCCGCGCCCGGGCCGCCAGCACCGCATCCTTGACGGTGTCGTCGATCTGGTCCTGAACGGCGCCGTCGCGCGCCCAACCGCCGGCCATGGCCGCTTCCTCTCTCACTGTCGTCCGACCCTTAAAAATAGTCGGTCCGCCTGGGGGTTCCAAGCCTCGGCCCCGGGGCCGGCATCAGGCGATCGCCACGCCTTCGCGCTCCAGCACGCGCCGGACCGCCGGGCGCTCGAGCATCCGGTCGGTCGCCGCCGACCAGGCCGGACAGTCGCGCATGGCAAGGCCGATGCGCTGGCCCCAGTGGAAGAAGACCAGCAGATAGGCGTCGACGACGCTGTAGCCGGAGGGGAGGGCCCAGGCGCGTCCGTCGGCGAGCAGCCGCTCGATATAGGCGTGGTGCCCGGCGAGGCTCGCCCGGCCGCGAGCGCGGATAGAGGCGAGGGCCGCCTCGTCGTCGCTGAAGCGCTGCGCCCGCCAGACCTGCCCGTAGGCCATTGCGTGGACGTTGCCCGAAAGCCAGTTCATCCACTCGACCGCCCGCGCCAGCGAAGCGGCATCGGCCGGCAGCAGCCCGGCCTCGGGATGTTCGAGCCCGAGATAGAGAAGGATCGCCGGAACCTCGGTCAGCAGTTCCGGCGCGCCGCCGGCCGAGCCCGGCACCGGCGCCAGCGCCGGGATCCGGCCCTTGGGATTGACCGCCCGCCATTCGTCCGTCGCGGTCATCGCGCCCTCGCGCTCGCCGCGCGAAAGGACGAGCTCGAGCGCATAAGGGACGCCGATCTCCTCGAGCACGATGTGGGCCGCCATCGAGCAGGCCCCGGGCGAGTGATAGAGGCGATAGGTCATGGTCGCTCCTAAGGGCGCGGGAGGGCCGCTTCGCTGGCGAACCGTTCGGCGGGCAATCCGACAATGCCCGCTGCCGGCGATCACCGCAATCGGATCGCCCCTGTACCGATCCTACAGGTATGGAGTTCAGTTCCGCTAACCAAAGCGGTTTTAGGGCTTGACATTGGCGCCCGAACGTGGGAACATATAGGGAACAGCACTTGGCAGCGGAGGGAACCACTATGGCGGAACCACGAAAGAAGCGCGGCCGCGGCGCCGGCCCGAAGGGCACGATCCTGCGCAGCTCCGGCAAGGACGGCCCGCAGCTCATTCGAAGCGGCGGCGCGCGCTGGACCGACGAGGCCGAGGACACGTTCCTCGACCATCTCGGCGCCACCAACAACGTCACCGCCGCGGCCGAGGCGGCCGGCTTCACGACCGGCGGCATCTACGCCCGCGCCCGTCGCGATCCCGGCTTTCACGAGCGCATGGAAGCCGCCCGCGCCTTGGGCTACGGCCGAGTCGACGGCCTGCTCGCCCGCGCCGCCGAGGATTTCCTCGCCGGCAGGGCGCCCGATCCGAACTCGCCCTTCCCGCCGATGACGGTCGACCAGGCGATCGCCATCCTCAAGCTCCATCGCGGCCGGCAGACCGGCGAGGGCCGCCGCTCCGGCTGGCCCGCCCGCCCGCGCAGCCTCGACGAGGTGCGCGGCTCGATCCTCAGGAAGCTCTCGGCCATAGCGAGGCAGCGTGGATTGCTCTGACTTCCGCCGCGCCCGCCGCGGCGCCCGCGAGCTTCCCCCCGACACCGACCCGCTCGGCTTCCTCCTCTCGCTCCCGCCCGACGCGCGCGAAGAGGCGGTGCGGATCATGGGCCCGGCCGAGGCCGAGGCGTTCGACCGCGACTGGCCGACCTGGGCGCATGACGGCCAATGCCCGCCGCCGCAAAGCGCCGACGGCAACCTCTGGTCGACCTGCGTGATCATGGGCGGCCGAAGCTTCGGCAAGACGCGCGCCGGCTCGGAATGGATCGTCAGCCTGATAAGGGACAGTCTATCTGACTGTCCCCATTCCACCGGCGCCAGCGCACCCGGGGGACAGTCAAATAGACTGTCCCCAATCCGCATCGCCCTCGTCGCCGCCACCCTGGCCGAGGCGCGCAGCGTCATGATCGAGGGCAAGAGCGGCTTGCTCGAGGTCGCCGGCCCCTGGATCCGCGAATGGCGCCCCAGCCTCGGCACGCTCAAATTCCGCACCGGCGCCATCGCCACCCTCTTTTCCGGCCACACGC
>DASVVV010000070.1:0-5919 GCA_036386375.1 Allosphingosinicella sp. | reverse complement strand
CCGACATCCGCCAGGCTCAGCAGGGTCGCGTTGCCGCCGGAGCTGGTGGTATCGGTACTGGTCACCCGCTCCGCGCAGAAGCGCGGGAGATAATGCGGGCCGCCCGCTTTCGGGCCCGTGCCGCTGAGGCCCTCGCCACCGAACGGCTGCGAGCCGACGATGGCGCCGATCATCGAGCGGTTGACGTAGAGGTTGCCGACTGTCGCCGTTTCCTCGACCGTCTCCGCGGCGCGAGCGATGCGGCTGTGAAGCCCCATGGTCAGCCCGAAGCCGGTCGCATTGACGCGCCGCACCGCCTCGGGAAGCGCGCCCGCTTTCCAGGTGGCGACGTGGAGCAGCGGACCGAACCATTCCTTCTGCAGATCCTCAATCGCATCGATGCCGATCAGGGTCGGCGGAACGAACAGGCCGTCGTCCGGAGCGGCAATGGTGTGGAGCCATCGATTCTGCTTGGCCGCGCGATAGCCCATCAGTTTCTCATAAGCGTCGCGGTCGATCACCGGGCCGACGTCGGTCTTGGAGTCGGCGGGGTCGCCGACGATCAACGTGTCCATCGCGCCGCTCAGCATTTCGAGCGTCCGCTCGGCCACCTCCTCCTGGAGCACCAGCAGGCGAAGCGCCGAGCAGCGCTGGCCGGCCGAGCGGAAGGCGGAGGTGATGACGTCCTGCACCACCTGCTCGGGCAAAGCGGTGGAATCGACGATCATCGCGTTGATGCCGCCGGTCTCGGCGATCATCGGCACCAGCGTGCGGTCGTCGTCGGCGACGAGCGTCCGCGCGATCCGCTTCGCGGTGGCGGTCGAACCGGTGAAAGCGATGCCCGCAATGCGCACGTCTTCGACCAGGGCCTGGCCGACTCCTGGGCCGCCGGCGATGAAGATGAGGGCGTCCTCGGGGATGCCGGCGCGGTGGGCGAGCCCGACCGCATAAGCGGCGATCTGCGGTGTCTGCGCGGCCGGCTTGGCGACGACGGTGTTGCCGGCGGCGAGCGCGGCGGTGACCTGGCCGAGGAAGATGGCGAGCGGGAAGTTCCACGGCGCGATGCACAGCCACACGCCGCGCCCTTCCATCCTCAGCACGTTGCGCTCGCCGGTCGGGCCGGGAAGCTCGATCGGCTGCAGGCGGGAACGGGCCTGAGCGGCGTAATAGCGGCAGAAATCGACCGCCTCGCGCACCTCGGCCAGTGCGTCGGTGATCGTCTTCTTCGCCTCCTGGACCGCGATCCGCATCAAGGTGTCGCGATCCGCCTCGAGCAGGTCGGCAAGCCGCTCGAGCCGCGCCGCGCGCTCCTCGACCGGGGTCGAGGACCAGCCCGGGAAGGCGGCGAGCGCGCGTCCGACCGCCTCTCCGGGCGCCACTCCGGCCGGAGCGCCGAAGTCGAGCCGCGGCGCGACCGCGCGCGCCACCCGCTCCAGCTCGGGCCGGAACTGGAGGTCGATGCCCTCGCTGTTGCGGCGCTCCGGCGCGAACAGGTCCTGGGGGAGCGGGATGGAGGGGTGACGGGTGCCGCCGACCGCCGCGATCTTCGCGACCGGATCGGCGAGGATCTCCTCGTCGCTGAGATTTTCGTCGGCGAGCTGGTGGACGAAGGAGGAATTGGCGCCGTTCTCGAGGAGGCGGCGGACCAAATAAGCAAGCAGGTCGCGATGGCCGCCGACCGGGGCGTAGATGCGGGTGCTGTAGCCCTGCTCGCGCACCAGCGGCTCGTAGAGCCCCTCGCCCATGCCGTGCAGGCGCTGGAACTCGAAGTCGCGGCTCTTGCCCGCCCATTCGAGCAGGGTGGCGACGGTCAGCGCGTTGTGGGTGGCGAAGGCGGGGTAGATGTTCCTCGCCGCCAGCATGTCCCTGGCGCAGGCGAGGTAGCAGACGTCGGTCGCCGCCTTGCGCGTGAACAAGGGGTAATCGGACAGTCCCTGCTCCTGGGTGCGCTTGATCTCGGTGTCCCAATAAGCGCCCTTGACCAGCCGCACCGAGATGCGCCGCCCGGTCCGCGCGCCGAGCGCGTCGGCCCAGGCGACGGTCGGGCGGCAGCGCTTGCCATAGGCCTGGACGGCCATGCCGAGCCCGTCCCATCCCCTGAGCGCCGGAAGCTCCGCCACCGCCTCGATGATGTCGAGGCTGAGCTCCAGCCGCTCGCTCTCCTCCGCGTCTATCGTCATCGGGATGCCGAGTCCCGCGGCCAGGGCGGCCAGCGCCTCGACCCGCTCGATCAGGGCGGGAACGCAGCGTTCATATTGCGCGACCTCGTAGCGGGGGTGGAGCGCGGAGAGCTTGACCGAGATCGAATGGCCTTCCGCCGGAACCCGGCCGACGGCGCGGATCGCCTCCTCATAGGCCTCGAAATAGCGGTCGGCGTCGGGGAAGGTCCGCGCCGCCTCGCCGAGCATGTCGAAGCTGGCGGTGAAGCCGCGATTTTCGGGCTTGCGCATCCGCTCGATCGCTTCGCCGATGGTTCGGCCCATGACGAAGATCTCGCCCATCATCCGCATCGCCGCGCCGACGCCCTGGCGGACGAACGGCTCGCCGACGCGCCCGATCAGTCGCTTCAATGCGCTCGCCTGCTCGCTGTCGCTGACCAGAGCGCGGCCGATGACGAGGCCCCAGGTGGCGGAATTGACGAGGGTGGAGTGGGAGCGGCCCTTATGGGCGCGCCAGTCGCCCTCGCCGAGCTTGTCGGCGATCAGCTGGTCCGCCGTTTCCGGGTCCGGCACGCGCAGGAACGCCTCGGCGAGGCTCAAGAGCGCCACGCCCTCCTGGGTGTTCAGCCGATATTCCTGCAGGAACTGGTTGACCCAGCCGCGCGACTGGGCGCCGCGAAGCTCCGCCAGCATCGTGCGCGCCCGCCGCTCGACCCTTGCGCGCGAATCGGGGTGGAGCGCGGCGTCCCTCAGCAGCGGCGCCAGCACCTCCGGTTCGGGCGCGCGGTGCAGGCGGCGTATCTCGTCGCGCGCGCTTGCCGTAGCGTCCGCGAGCGCCGCGTCCTCGCGGGGCTTGAGTCTCGTCATGGGCTGCCTCTAGACCGCCTCCATGCCCATCGCCAGCATCGAGGAGGTCAAGGCCCGCATCGGCCAGGAGGTCGGCGTTTCGGACTGGATCCTCGTCGATCAGCCGCGGATCGATACCTTCGCCGAGGTGACCGAGGACCGCCAGTTCATCCATATCGACCCGGAGGCGGCCGCGAACACGCCGTTCGGCGGCACCGTCGCCCACGGCTTCCTGACGCTGTCGCTGCTGAGCCGGATGGCGGCCGACGCGATGCTTCGTCCGCAAGAGGTGAAGATGGGGGTCAATTACGGGCTGGATCATGTCCGCTTCCTCGCCCCGGTCCGCTCCGGCAGGCGCGTCCGCGGCCGCTTCCGCCTCGACCGCTTCGAGGAGAAAAGGCCCGGCCAGTGGCAGTTCGTCCACAACGTCACCGTCGAGATCGAAGGCGAGGACAAGCCCGCTCTGGTCGCCGACTGGATCGGAATGATCTTCGTATGACCGATGGGGACAGTCACTTTCAGCACAGCCGCGCGTCGCCTCGCACTTCGGCGCGTGAAAGTGACTGTCCCCGCTCCCGCGCCTGAAAGGAAATCCCATGGCCATTCGCGACGCCGTCATCGTCTCCACCGCCCGCACGCCGATCGGCCGGGCCTATAAGGGCGCGTTCAACGCGACGCCCTCGCCGACGCTGGCCAGCCACGCGATCAAGGCCGCCGTCGAACGAGCGAAGATCGACCCGGGCGAGGTCGACGACGTCATCATGGGCGCCGCGCTCCAGCAGGGCGTCCAGACGACCATCGGCCGCACGGCGGCGCTTCGCTCCGGGCTTCCCGTCACCGTCGCCGGGATGTCGATCGACCGCCAATGCGCGTCGGGGCTGATGGCGATCGCGACGGCGGCCAAGCAGATCATCGTCGACCGCATGGAGGTGACGGTCGCCGGCGGCGTCGAGTCGATCAGCCTCGTGCAGACGCCCGAGATGCGGCTCGGGCCGGACCCGGAGCTCTTGTCGATGCACAATGGCATCTACATGCCGATGATCTCGACCGCGGAGGTGGTCGGGAAGCGCTACACCATCAGCCGCGAGCGGCAGGACGAATATGCGCTGCGCTCGCAGCAGCGCACCGCTGCCGCCCAGGCCGAGGGCAGGTTCGACGACGAGATCGTGCCTGTCACCGCCAAGATGGCGGTCAAGAACAAGGAGACCGGCGAGACCTCGATGCGCGAGGTGACGATCGACAAGGACGAGGGCAACCGCCCCGACACGACCATCGAGGGCCTGCGCGCCCTGCAGCCGGTGATGGGACCCGAAGCGATGATCACAGCGGGCAACGCGTCCCAGCTTTCAGACGGCGCCTCGGCCTGCGTGCTGATGGAGGCGGCGCTCGCCGAGCAGCGCGGGCTCGAGCCGCTGGGCCGCTATCTGGGCATGGCCGTGGCCGGCACCGAGCCGGACGAGATGGGGATCGGCCCGGTCTTCGCGGTGCCCAAGCTCCTCAAGCGCTTCGGCCTCAATGTCGACGACATCGGGCTGTGGGAGCTGAATGAGGCGTTCGCGGTCCAGGTCCTCTATTGCCAGGACCAGCTCGGCATCCCCGACGACAAGCTCAACGTCGACGGCGGCGCCATCTCGATCGGTCATCCCTACGGCATGTCGGGCGCCCGCCTCACCGGACACGCGCTGATCGAAGGCAAGCGCCGCGGCGCCAAATATGTCGTCGTCACCATGTGCGTCGGCGGCGGCATGGGGGCGGCGGGCCTGTTCGGGGTGCTCTAGCTCAGACGCTTGCCCGGAACGGCGTGAAGTCGGTGCCTTCATCGTAGACGTCGACGCCCTCGCGCCGCTTGAGCCAGCCGACGACGGCATAAGTGACGGGCGTCAGCAGCGCCTCCCAGGCGACCTTCAGGGCGAACTGGCTCGCCATGACCATCAGCATCGCCTCGACCGGCCAGCCCGGCGCGCCGTAAAAAGCGAGCGGGTAGAAAATCAAACTGTCGATCCCCTGCCCGACCACCGTCGAGCCGATCGTGCGCGACCACAAATGCCGCCCCTTCGTCAGCACCTTCATCCGCGCCAGCACATAGCTGTTGGCGAACTCGCCCAGCCAGAAGGCGATCACCGAGGCGAAGACGATCCGCGGCACTTGCCCGAACACCGATTCATAGGCGGCCTGCCCCGGCCAGTCCGATGCGGGCGGGAGCGCCACCACCACCCAGCTCATCAGCGCCATGAACAGCGTCGCGGCGAAGCCGGCCCAGATGCACCGGCGGGCACGCGCGTAGCCATATACCTCGGTCAGCACGTCGCCGATTACGTAGGAGAGCGGGAAGAAGAGAATGCCCGCGCCGAACGGCCACAGGCCGAGCAGCGGGAGGTCAAACTCCGCGCGTTTGCCCGCGCCGAGCACGTTGGAGAGGAGCAGGATGGTGACGAACGCCGCCATCACGAAGTCGAAATAGCGCAGCCGCTCGCCCCTCAGCGCCCGCGCCTCGACCGCCCTGACGTGCCCCTCGCCCATCGCCGCCACCTAGCGCGGTTCCGATCTTCACGGAACCACGCTACACCGCAAAGGCGCGCGCCCGTAGCTCAGTTGGATAGAGCACGAGCCTTCTAAGCTTGGGGTCGCAGGTTCGAATCCTGCCGGGCGCGCCAGTTTTCCGCCATTTTTTTGTTACCTATTTCCGCGCCAGGTAACGCATAGGTAACAGCGGAGCGGGATATCGTGACCGGTCCGGCGAGGGCGTGCTGGAGAGTAGGGAAGCTACGGCTAATAGCTGCAAGGCCTCGGACGATTTTCGACGCGGCGATGTGTCGCTGCCGTGATGGCGCCGGAAGTTGGTCCTGAAGATGCCGACGATGGTGAAATTCAGTTGCCCTGCTGAGACGGTTCCCAGCCGAGCCGTTCCGCATCCTCGAACGCTCGGCGATTCAAG
>DASVVV010000069.1:0-75166 GCA_036386375.1 Allosphingosinicella sp. | reverse complement strand
GCGAGGAGACGAAGGCGAACCGGCCATCGGCGGGGGAATAGGCCGGGTCGTAATCCTCCTGGGTCGAGCGGAGGACGGCCGCCGCGCCGCTGCCGTCGATGCGGGCGCGCCAGAGGTCGCTGTCGCGCTCCACCGCTTCGGCCACCATCACGCCACGCGCCGATACCGACGGATTGAAGAGGTCGCCGCCCTCGGTCGGGATCACCTGCGGGCGTCCGCCGGCGAGCGCCATCCGCCACAGCCTGAAGCGCCGGCCTGAGTTGGCGGCATAGATCAGGCCAGCGCCCTGCGGATCCCATTCCAGCCCTCTTATCTCCTCGGGCCGGTCGCTCAGGGCGCGCGCGCCGTCCGGATCGGCCAGGTCGGCGACGAAGATGCGGCTGAGGCCGAGGCCGGCGTCGCGAAGGAAAGCGAGCCGGCGGCCGTCGGGCGCGAAGACCGGCCGGCCGTCGCCGCGCCAGGACGCGGTGCGGGTGATCGTCCGGCGCACCCGCGTCGCCAGGTCGAGCAGGACGATGCTGCGTCCCTCGCCGCCGCCGGCGCTGTCGGTAAAGGCGATAGTGCGTCCGTCGGGGCTCCAGTCGAGTCCGAACGACCAGCCCTGCAAATCGATAAGCTTCTCCAGCCCGCCGGTGGAGGCGTCGGCAATGTAGATCGCGCCCCGGCCCGCTTCCCGCCTGAGGAAGGCCATGCGCCGACCGTCCGGCGACCAGACCGGATGCTCGGCGAAGCTCCCGTCGTAAGTGAGGCGAACGGCGCTGTCGCCGCCGAGCTCGCGCCAAAAGAGGTCGTAGCCCTCGGGCGTCGAAGCCGAAAAGGCGAGGCGCCGGCCGTCGCGCGAGATGGCCGGGTCGATCTCGCGGCCGGCGTCGCTGGTGAGCGGGATGGGAATGAGAGCGGCGTCGGCGGCGGAGGTGTCGGTAAGATCGGCGGGGATCATGAGGAAGGCAGCGACAAGGATCGCCAGTGCCGCCGCGGCGGCGCCGGCCCATCGCAGCGCTCGCGGGCGGCGGGCTGCTTCCCCTCCGGGCTCGCGACTTTCCTCGTCGATCATGCGGGTCGGAGCCACTAGGCAATAGCCGCCTTTGTGGACGGTGGCCACATAGGCTGGCTTGCGGGGATCGTCCGACAGCGCCCGCCGCAGCTGCGACACCGCACGGGACAGGGCGTCCTCGTTGACGATGAGGTTCGGCCAGACGGCGCCAAGCAACTGATCGCGGGTGAGCGGCCGCCCGGCAGACGCCGCGAGGACCGCGAGGAGCTGCATCACCCGAGGCTCCAGCTTGCGCGTCTCCCCGCTGCGGCTGATCCGGTTCCACGCGGGCTCGGCCCGCCACGCGCCGAGCTCGAAAGCCGTCTTCAGCGGCGAGATGGCCGCGGATGCGGGGGGATTATCTTCGTCCATCAGCAAAAAAGGAGAACTCCATCAGCCTCGCGACAGGACTGCCGAGCCCGCCGTTCCCTAAGCCGCCCCAACCATTCACCGACCACTCCGGAGATATTATGACATCGATGACGAGGCTGCGGAACTGCCTCTATATATGCCTGCTGGCGCTCGGCGCCATGAGCGCGGGACCCGCACTGGCGGCAAGCCCTCCGTCGCCCGCAGCGCTCGAAGCGCTGGTCGATGAGTATCTCTCGCCGGTTTTGCGCACCAACAACTTTTCCGGCGTGGTCGCGGTGGCGCGGGGCGACGAGATCCAGTTCCAGAAGGGCTATGGCTATGCCAGTCAGGAGCTTCGGGTCCCCCATCGACCGGAAACGCTGTTCCACATCGCGTCGATATCGAAGCCGTTCACAGCGGCGGCGATCCTCAGGCTGGCCGAACGCGGCGCGCTAGACCTCCACGCGCCGCTCTCGGGCGTCCTTCCCGGCTATCCGAACGGCGACGTCCTGACGATCCATCATCTCCTGACCCACACGTCAGGAATCCCGAACATCAATGCATTTCCCGAATATGACCAGATTCAGTACCGGCCGCACACGCCGGAGCAGCTCGTTGCCTATTTCAGGGACCGGCCGCTCGAGTTCACCCCCGGGGAACGCTATTCCTACAGCAACTCGAACTACAATTTGCTGGCGCACATCATCGAGCGGGTGTCGGGCTCGACCTACGGCGACTTCATTCGCCGCGAAATCGCCGTTCCTTTCGGCCTTCGGAGCACTGGCCACCCGACCGACCCGGGACAGATCGTTCCCGGACTCGCGACCGGATATGCGCCCCGCGACATGATCGACCTGGAACTCGCGCGCTATCTCGACTGGTCGGTCAAGACCGGCAACGGTTCCCTATACAGCAGCGCGGCGGACATATTGAGATTCTCCCGGGCGCTCCACACGGGCCGCCTGCTCGGTCCGTCGAGCCTCGCCGCCAGCTTCACCCAGCATAGCCCGAATGTTGGCTACGGCTGGTTCATCACCCGGGCGAACAACCGCGACATCCACCACATCAACGGCCGCTCACCGGGATGGGCGGGACAATATGACTATTATATCGATGAAGGGGTATCGGTGATCGTCCTCTCCAACAGCGCTTCGTCGGTGACGACCCCGATCGCTCGCGCGGTGGGCGCCATGTTCTTCGGGGAGCCGCACGAACCCTTCCCGAACCTGACGGCAACGCTCCCAAGCGAAACCGTCCCCCCGTTGCTCGGCTCCTATCGGTTCGGCACCGACTATTACGTGCCGGGCGCCGTCGTGAACGCGATTGAAAGGGGCGGCGCTCTTTATCTCGAGACCCAGGGGGTCGCGCCGCCCTCCGCCCTGATCCCGGCCGGCCCGAACCGCTTCATCTGGAGGCCCTATTGGAGCGAGGTCGAATTCGTGCCCGGGTCGGACGGGCGCGCGAGCGAGCTGGTGATCGACTCGTTCAGGGGAGCGCGGGTTCGCTAGAGCCTTGCGAGACAGGCGCCGCGAGGGCCGGCTATTCCGTCGTTCCGCCGTCCCAATGGTCGTTGTCGTGGTCGCGTTCGGCCTGCTCCTTCGTCCTGTGGACGACGCCGTCGCGATGCTCGGGCGGGGCATAGATCGTGTAGAGCTTCAGCGGGACGGTGCCGGTGTTGACGACGTTGTGGCGGGCGCCGGCCGGGACAATGACCGCGAAATCGTCCTCGACGCGGTTGTCGGCGCCGTCGATGCGGATCACGCCCTCGCCCTCCTCGATGCGGAAGAACTGGTCGCGGTTCTCATGCACCTCCTCGCCGATGTCGCAGGCGGGCGGGAGCGTCATCAGCACCAGCTGAAGGTTCTTGCCGGTATAGACGACGCGGCGGAAATCCTCATTGTCGAGCGTCGCCCGGTCGATATCGTCGCAATAGCCCTTCATCCGCACCCTCCATCCTTCGCCGCGTCGGTGCACCCTTAATCGCCCTGATGGCGCCGGGTTCAACCGGAAACTTTCCTCGCCCGAGCCGGCCGCGCTAGAGGCCCGGCGAAGGAGCGCGCGATGGACGATTGGAAACTGCCCTGGGAAGGCGGCTGCCGCTGCGGCGGCATTCGGGTCGCGGTGACCAAGCCGCCCTTGCTTACCGGCGCCTGCCATTGCACCGGATGCCGGAAGATGAGCGCGAGCGCTTATTCGCTGACCCTCACCCTCCCCGCCGACGGCTTCGAGGTGACCAAAGGCGAGCCGGTGATCGGCGGGCTCAAGGGGCCGGTATCGCACCATTTCCACTGTCCCGACTGCCTGACCTGGGTGTTCACCCGCGCCGAGGGGTTCGACTGGTTCATCAACCTGCGCGCGACCATGCTCGACGACGATCGCTGGTTCGAGCCGTTCGTCGAACTTTGGACGCGCGAGAAGCTCGCTTGGGCCGCCACCGGCGCGCGCCACAGCTACGAAACGGACCCGCCTATGGACCGATGGGAGCCGCTCATGAAGGCGTTCGCAGCCGAAGGAAAACGCCCGGGCAGATGAAGGCCCGTCATTCCAGCGAAAGCTGAAATCACATTTATTGCTGATTGGCTGCAGGGGCCCGAACAAAGGAGATCCCAGCTTGCGCTGGGATGACGGATCGCCGGCTCCGCGTCAGTCGCGGCGCACGACCGCGCCGCCCTTGATGACGACGTCGACATCTTCCAGCTCGCGGATGTTGGCGAGCGGGTCGCCGTCGACGGCGATGAGGTCGCCGTAGCGACCGACGGCGATGGCGCCGACGTCCGCCTCGCGGCCGAGCGCCTGGGCCGCATTGCGGGTGGCGGACTGGATCGCCTCCATCGGCGTCATCCCATATTCGACCATGTAGCGGAACTGGCCGCCCTGGGTGCCGTGCGGCATCACCCCGGCGTCGGAGCCGAAAGCGTGGCGGGCGCCGGCGCGGTGGGCGGCGCGGAAATTGTCGCGCTGGATCTGGGCGATCTCGCGGTCCTTCCTGAGATTGTCCTCGAGAATGCCGTTCTCAGCTCCGGTCGCCTGCGTGTAATCGGTGTTGAAGATGTCCATGACCAGCCAGGTGCCGCGCTCGCGGGCGAGGCGGATGCCTTCGGCATCGATCAGCGAAGCATGCTCGATCGTGTCGATGCCGGCGCGGATGGCGGCGTTGATGCCGGCGGCGCCGTGGGCGTGGGCGGCGACTCGAAGACCCCATTGATGCGCCTCTTCAGCGATGGCGCGGAGCTCCGCCTCGCTGAGCTGCTGCTGGCCCGGCTCGGTGTTGCGCGAGAAGACGCCGCCGGTAGCGCAGACCTTGATCACCTGGGCGCCGTTGCGACGCTGCTCGCGCACCGCGTTGCGCAGCGCCTGCGGTCCGTCGGCGACGCCGGGCGGCGCGACATGATAGCGCGGCGGCAGGAAGGTTTCGTCGCAATGGCCGCCGGTGGCCGACAAAGCGTGAGCGGCGGGGACGATGCGCGGGCCCGGTATCTGCCCTTCGTCGATCGCCTGCATGTAGGCGACGTCAGCATAATCGGACGAGCCGACGTTGCGCACGGTGGTGAAACCGGCCCGGAGCGTGTCCGCGGCGTGACGCGGCCCCATCACCGTCTGGAACAGGTCGGCGAATTGCAGCGCTTCGTAAGGTCCGTAGAGGGGGCTCGAATCGAGGTGGACGTGCATGTCGATCAGGCCCGGCATCAGAGTGTGGCCGGGCAAGTCGATGCGCCGAACGCCGGCGGGAATGACCGGGCGGGCGCCGCCGCGGCCGACCACGGAGACGATGCGGCCGTCGGTGATCACAACCACCGGCTCCTCGACGACCCGGCCCTCTAGGACGTCGATCATCCGGTCGGCCGTCACCACGACCGATTCCGCCGGCGCGGAGGCCGGGGCGAGCGCGATCAGCGCGGCGGCGAAAAGCTTCTTCATTGGCGGCGACCCCCTGTGGCTTTCGTCTTCAAGGGCGGCTTAGCCGCAAGGCCGGGCCGTGGCTATCGGGGCGGCGGGACCTCGAGCTCGCGAGCCCGGCTGAGGTGGCGCCGGATCGTCTCGGTCGCCGTCGCGGCGTGCCCACGCAGCGGCTCGACGCTGCCCGCGGCCGCATAGGAAGCGGCGAGGTTCATCGCCTGTTCGTGGGCGTTCACCTGCTGGCGCAGATAGACGATGTCGAAGGCCGCGCCGGCGGTGGCGCGAAGCGCCTGAAGGTCCGCCTGCTGCTGCGCGCTCAGCACCGGCGCCGGGCGGATCGGCGGGCGCGCCTGCGCCGCCGCCCGGCCGAGGTCGGCGGTCGAGCGTTGGTGATCGCCGACCATCATGGTCGCGAAGGCGCGGACGTCCGGCCGCTGCGACTTGCCAAGGGCGATGCGGGCCGATTCCGTCTCGAACAGGTCGCCGGCCGCGGCCAGGGCGGCATATTGCTCGCCGGTCGACGCCGTCAGCGCCGTCGTGGGCGCGGCGCCTGGCAGCGCGGGGGGCGGTGCAGGCGCATTCAACGCCGCTCCGTTGGCGACCGCCGAGCCCTGGGCCGAAGCCGTATTGGCGGAATCGCCCTGGTCGCGCCCGCAGCCGGCAAGAGCCACCGACGCCGCCAGGGCCGTCGTCACGCTAAGGCGCATATTTCCTCCCATCGCCGCTTCTGGCGGGAGAACGGGAAAGGCTCCGGGACGTTCCGAAGAACGGCTCTCGCGCGTCGGTTGCCCGCCCTCCCGGCGCGGCCTAGGCGCATGGGGAGCAGGAGGCGCGGCATGACGGGCTTGGCGGCGAAGATCCACAAATGGCTGGCGCTGCTGATGGCGGTCCAGATTCTGTTCTGGTTCGTCAGCGGGCTGTTCTTCGCCGTTTTCCCGATCGAACGGGTACGCAGCGAGCACGCCGTGGCGCTGCAGCCGGCGCGGCCGCTGCCGTTCGATGCCGCGGCGGACGGGCTGCTTCGGCTCGGGTCGGCCGGAGTCACCGGCGACAGGGTCGAGCTTCGGATGCTGCTGGAGCGGCCCGTCATGCTGGTGACGCGGGGCGCCGGCCGGCCGGTGCTTTACGACCTCGGGGACGGCGCCCGCCTGTCGCCGCTGCCGATGCGGGAAGCGGCGCGGATCGCCGAGGCCGACCATGCCGGGAGCGCGCGCGCGACGCGGGTCGAGCGGGTGACGCGGAATTCGCCCGAATATCGCGGCCCGCTGCCTGCCTGGCGGGTCGATTTCGAAGACGGGGCGAACCGCTCGCTCTACGTTGCCGCCGATACGGGCGCGGTGACAGCCCGGCGCTCGACCTTGTGGCGGGTCTACGACTTCCTGTGGGGGCTGCACATCATGGACTGGCGCGGCCATGAGGATTTCAACTCGCCGCTGCTGATCGTCGCGACGGCACTGGCCCTGATCGTCGTCGTCACAGGCATAATCATGTTCCCGAGGCGCCTCGGCTACACCGCCTGGCGGTGGCGGAGGCGAAGGGGACAGTTACTTTCACGCACGGACCGTCGCGAGAATGAACCCCAGCAGCGAAAGTAACTGTCCCCCTGCAGCGGACGCGAAGGGGAAAGTCACTTTACCCACGGCAGCGCGCGCTGACGATTTCGGCGCTTGAAAGTGACCGTCCCTAATGCCGGGCGAAGATCGAACGCCGCCCCTCGCGGGTGAACAGGATCGTCTGAAAGGGCTGGCGTCGGTCGCCCTGTTCCATGCCGGGGGAGCCGGCCGGCATGCCGGGGACGGCGATGCCCGCCGCCTCAGGGCGCTGCTCGAGCAGGCGGCGGATGTCGGCGGCGGGGACGTGGCCCTCGATCGCATAGCCCTCGACCGACGCGGTGTGGCAGGAACGAAGGTCGTCGGGGACGCCGAGCCGTCGCGCCGTCGGGCTGACGTCCTCCGCCTCGACGACGCGCACCTCGAAACCCTCGGCGCGCAGATAATCGACCCAATGGGTGCAACAGCCGCAATAAGGCGACTTCACCACCTCGATCGTCGCCGCCGCCGCGCTCCGGGCGCAGGCGAGCAAAGCGAGCGGAGCGACCATGAAGAGCGTTCGCCGGGTCAGTCTCATCATTGCGTCCGCTTAGTCGATCTTGAGCCGGACGAACAGCATCACGCCTTCGGGGTCGCCGTCGTAGAGCGCCTCGAGCTGATCGGGCACGAAGTTGAAGGCGTAGAGCCCGCCGAGCCCGACGCGCACATGGGGCGCGAGGCGGAAGTCGCGGATCAGGCCGAGCGAGGCCTTGGCGACGGTGAAGGTGGGGCCGTGATGGCCGTCTTCCTGGACCAGCTCGTTGGTCTCGATCCGCTCGGCGCGGCCGAACAGAGTCCACGGCCCGAGCCCGGCCGCGCTTTCGAGGAGGAAGGCGTCGAGCTGGTCGTGCTCGGCCGAGCGGCGCCCCCAGGCGAGGGTCGTCGACCACCAGCCGGTCTCGCCCAGCTGGCGGGTATAGATCGCGCTCGCCGACCAGCGCGTGCTATTCTCGCCCGGCTCGAGCTGCTCCGGCTCGATCAGACGCGCCCAGCTCGCCTGCAGCGAGAGGTTCGGCGTCGCGTTCCAGGACAGGCGCAGCGCGGTCGAATCGAGCGGCCCGGTCTCGATGTCGTAGCGCTCCTCGTCGGGCTCGCGGCCGTTGAAGCGGGACGCCTCGACCTTGACGTTGCCGACGACGAGACCGGCCGTGACGACGCCGAAGGTGATGTGGGTTGAGTCGAGCCAGTGATGGGTGATCGGCGCTTCGGGCGAATCCATGATCGACAGGCGATGCATGAAGGCCGGCGGCCCGAAGGCCGGCTCGCCGGGCAGCCCGCCGTAGACGAAGACGCTGGAGCGCTCGCCCAAGCGGATGCTGTAGCTCGCCGACAGCTCCATGAAGAGGTCGTGCGGGTGCTGGCGGTCGACCAGCACGTTGAGGCCGTCGGCCGTCTCGCCCGCGGCGAGGTGGAGCGGGTAGCCGCGCCGGCCCATCAGCGGATCGGGGCTCAGCATGGCGCGCAGCTGAAGGACGGTGCCGTTGGCGAAGTCGCGCCGCGCCGAACCCATCAGCATCCCGGAGACGAACGCCTTTTCATCGCCGCGCGGCCCCTCCTGCCAGTCGTAGACGCCGTTCAGGAGCAAATGGCCCATCAGCCGCCAGTCCCCGGCCTCGGCATGGACGCCGCCATGATGCGAGGCGTCGGGCTGCCAGGCCGTCCCCGAAGCCTCGCGCGACATCGGATAGGGTCCGTAGGCGCCGGTGCCGTGGCCCATGCCTTGGCCTTCCACGTGGGCCGCGCCATGCTGGCCGTGGTCGGCCGGTGCCTCGGCAGGGGACGGCTCGGACGAAGGCCGCTGGCCCGCCCGCCCATGCGCGGAATCGTCGGCATGTCCCTGGTGCGCGGAATGATCGGCCGGCTGAGGATCGGCCTGTCGCGGAGGCGCCTGGGGCGCAAGCTGATGGCGAGCGGGGTGCTGTCCGTGATCCGCATGCTGCGCGAGCGCAGGCGCGGGCAGGGCCAGTGCCGCGGCTGCGCAGGCGGTGCGGAGAGCGGCGTTCATCGGGCGCTCCTCTCGAGAAGCTGGATGAGCTCGCTCGCTTTCTGACGCTGGTCGGCGGGATCGCCGCCGGTAATCGCGGCCTCGATGCAATGGCCGAGATGGGTCTTGAGGAGCTCGCTTTCGACCCGGGCGAGCGCCGCCCGCGCCGCCTGAATCTGCGTCAATATATCAATGCAATAGCGGTCCTCTTCGACCATCCGGGCCACGCCCCTCACTTGCCCTTCGATGCGGCTGAGACGGTTCAGCAGCTTCGCCTTATTCTCGCGTTCCACGTTTTTGCTCCCGCGTTGAGTACGCCTTGCATTATACCCCGCATGGGTATATGTAAAGTACCCCGCAAGGGTATTTTTCAAGGATCATTCGCGATGCATCCACACCCACATTCCGCCACGGACGACCACCAGGCTCCGCATCGGAGCCACGGCGCCCGCGCCCATCACCGCCACGGTTCCGGCGGCGCGTTCAAGGTCTCCGCCCAGGCGACGCTCCACTGCCTCACCGGCTGCGTCATCGGCGAGGTGGCGGGGCTGGCGATCGGAGTCACGCTCGGCCTCCCAGCATGGCAGACGCTCGCTCTGGCGACCGGACTTGCCTATCTTTCGGGCTTCACGCTCGGCGTCCTGCCGGTGATGAAAAGCCGCCGCACCGACTTCTGGAATGCGCTCCGGATCATCTGGATCGGCGAGGCCGTGTCGATCGGGGTCATGGAAATCGTCATGAACCTGGTCGACTACCAGATGGGCGGGATGGGCGCGCCCTCGATCCTGTCCTGGATGTTCTGGCGCGGAATCCTGTTCGCCGTTCCGGCCGGCTTCTTCGCCGCCTGGCCCGTCAATTACTGGCTGGTGAAGCGGGAGCTCAAAGCCTGCCATTGACCGCGTCGCGGGCGGCGGAGGGATCCGCCGCCCGCTTGTGCGTCAGCGGCTTCCCGGATTGCCCTGCGCCTGATTGTCCTCGCAGCAGCCGCGGCCCTCGCCTTGCCGGTCGGCCTGCTCGCAGCAATCCATTCGGCCGTTGCCGTCACGGTCGGCGCAGCAGCCCTCGCCATGGCCGGCGTGGCCGCCCCGCTGGTGCTGCCCGTGCTGGCCCTGGCCGTGCTGGCCCTGCTGGTGTTGGCCGTGCTGACCCTGCTGGTGCTGGTGCCGGCCCTGCTGACTTTGCTGATGCCGGGCGTGGCCCTGATGCTGGTCTTGGCCCGGATGTTGGGCGGGCCCCGGCTGGGCGGCGGCGGGAATGGCGTAAGCGAGCGCGATTGCGCCGATAATGGTCTTCATGTCACCGTCTCCTTTAATTTCGAAACCAGTCTCGAGATCGTCAGGAGAGTCGCGGCGGCGGCGGGTCCGAGGCGGGCGTGACGCCGCTGAAGGTGGCGAAGAAAGTCGCCGAGCCGGGCCGAACCGGAAGCGGCGCCGGCGCAAGCGCCGGTGCGGCGGGCGGCGCGACCGCAGCACAGGCCATGGCGCAGTCGACCGCGGCGGTATCCGAATCCGGGTCGTCCGGGACCGGCATTTTGTCGCAATGGCCGGCGGCCGCCATGGCGTGATGCGCCGGTGCTGCCATTGCCTCGGCGGCCGCCACGCGCCCGAACGGGGCGAACAGCAGGGCCAGCATCACCAGCAACGGGAGGAGGCGGGACGCGGTCACCGGCCTCATCTAGGGCGGAGCCGCCGCCGCGACAACTCGGCTATTCGAAATAGGAGCGCACGCCGACGACCAGATTGGCCGCCTCTACATCGTCGCCGGCGGCGCGGGCGAAGCGGGCGGTGCGGCCGAGCAGGCGTTCCCAATTGATCCCGACATAAGGGGCGATGCCGCCCTGGAGCCGGTAGCGAAGGCGGAGGCCGGCTTCGACATAGACGGGGCCTGCGCCGATGCCGAGCTCCGGGACGTCCGCGGCGGCGATCTCGGCCTCGAGGGCCGGCTGGAGGATCAGCCGATCGGGCATCAGGTCGAAGTCGTAAGTCGCGAAGACGCGGCCCGTCAGCTCGCCTTTGTGCGAAAGGAAGCCGAAGGCGCCGACATAGAGCGGCTCGCCGACATTCCCCTGGACGCCGAGCACCGCGTAGGACCGGCGCGGCCGCGGCAGGAAATCCTGACGCAGGCCCGCCTGAAGCAACAGGCCGCCGCTGCCCAACGGCCGGCTGTAAAGCGCCTGCGTCTCGAGATATTCGAGGGCCCCGCCGAACAGGCCGTCGCCGGTCGTCGCCAGCCACAGGCGGTTGGCGTTGCCGCCGAGCTGCGCCGACACGTCCCAGTTATAGGCGTCGCCGCCGCGCTGCGGCCGCCATTCCAACCGGTCGCCGTAAAAGGCTCGAACGCCGTCATCCGGCTCGGAAGGGTCGACGACGGCACGATACGTGAGGCGGGGGCCCACCTCGTGGTCGGCCGCCAGCACGTCCTGATAGCCAAGCTGCTGGGCCGCGGCGGGCGCGCCGAGCCCGGCCAGAAGCATGAGCGGGAGCGCGCGTCGCATTGGGCGCGGCTACGCCGGCTTTCGGCTCCTCCGCCAGCGGCGATTCGCGCCTGCCCCGCCGCGGGACAGGGCCGAGGACATTCACTTCTTAGCGCCGAACCAGTCGTTGACGCGACGCCATAATCGCGGGTTGAAGCTCGGCCGCTCCCCGCTCCCGAAGCCCGGCGCGCCGCCAAAGATTCTAAGGTCACTAGTTGATCTCGAAATATTTCTGATGTATTAAGCATAATAACAAATGCTTCCCTTTGTTATATTTATCAGGAGAGCGTTGAGACTAAAAGATTTTTGCCACCGAGTGAAGGACGCCGATGCGCGGTTTGATCTCATCACTTTTGATTCTGGCTGACCTCGGCGCCTGCGCAACTGTCCCAACGCGTCCCTCTGAAATTCTTCCCTTAGTCGAGGTTGAGGTCAACAACACCCCGACGCACCGAGACGACATCGTCTCAATCTTCAGCTCCGTCCAGGTGCCAGGACGGATGCGAATTACCAACCCGCAAGGCGCGTTATCGGGCGTACAGCAGGATTATCCGGTTGTTCTACGTAACATCGGGCCGTGTGGAAGCTATTGCGGAGAACTGCGATTTGCGGCGGGCAGCGCGGGACCGTTCGTGTCCACCCTTCCGCTTACTCTCCCGCGAAGCGGCGCTTGGGTGCCATTTCTCGTCCGCGGCAATCCGAACCGAGCAAGCCAGACGGCGAAGGATGCTGTGCTGGAGGTGCGCGAGAACATCGCCCGGGGAAACGTCCTCGCACGTCAGGGACTATTCGTCGGCGATATGTCTGCGGTCCTGATCCATCCGCGTGCCGCAATCGTCGAGATCAACGGCACTGCCATCACCCTCGATGACTATCTGACATGGGCGCCGACCCGGGCGACGGTGCGGCTCGCCACTCCCAATGTGGGCGGCCCGCTTACGATTCTATTGCGCAACGCGGCGCCCGCCCCCGGGGCCGATCCCGCCGGACGAGTGGTTTTCGGCCTACCGACATCCGGGGGCCCGCCGGCCGCTGGCACGATGACGCCCACGCTGACGATTACCCTGCCGGCCAACGGGTATGCTGTTGAATTCTATGCGGCAGGCGAGTTCAGCTTCCCTAGTCAGCGCGACAAGGACGCCATCATCGAGGTGGTGAACCCAACCGCGTCAAACGCTGAGCTCGCTCTTCTAGAGAATATCGGCGTGATGGTCCGCATCCGCAAAGACGCGAACGGCCTGACGCCCACGGAGCGCACGCGCTTGCTGAACGTTATTGGGCTGACGACCGGCCAATATGACAATTATGTGCAGATTGAAGCGCAAGCCGGAAGCCGCGCCCACACGGTTAGCCCCACCAATCCGTCTCCAGCCTTTCTGCCTTGGCACCGGACTTTGCTGCTTCGGTTCGAGCGACAGCTGCAAGGGCTCGATCCGAGCGTAGCTCTCCCCTACTGGCGATATGACGCCCCCGCCCCTAACGTTTTCACGAAGGATTTCATGGGAGAGAGCCAGAGCTCTGCCAACCTGCCGACGGTCCTGACCGCTCCGAGCAACCCGCTGAGCAGCTGGTCGATTCAACGAATGTCCTCCTTCCCGCCGTCCGCGAACCCTACCTCCAGTGGTCCATCAGCGTGCTGGACCGCGTCTGAGGCGAACATACTCGGGCCGTCTACCACCCAGTTTATCAACGGCCTCTCGGGCTTTTGGCGGCTGGAGGAAGTTGGCAACCACCGGGCCATCGAGGCCGCATCCGGACAATGCGTCGGGTTCACTTCAAGCTGGTTGGCGCAGCCCGCCAACGCCGCCCGAGACCCGCTCTTTTTTCTGCTGCACGCCAATACCGATCGGTTATGGGCGAAATGGCAGCGCCTGAAGGGGCGTTTCGATCCATCGATTGCGGACAGCTACGGTCCTTCAACCTGTGTCGCCGCCGGTCAATGTTTGACAGATACGATGTGGCCGTGGAACACCCCGAGCTCGCCCGGAGGCAACTTCGCGGAGGGGCTGGGCCGCTGGCTGCTCCCGCCGTCCTCGCCAATGCCCGGCAACGTCCTCAGCATAGACCGGAGCTATATCTGGTTTGCCGGTTCAGGGCAGTGGCAACAAGCTTCCGCCGGACTCGGCTATTCGTACGACGACACCCCCTCGACCCCCTAGCGCATTCGCTGACGGCACCGGTCGATCGACGCGACCCTGTAGGGAGCAGTGAAATGGGCGGCCCTGCCCCGCCACAGGGCAGGGCCGACGGCATTCAATCCTTTCAGCGGACGCCGTACCAGTCGTTGACGCGGCGGCCATAGTCGCGGCTGAAGCTGGGCTCGTCGTCGCGGCCGAAGCTCGGCGCGCGCTCCATGTCGCGGTGGCTCATCTCGATCCGGTAGCCGCCCTGGCGGGTGTCGTAGCTGAGGATCCGCCACGGCAGCGGATAGTAACGCTGGCCGAGCCCTAGGAACCCGCCATAGCGCATCACGGCATATTCGACCTGACCCGAATATTTGTCGACCATGAAATTGTAGATCGTTCCGAGCCGGTCGCCGCCGCGGCCGTAGACCGGCGTGCCTTCGACCTTGTTCGACGCGATCAGCCGGCCCGTCTCGTTGATGGGCAGGCCTTCATGATAGTCGTCATAGCCGTAATAGCGCTCGTCCCGGTCCCAGTCGCGGCCATAGCGGCTCCGCCGTTCAGCGGGCGAATCGCTGCGGCCTTCGAAAGCGCGCTGGCGGCCGCCGCGATTGTCATCGTCGCCGCGGCCCCAGCCGAAGAACCGGCCGCTCCGGGGCTTGCCTTCGCGGTCGGTGTCCTGGTCGAAGTCGCGGTCGCGATCGAAATCGCGGTCAGGGCTGCGTTCGCGCTCGCGGTCGGCATGGCCTGAGCCGCCAAATCTGCCATAATCGGCCATCTTGTCTCTCCTGTTCATCTCGTTCGGACGTTATCGGGGGGCGGGCGCGGGCCCCGCTTCAGGCGGGGCCCGATCCCGAAGCGCTCAGGAGCGCGAACGGGATCCGCGTCCGCCGCCGCCCGAGCTGCCGGTGCTCGATTCGAGCGTCGAGCCGGTGCCGCCGGCGGTGGTCGTCGCGCCGGCCGTCTCGGGTCCGGACGACCCGGACGTGGAGCCGGTGCCTTGGTTGCGGCTGCGTTCGCCGCTGGAGCCCTGGAGCGTCTCCCCGGAACTGCTGCTGCCGCCGCCGGACTGACCCGAGGGACCGCCCTGCGTCAGGCGGCTGGTGCGCCAGCTGTCGAAGTCCTGGTCGAACTGCTTCTGCCGTTCGCGGCAATAATCGTCATATTCGCGGTCGAAGCGCTCGAGCTGCTGGTCGCGCCAGCGGCGGTAATTCTCGTCCCACTGCGAACGCTGGCCGCTCTGGCCGCCGCCGGACTGACCGCCGAAGCTCGATTCGCCGCCGAAGCTCGACTGGCCGCCCGCGCCGGACTGGTTGCTGCGATATTCGGATTGGCCGCCGAAGCTCGATTGTCCCCCGGAACGCCCGGAACCCTGGTCCCAGGACGAGCCGCCGCCATAGCCAGTGCGGCCATAATCGGAGCCACCGCGTCCGTAATCGGCGCCGCCGCTGAAGCTCGAGCCGCCCTGGGCCATGCCGCCAAAAGTGCTGCGGCTGCCGCCGCGGTCGGAGCGGTTGCCCTCGTCGCGGCCGCCATACTGGCCGAGCATCTCGTCGCGCCGCGTGTCGCGCTCGCGCCGCCGCTCGGCTTCGTCGTCGCCGAACCAGGAGCGGACCTCGTCGCCGGCGCGCTCGAAGAAGCCGCGGTCGTTGTCGCTGCCCCCGCGGGAGCCGTCGCGGCCCTGGGCTTCCTCGCGCGACCAGCGGCCGGAGCCGCCCCGGTTCCAGCGGTCGTCGTCGTCGGTGAAAATCGAGCCTTCGCGGCCGCGCCAGCCCTCTCGACGGCCGTCGCCATAGCGATTGTCTGCCATGAAAAATCTCCTCAAAATCTACAGAAAGCGCGGGCATAGTCCCGCATTCAACCAACGGGCGGCGAACCCGCGTCGTTCCGGGTTTCGGAGAGGTTTCGGAGCCGTTTCGGCTGGGTCGTGGCGGCTTCGTGACGGGCCGTCAGGGGCCGACGTCGCTCACATGGGTGGGCGTGGGACCGGCGGTCCGCGCCGGCAGGCCGAGCGCGCGCGCGACGATCTCGTCCCAGCCGTAAACGTCGGGCCGCAAGCGGATCCGGCCGCCGTCGAGGAAGGCGGTCTGGTACATCAGCCGCACCGGAATCTCGCGCGGCAGCTGGACGAACGTCTCGTCCTCTTTTTGGGAAGCCGCCTGCCACTGATCGAGCACCCCTTCCTGCTCGGCGATCAGGCGGGCGAAGCCGAGCGCATCCTGGACCCGCACGCAGCCGTGGCTGCGGTGGCGCTCGTCCTGTTGGAACAGCGCCTTGGCGGGCGTGTCGTGGAGATAGATGGCCTGGTCGTTGCGCATGTCGAACTTGACCAGGCCGAGCGAGTTTCTCGGGCCCGGCTCCTGGACGATCCGGCCGTTCTGCATCGTCATGTTGTTGCGCGCCAAATAGCCAGCGCCCTTGGGGATTATCTCCTCCTCGGCGATCGATTCCGGCACCGTCCAGGTCGGGTTGGCGACCAGCCGGAACATCGGCGAGCCCAGCTCGGGGGTGCCGTTCCCCGGCTGGCCCACGACGACGCGGCGCCGGTCGGCGGCATTGCCGTCACGCCAATAGGTCAGATAGGCGCCGGCGATATTTACGTCGATCCGGGTCGGCGGCGCCTGGCGCGCCAGCCAGCGCCGGCGCTCGAGATTGACCGCGAGCGTGCGCGCGCGGTTCGTCGTGTCGGCATTGAGCGCGGCCAGCGTGCGGGCGTCGACGACGCCGGTCGGCTCGAGGCCGTGATCCTCCTGGAGCGCGCGCACCGCCGCCGCCAGCGCCTCGGTGTAGCGGGTCGTCGGTGCGGCTTGAGTCGCCTGCTGGTTCTGCCCCGCCTGCGCCGGCTGAGCCGCCTGCGGCTGCGCGTCGGCCCCGGCGTAACCCTGAGCGCGGAGCGCCGCGGCGATTGCCGGGACGCGGGGGTCGCTGCCGCCGGGACGGATGGCGCCGCCCTCGGGCACCGCTGTCGCGACGGGCCCGCCGCGACGGGTGGCGGCGATGAAGGCCTCGGAAAGCCGGCGATATTCCTCATCCTGCGGCGCCAGGCTCGCCAGCCAGGCCGGAACGTCGCCGCCCTCGAGTGCCCGGTTGAGCCCGCTCGCCACGTCCACTTCCGGGCGCGGCAAGGTGTAGACGTCGGCGATCCGCGTCGGATCGACTCGGCCGCGCGCGAGGGCGTCGGCATAAGTAAGCGCGGCGAGGCTGAGCGCAGCCTCACGTTGCGCAGGCGCCTCGGCCCTCGCGACGTCACCGAGGAACAGCTCGGGATCGAGCGCGTGGCGCGGCGCCTCCCGGATCGCCCCGACCAATGCCGGCGCGGTCTCGGAATTCCAGGCCGGCGCCCAGCCGCGGGTCTCGTAGAAGCGCACCAGCCGGGGGTCGCTCACCGCCGCGCGAAGCTGCTCGGGCGTGACGCGGCTCGGCTGGACCGCCGCCACGCCTTCGCCGCCGTCGCCGCCATTCTTGATGAGATTGCCGCAGCCGCTGCAGCCGAGCAGCAGCGCTACCAGGAATACTCTTTTCACAGTTACTCCGATACTCGTTACGGCCTGACAACGCGGCGGGGGCGCGGGAGTTTCAGCGCCCCCTTAAGCCTTGTTTAGTTAATGCCGGGGCATAGGCGACGGGCGAAAGGAGCCCGAGCCTTGACCAGAGGGCAGCTTGCCATCCTTCCCGAGCATGACGGCCGCAAGGCCGAGCGGCGCATCGTCAACCTGGCCGCGCGGCTGCGCGAGCCAGGCGCGACCGTCGCCGAGGTGGAGGTCGTCGATCTTTCGACCGACGGCTTCATGGCGCGCGGCGTGGCGGCGCTCGAAGCCGGCGCCAGCGTCTGGCTGAAGCTCAGCGGCCTGGAGCCGCAGAGCAGCGAAGTGGTCTGGGTCGAAGGCGACCGCGCCGGCTGCCGGTTCGCCTCGCCGCTCCATCCCGCCACGCTCGAGCTGGTCGTGGCCGCCTCGCGCAAGCCGATCCCCCGCGGCCATTTCGGTCCACGCACCGCCGCTCACCCGACGCTTGGCCAGGCCGCCCGACGCGCCTAGGCGGGCGCACAGACCCCCCTTCCCGGCGCCGGCGGCTGGCCGGATGCGGCGAACCGAGTGGCGGCGAGGGAACCTTCGCCGCGCTGACTCGATGTTCGGCCACCCAGCCAGGGAGAGCAGCGTGTCGCTTACCGCCGCCCCCGTCCTTCTCGTCGAGGACGACCATATCACCTTGCAGTCGACGGCCGAGCTGCTCACCGCCGACGGTCACCAGGTCGCCTGCGCAAGCAACAGCGCGGAGGCGATGGCGCTGCTCGACGGCGGCCTCGAACCGTCGCTCGTCATCACCGACATCCATCTCGACGGCGAGCCGGACGGCCTCGCCCTCGCCCGCGCCGTCGCGCAGAGCCTCCCGGACGCGCGGCTGATCCTGATCTCGGGCGAATGCCGCCCCGCCGCCGGCGACTACCCGGAAAAAGCGCTGTTCCTGACCAAGCCTTATGCCAGCGGCGGTCTGTTGACGCTGATCCGCAGCAGCGACTGGTAGTGGGCCCGCCCGCGCAGCCATCCTCCGGCGCGGCGAGCTTCGGCGAGGCTGGCATAAAGCCGGCGAACGCCGTAATAAGGGCCAGGCGTTGAAAGACGCGAACCACAGCTTCGGGAGGTGGTCGTGCGATTATCGTCGCTGCTGACGGCCTCGGGCGTAGCGCTCCTGCTGCTGGGCAGCGCCACACCGCCCGAACCCCTGTCCGCGGCACGCACGGCCAGGGCAAACCGTGGCGCCGCGGCGGCAGCGCCGGCTCGCCCCGTCGCCGACGCGATGGCGCACGCGCGGCGCACGTTCGTTCGCGCCGCCGAAGCCGCCACCATCGCCGAAGCGGCCCGCATCGTCGCGGCGGAGCCGCTGCCGCCGCCGACCCCGCGTCAGGCGCTGCGGGACGGCGTCCTGATCGTCGTCAGCCTCGCCTCGCAGCAGCTGTTCGTCTTCCGCAACGGGGCGCTTTGGGGCTCGTCGCAAGTATCGACCGGCCGCCGGGGCTTTGCCACGCCCACCGGCACCTTCCCGATCCTCCAGAAGAACGTCCGCCACTATTCCAACCTCTATGACGGCGCGCCGATGCCTTACATGCAGCGGCTGACATGGGGCGGCGTAGCGCTCCATGCCGGCAGGGTACCCGATTATCCGGCTTCGCACGGCTGCATCCGGCTCCCGACGGATTTCGCCCAGGACCTTTACAGGATCACCGGCTTCTCCTCGACGATCGTGGTCATAACGGGCGCGCCCGTCACGTCATCCGAGCAGGCCCTAACGATCGCTTAACCGGCGCCAGCTGAGGTTCGCCTGCGTGCGAACGGACGCTTACCCGCGCTCTTCCTCGTCCCGCTTCTGCCAGAGCCGCATCGCCGCCTCTCCTTCGCGGCTAAGGCCGAGCGTTCGATAAATGGCAAGCAAGCATCCATCGGCCACGCCGAAGCTCCACGGCGTCTTTTCCTGTCGCAGCGCCCGCCACAGTGCGTCGAACGGCCGTCGGTCTCGCGCGCCGCTATAGGCCCACAGGTAAGCGAGGGCGAAGCGAAGCGCGTAGGAGCGGCGGGCCCGACGGTAGCGCGCCTCGACCACCGCCTCCTCCAGCGCCAGCAAGGCCTTGTCCCTAAGCTGGTCGGCGCCGAATCCCATTCCCCATCTGAGGCCGAACAGATCAGGAACGCAAGGTCAAGATTCGGTTCAGCGACCGTCGCGCTGCGGTCGCCACGAGTCGAGGCGAGGGCCTCGTTGGCGCCGGCATGGGTCTGAGCTGCTGGCGAGGAAACGACTCCTCAGACCGTTCCCCACTGTCATGCAGCGGCCCGACGGCTAACAGGCGCGAAGGTCTAAATTCCCCTGAACGTCGAGCGTGCCGGCGGCGTGAAAAGTGGCGCGCGACGCCGACCGGCAGATGTCAATATCCCTTGAAGCTCGCAACGCGAAAGCGGGCTGTAGAAACTACAGCCAAGCTCCCCCTTTGCGGCCCATACGACGCGCGCCCGGATTGGATTTTCGCGGCCGACCCTGACCCAAATTTCGTCATTCGCTCGCAGATCCGTTCCAGCGATCCGGCAACCAGCAGCAGTCAGGTCGAGGATCTTCACCGGCTGCGAGACCGATCGCAATTCGCGGACTGAGCCGGCCAGCGACACCGAAGTGCGCTGGGAGGCGCGTTCGTCATCGCACTTGGGATATGACAGTGGTTGCATCGCCCATGCGCTCCTAAGCCGCTTTGGCTGATCCGCGTCTGCGGCCATCCCGTCTTTCCGGGATGAAGCTGACGGCTTCCTGCGCCCGTGCGGGGAGACTGGCCGTCAGACCCTCGGCGCCGACCACCTCGGGAAAGGTCTGAGCGACCTTGTCGGCCGGAAGCGGTTTGCCGTACAGCCAGCCTTGCCCTTCGGAGCACCCGATGCTCACCAGGTGCGCAAGGATCGATTCCGTCTCGATTCCTTCCGCCGTGATGGGGAGCTTGAGCGACTCTCCGAGGGTTGCGATGGCGCGGACAATGGCCGCACTCTCATCGTTATGCAGCATCGAAAGCACAAAACTCTTGTCGATCTTGATACGGTCGAACGGTAGGTTCTGCAGCTGCGCCAATGAGGAGTAGCCCGTCCCGAAGTCGTCAAGCGAGACGGTGACGCCGATCGCCTTGAGGCTGTTGATGGTCTCGAGCGCCTGGTCGCAGTCCTCGAAAATGGCGCTTTCGGTGATCTCCAGCTCCAAACGCTGCGCCGGGAAGCCCGTTTCCGTCAGGACCTTCATTACGCGTTGGGCAAACAGCCGGTCCTTCAACTGGACCGGGGAGACGTTGACGGCGATCATCAGATCGGGTTGCCATTCCCGCGCCTGACGAAGGGCCTGCCGCATCACCGACAACGAAAGTGGACCAATCAGCCCTGTGCCTTCCGCGAGCGAGATGAACTGAAGCGGCTCCATCAATCCTTCGTCGGGGTGGTTCCAGCGCGCCAGTACCTCGAAGCCATGCAACTCACCGGAGCCGATCTTGTATTGCGGCTGGTAGAAGGGGACGAAGTCCCCGGCGGGGATGCCATCGCGCATATCGGCTTCCAGCTGGCTCTGCCGCCTGACCAGGTCTTCCATCTCGGAGTTGAACCAGGCGATGCGGTTGCGGCCCGCTTTCTTCGCCTCGTACATCGCAATGTCGCTTCGACGAAGGAAGTCGGAGAAATGGACGTCCCCGTCCCGGGGGTAGGAGATGCCGATCGATACGCCGATCTGCGTGACGCCCCCCGAGATTCGCACAGGCTCGCTCAAAGCGGAGACCAGGCGCTCTGCCAGCAGAGTCACGGCACGGGACTGTGCGTCGAGACCCGAGACGAGCACCGCAAACTCGTCCCCGCCCAACCGACCGCTGCAAGCGCCGATGGGAGCCGTAGCCTTAACCCTATCGCCGACCCACCGCAGCACCTCGTCACCGCCGCCGTGACCATAATGGTCGTTGACCTTCTTGAAGTGGTCGAGATCCAGAACGAGGAGAGCGAGCTGCGTATGAGACGCAAGCAGCCGCTCTGCCGCGTGGCTGAGGGCGGCGCGGTTTGGCAGTCTGGTCGTGTAGTCGGTCATGACCGCGGCCTGGGCCTCCTTTTCCGCGACCACCCGAGCCAAGGCCTGCTGTCTCAATTCCTTGCATCGCCTCCACGCGAACAAGACCAGCGCGACGTTGAGCAGCAGTGCTGCCGAGAGGGAGGGCGGCACCTCCGGTCCGCCGAGGAAAAGGGAACGCAGCGCATTCGGGATAACCCGGCCGCCTAGAGTTACAAAGAGGATCAGTGCCGCGACGATGACCCCCCCTGCAAGGAGATCAGCGCGCAGGGCAGTTTCGCGCACACGGTCGGACGAGTGCATTGCAGGCCCCTCAATGGTTCGCCGCGACATCCGCGGAGCCGCAGGACTACGAGGTCAGCGGTTATGGAAGCTTTAAGCCTCCGATCTTTTCCGAACTCGGCCCCTGATACGGCGGGGGGGTGCGGCCTATGGGTCGCCGCCGGCCTGCTTCCCTCGATAGCTCCCCGGGGCGGTTCCCACGCAGCCGAGCTACGTCTTATGCCGGGGTGTCGGAGATTTCCGTCTGGGAGGTCTGGTGCCGCTTGAGGGACTCGAACCCACGACCCCATCATTACGAATGATGTGCTCTACCAGCTGAGCTAAAGCGGCTTTCCGGCGGAGCGGGCGCCTTATCAGTGGCGCCGGGCGAGCACAAGCTGTGCGCACGGCCGGATTAACCATATCTCAACCACGACTGTGCACTTTCGTCCCAAGCCGCGACGGGCGGCGCCGAGGACGCGGACATATGGACAGCTTCCGGGGATTTGAAGAAGAGGCCGCGCTCGCCCAGGCGCCCGAAGACGAGCCGGCGCTCGAGCGCCCGCCAGAAATCGGATCGGACGAACGGCGCATGCACGTGCGCGCTTACAATTACTGGGTCTCGCTGCTCGGCGGCCGCGCTTACCCGGCGATCGCCGACGTCGATCCGCATACGATCGAGGATTTCGGGCCGCACAGCGTCCTGCTGGATTTCTCGAAGGACCCGCTGGATCCCGAAATCTCCTTCCTGGGCCGGGCGCTCCGGGTCGAATGCGGCCTCGACCAGACCATCCGCCGGATCAGCCAGGTGCCCGCGCGCTCGCTCCTTTCGCGCCTCACGGACCACTATATGCAGATCATCGCCAACCGCGCGCCGATCGGCTTCGAGGCCGAGTTCGTCGGGCAGCGCGGCCACAACACCCTCTATCGAGGCATCCTGATGCCGCTCTCGTCGAACGGCGAAGCGATCGACTTCATCTACGGCGTGATCAACTGGAAGGAGCTTGCCGACCGCTCCACCGCCGAGGCGCTGGTGAGCGAGGTCGACCGCGCCATCGCCGCGTCCCCTTCGGTCGCCGGCTGCCCGATCTGGGCGGACGGTCCCAATTCCGACCTCCCCGAAGCCGCGGCGGCCGAGAACGATCATGCCGAACATCCGTCACTGAGCCTTTGGGACGACGATGGATGCCAGCCGCAGGACACGGAACTTCCAGTCGATGCCGGCCTCGCCGACCGCCTCTGCCATGCCCGCCAATGCGCGGAGCAGGCGCTTTCCTGCGAACAGCGCAGCCGCGCGGCACTCTATCGCGCTTTGGGGCAGGCCTATGACTTCGCGCTCGCGGCAGGTGCCGACCCGGAAGGGTATGCCGAGCTACTCGAGGATGCCGGCATCAAGGTGCAGGCGCGCGCGCCGATGACGGCGGTGGCGAAGCTCGTCTTCGGCGCCGGCTACGACAAATCGCGACTGACCGAATTCGCCGCCGCCCTCTCGTGGGCGCGGCGCGAGGGCCTGGAGTCCGGCTCGCTCCCCGCCACACTCGAAAGCTTCGACGGCGGCCTCAAGGGCGTCGTCCAGGCGGAGCGCCGCGCGCGCCGCCCGCAGGCCGAAGTCGACGGCTGGCAGGCGGTGCGCGAGCGGCTGCTTTCGGCGCCGCCGCTGGCGCGCCTGGCGATGGAGGTGAACGGCACCGAGGAGTTCGTCGTCCTGGTCGCGCGGCGCGAGTCGCACGGCCTCTCGGTCGTCGCCTGCGCCCGCGACGAGAAGACCGTTCGGGACGCAATCCGCAAGAGCGCCTGACCGCTTCGCCGCCGCCCCATCACGTGCTATGCTGAGCGCCTCCTTCGAAAGGGAGGCCGTCATGCGTATCCTTGCCGCTTTCGCCCTCATCGTCCTTGCCGCCCCGGCGCCGGGGCAACCCGACTGGAGCCGCGCGCAGCGAGTCGAGGTGCGGCTGTCCAGCTTCGACTTCGATCCCGCGAGCCTGCGCCTCCGCGCCGGCCAGCCCGTCGTCCTTCATCTCGTCAATACCGGCAGCGGCGGCCACAATTTCGCCGCGCCGCAATTCTTCGCGGCCTCGACGGTCGCAGCAGGTCCGGTGCGCGACGGTGCCGTCGAGCTGGGCGGCCGCCAGTCCGCCGACGTCAGGCTGGTGCCGGCACGCGGCCATTACCGGCTGCGCTGCACCCACACGCTCCACAGCACCTTCGGCATGCGCGGCGAGATCGTCGTCGAATAGCGGCCGCTCAGGGCCAGACTTCGTCGAACAGCGCGCGCATCGCCGCCCAGGCGCGGCGATCGGCCTGCGCGTCATAGACGAAGCCGGGGAGGTCCCAGCTGTCGATCCAGCGGTTGGTGAAGCTGTGGCCGACCCCGCCGTAGAGGTGCAGCTGCCAGTCCACCCCCGCGCCCGCCATGCCGGCGATGAAATCCGCCCGGTGCTCCGCAGTCACCACCGGATCGTCGGTGCCGAGGCAGATCAGCACCTTGCCGCGGATATTCCGGTTGTCCTCCGGCGGGGAGGACGTGACGAGGCCCGCGTGGAAGCCGACGATGCAGGCGAGGTCGGCACCGCTGCGCGCCAGCTCGAGCACGGCGGTCCCGCCGAAGCAGAAGCCGATGGCGCCGAGCCGCGCGCCGTCCACCGAGCGATGCGACCGGAGAAGCTGAACCGCGGCGGCGCAGCGGCCCCGAAGCTTGGCGAGGTCGGCGCGAAGCTCGCCGACGATCGCCTTCGCTTGCTCGAGCTCGAACGAGTCGAGGCCGAACAGGTCCATCGCATAAGCAACGAAGCCGAGCTCGCCCAGCATCGCCGCCCGCTCCTTCACATGGTCGCCCAGTCCGCCGCCCTCGTGTACGACGAGGATGCCGGGCGCCGGGCGCCCACGGGAGCCGTCGGCGAGAAAGCCGTCGAAAACCCTTCCTTCTGCCTCATAAGCGAGCGGCTGCAATTCCATCGCCGGCGCCTCCTCGCGCGCCGCCCTTAGCCTTGCCGCCGCGCGGACGCCGGGTCTATAGGCGCCGCCAAATGCGGGCCGCCCGCCCGCCGGTTGATTTCCGGGAGCCGACCTTATGGAAGCGGACACGATGGTAGCGGGGGACACCGCTCGCCAGCGGCTGCTCGACAGTCTCGCCCAGGCGCTTTGCCATGGCGCCCTCGCCGGCGAGCTTCAGGACTTCAGCAGCGACGACCGCCGCTCCGCCGCCGAGTTCATCGCCACCTGTGCCGCGCGCCGCCCGCCTGGGATCGCGCTGGTCCGGCTCGAATCGGTCAGCACCAAGCTCGGGCACCGGCGGATGCGAATCGGCATCGCCAATGACGACATGCCGTTCCTGGTCGATTCCGTCGCCGCCGCGATTTCGGCGCGCGGGCTCATCATCCACCGCCTCCTCCACCCGGTCGTCTGCGTCACCCGCGACGACCAGGACTGCCTCGTCGCGGTCGAGCCGCTTTGCGAGGATCTCAGCCGGCGCGAGTCGATCATGTATATCGAGGTCGACCGGGCCGACGCGCGGACCCGCTCCGACCTCACCGCCGAGCTTCATCGGGTGCTCGCCGACGTCCGCGCCGCGGTCGCCGACTGGCGTTCGATGCAGGCGCGGATGCGCGCCGACGCCGACCAGATCGAGGATGGAGAGGGGCGCGCGCTGCTCCACTGGTTCGCCGACGGTGCGATGACCCTGCTCGGCTTCGAGGTCGAGCGGCCCGGCGGGATCGAGGAGCACAAGCTCGGCCTGTTCCGCCTTCCCGGCGAGCCGACCGACGAGGGCGGATGCGAGGGCGCGATCCGCTATTTCGAGCAGGGCGGCGAGGTGCCTTTGATGGCGAAGGCGGACCGCAAGTCGCCGGTCCACCGCCGCGTTCCGCTCGATCTGGTGGTGGTGCCGGTGCGCGAGGGCGGGCGGATCACGGGCGTCGGCGTGCATATCGGCCTGTGGACCAGCGAGGCGCTGAACGCGCCGGTCGAGGACGTGCCCGTCCTGCGGCGGCGGCTCGAGGAGCTGGACCGCACCTTCGGCTTCGAGCCGTCCGGCCACAGCGGCAAGGCGCTGCGCCATGCGATGACCTCGCTTCCGCACGACCTCTTGATCAACCTCAGCGCCGACGAAGTGCGCGAGCTGGTGATCACGGCGATGTCCCTGGCCGATCGGCCGCGGCCGACGCTGGCGCTGTTCCGGTCGATCCTGAGGGGGCATTTGTTCGCCTTCGTCTGGCTGCCGCGCGACGAGCTGACCACGCGGCGGCGGATCGACATAGGCGACATGATCGCCCAGGCCGCCAACGGCAGCCAGACCAACTGGTCGGTCAGCCTCGGCGACGGCGACATGGCGCTGCTTCGCTACACCTTTACCATCGATTCGACTCGGCCGACGCCGGACACCGCGGCCCTTGACCGCCAACTCGACAAGATGGTCCGCGGCTGGGAGCCGGGCGTCGAAGCGACGCTGGCGGAGCTCACCAATCCGAGCCGCGCGACGCGTCTCACGATAACCTATGCGCCGGCCTTCCCCGCCGCCTATCGCGCGCGCTACCCGGCCGAGGACGCCGCGCTCGACATATTGCGCCTCGACGGCCTCGCCGACGGCCACCGCCGCTCGGTACGGCTCTACCGGCTGGAGACCGATTCGGAGAGCCAGCTTCGGCTCAAGATCTACCGCCTCGGCGGTCTGGTGGCGCTGTCCGACGTCGTGCCCGTGCTCGAGAATTTCGGGTTCCGCGCGTTGAAGGAGACGCCGACACGGCTCGACAACCACGAAGGCAACATTCACGAATTCGTCGTCGCCACCGCGGACGGCTCGCCGACCGGCGCGGTCATGGCGCGGGCGGGCGTGGTCGAAACCGCCGCCGCGGCGGTGCTGGAAGGCCGTTCCGAGAATGACGCCTTCAACCAGCTGATCGTCTCGGTCGGACTGGAGCCGCGGGACGTGGTCCTGCTCCGCGCCTGGTTCCGCTATCTGCGCCAAACCGGCCTTTCCTATTCGCTGCAGACGGTCGTCGACGCGCTTCGCCGTGCGCCGGAGGTGACCAAGGGCCTCGTCGCCCTGTTCGACGCGATGCACTCGCCCGCCTTCGAAGGGCGTCGCGACGCGGCGGTGGCGGCGGCCGAACGGCGCATCAGCAACGGCCTCGCGGCGGTCGCGGCCATCGACGAGGATCGCATCCTGCGCACGCTTCGCGGCGTCATCGGCGCGATCCTTCGCACCAACGCCTTTGCTCCAGCGGGCGGCGAGGCGCTCGCCTTCAAGCTCGATTCCGCCGCCGTCCCCAACCTTCCCGCGCCACGGCCGTGGCGAGAAATCTGGGTCTACAGCCCGCGTCTCGAAGGGATCCACCTGCGCGGCGGTCCGATCGCCCGCGGCGGCCTTCGCTGGAGCGACCGGCGCGACGACTTCCGCACTGAGATACTCGGCCTGATGAAGGCGCAGCTCGTCAAGAATGCGGTCATCGTCCCGACGGGCGCCAAGGGCGGCTTCTATCCCAAGCAGCTGCCGCCGGCCGGCGACCGCGACGCCTGGCTCGCCGAAGGGACCGAAGCCTATCGCATCTTCATCCGCTCGCTGCTTTCGGTCACCGACAACATCGTCGACGGCAAGATCGTTCACCCACTGCAGGTGACGGTGCGCGACGATGATGACCCCTATTTCGTCGTTGCCGCCGACAAGGGCACCGCTAGCTTCTCCGACGTCGCCAACCAGATCGCGGTGTCGCAGGGCTTCTGGCTTGGCGACGCTTTCGCCAGCGGCGGCAGCTACGGCTACGACCACAAGGCGATGGGCATCACCGCTCGCGGCGCGTGGGTCTCGGTGCAGCGTCACTTCAAGGAGATGGGGGTCGACGTCCAGTCCGAGTCGATCAGCATCGCCGGCGTCGGGGACATGTCGGGCGACGTGTTCGGCAACGGCATGCTTCTTTCGCGCGCGATCAAGCTCGTCGCCGCCTTCGACCACCGCCACATCTTCCTCGATCCGGATCCGGATCCGGAGCGCAGCTGGGCGGAGCGTAAGCGCCTGTTCGAGCTGCCGCGCTCGACCTGGGGCGATTATGACAAGGCGCTGATCTCGTCCGGCGGCGGGGTCTTCCCGCGCAGCCAGAAGGCGATCCCCCTGACGCCCCAGGTGCGCTCGCTGCTCGGCGTCGAGGACGAGGAGGTCGATCCCTCGGCGCTCATCTCCGCGATCCTCAAGGCGCCCGTCGACCTGCTCTGGTTCGGCGGCATCGGCACCTACATCAAGGCTCGCGACGAGGCCAACGCCGAAGTCGGCGACCCAGGCAACGACGCCATCCGAATCAATGCGTTCGAGCTCGGCGCCAAGGCGATCGGCGAGGGCGCCAACCTCGCCGTCACCCAGGCCGGCCGAGTCGAGTTCGCCCAGAAGGGCGGCCGCATCAACACCGACTTCATCGACAATTCGGCCGGCGTCGACTGCTCGGACAACGAGGTCAACATCAAGATCCCGCTCAATCGGGAAATGACCGAAGGGCGCCTCGAATTCGAGGCGCGCAACTTGCTGCTCGCCGAAATGACCGACGACGTCGCGGCGCTCGTGCTCGAGGACAACCGGCTCCAGACGCTGGCGCTTTCGATTGCCGAGCGCGGCGGCGCGCGCGCCTTGCCCCAGCTCGTCCGGGTGATCGAGATCCTAGAGGAGAGCGGCCGGCTCAACCGCGCCGTCGAGGGCCTGGAGACGAATGAGGAGCTGCTTCGCCGCGCCCAGCAGAATAACGGCCTCACCCGTCCCGAGCTGGCGGTGCTGCTCTCGACGGCGAAGATGCGCCTCCAGGCGGCCATCGAGATCGCCCGCTGGACCGACGATCCGACGCTGGAGCCGGAGCTGCTGAGCGCCTTCCCGGTGCAAATGCAGGAACGGCACCGCGATGCGCTGCTCCAGCACCGCCTGCGCCGCGAGATCATCGCCACCAAGATCGCCAATCGCTTCGTCAACCGGCTCGGCATCGTCGCGCCTTTCGCGCTTACCGAGGAGGAGGGGGCCGCCTTCGGCCAGGCCGCGGCCGGCTTCGTCGCCGCCGAGCGGCTGTTCGAGATGGACCGGCTGTGGACCGCGATCGGCGACGCCGACGTCCCCGAGCAGGTGCGCCTGTCGCTGTTCGAGCAGGCCTCGACGGGGCTTCAGCTCCACATCGCCGACCTCCTGCGCTGCACGTCGCCGGACGCGCGGCCCGGCGAGATCGTGGAGCGGCTCCGTCCCGGGGTGATGAAGCTCGACGCCGCGCTTCAGGACCTGCTCCGGCCGGAGCCGCGCGCCGAGGCAACCGGCCTTCGCGCCCAGCTCGAGGAGATGGGCGCACCGCGCGATCTCATCGATCCGGTGGTCCGGCTGTTCGAGCTCAACGGCGGCGTCGGCCTCGCCATTCTCGGCCAGCGGCTCGGCGTGGACGAGATCGTCCTGACCCAGGCTTATACCAAGCTCGGCGAGGCGCTCGGGCTCGATTGGGCGCAGACCGCGGCGAACCATTTTCAGGCCAAGGACCAATGGGAGCGGCTGCTCACCGCCGGCCTGGCGCGCGACTTCGAGCAGCTGCGGCTCGAGTTCCTCGGCCGCCACCAGACCAAGGACCCCAAGGCCGACGTCGACCGCTGGGTCGCCGAGCAGGGGCCGCGCATCGAGCAGTTCCGCCGCACCGTCGACCGCGCCCGCACCGCCTCGGTGACAACCGCGCCGATGCTCGCCCAGATCGCGACCCAGGCTCGGGTGCTCCTGGCCCGCTAGCGCCGCGCCCGTTCGAACAGCCAGACGCGGATCGCACTGGCGAGGTTGGGGGGGCCGCGCGCCGCGATCCGCTCGGCGTCGATCCGCGCCACCAGCGCATTGAGCGGCAGCCCCTCCTCGGCCGCGGCCTCGCGCAGCGCCTCCCAGAAGACCGGCTCGAGGCTGATCGACGTCGCGTGGCCCGCGATCATCACCGAGCGTTTCACGGGGCCCAAGGGACAGTCACTTTCACGCGCATGGTACGAGGTTTCGCACGATCGTTCTGAAAGTGACTGTCCCCATCTCTCAATACATATGCTGGCCACCGTTGATGCTCAGCGTCGAGCCCGTGACGAAGCCGGCATCTTCCGAGCAAAGGAACGCCACTCCACGGGCGATCTCCTCGGCGCGGCCGAGGCGGCCGATCGGGATCCGGGCGACGATCTTCTCGAGCACGTCGGGCGGCACGGCCGCCACCATCTCGGTGTCGATATAGCCCGGCGCGATCGCGTTGACGGTGATGCCGGCGCGGGCGCCTTCTTGCGCCAGTGCCTTGGTGAAGCCGTGAATGCCCGATTTCGCGGCGGCGTAATTGACCTGTCCGTATTGTCCGGCTTGGCCGTTGATCGAGCCGATATTGACGACGCGGCCGAACTTGCGCGCGTTCATCCCGTCCCACACCGCCTTGGCCATGTTGAAGCAGCCGCCGAGATTGACGTCGATCACCTCGTCCCACATCTGCCGGGTCATCCGCTTCATCGTGCCGTCGCGGGTGATGCCGGCATTGTTGACCAGGACGTCGACCGGCCCGAGCTCGCTCTCGACCTGCTGGATGCCGGCGAGACAGGCGTCGAGGTCGGACACGTCCCACTTATAGGCCTTGATGCCGGTGCGGTCGCTGAACTCGCGGGCTTTTTCCTCATTGCCGGCATAATTGGCGGCGACGGTCATGCCCGCGTCGCGCAGCGCTATGCTGATCGCCTCGCCGATGCCGCGGGTCCCGCCGGTGACGACTGCAACGCGTGCCATTCTTCCTCTCCTCTTTTTCGTGTCGGAGGGGCCTTATTGGGGCGGCAGCCATCCTTCAAGCTCGCGCCCGATCAGCCTGCGGAGCAATGACATCCCCGGATTGCTGTCGTTGAGGCAGGGAAGATAGGCGAAACGCTCGCCGCCAGCGGCGAGGAAGGTAGCGCGGCCGCGTATTGCCAGTTCCTCGAGCGTCTCGAGGCAGTCGGCGGAAAAGCCCGGCGCAAGGACGGCGAGGCGCTTGACTCCCTGCCCGGGCAGTTCTGCAAGCACCCTATCGGTCGCCGGCTCGAGCCACTTCGCCCGCCCGAAGCGCGACTGGAAGGCGACGATCAGCTTGCGCCCCATCGCCTCGGCCAGCAGCCGCGCCGTCTTGCGGCAGTGGCAGTGATAGGGATCGCCGAGCTCGAGCGTCCGCTGCGGCATGCCGTGGAAGCTCGACATGATCGCGTCCGGCGCGAAGTCCAGCTTCGCCAGCTCCGCTTCCACGAGCGCCTTCAGAGCTTCGATATAGGCCGGATCGTCGTGATAAGGCGGCAGCGTCCGCACCGCCGGCTGCCAGCGCAGCCTGCGCAAATGGGCGAAGGCCTCGTCATTGGCGGTCGCCGTCGTGGCCGCGCAATATTGCGGATAAAGCGGCGCGATCAGGATCCGCTCGCAGCCCGCCGCCTTCAGGGCGTCGATCTTCTCCGCGATGGCGGGACGGCCGTAGCGCATCGCATGGTCGACGATTACGTCCTCGCCGAACGTCCCGGCGAGCGCGCGGGCCTGGCGGGCGGTGATTGCCGCCAGCGGCGAGCCCTCGGCGGTCCAGACCTGCTTGTAGGCGTGGGCGGACTTCCTTGGGCGGGTGGTCAGGACGATGCCGCGCAGGATCGGCTGCCATACCAGCTGCGGAATCTCGACGACGCGCGGGTCCGACAGGAATTCCTTGAGGTAGAGCTTCACCGACCCCGGCTCGGGCGAATTAGGCGTGCCGAGGTTGATCAGCAGCACGCCGACCTTGCGCGGCACCACCGGCGGATGGTCGGGCGGCGGGTCCACCTCAGCCGCCGATCGTCAGTGGCAGCGCGCGCAACCGCACGCCGGTCAGCGAGAACAGGGCGTTGGCGACGGCGGGAGCGGCGGTCGGGACGGCCAACTCGGTGACCCCGCCCGGCTCCTCCTCGCTTTCCAGCAGCTCGACCGTGACCTCGGGCGAATCCCGAAGGACGGGGAGGCGATAGGCGCCGATCGTCCGCGCCGCCGGCACGCCGTTCTCATACTCCAACGGTGCGCCGGTTGCCGCCGAAATGCCGTGGACGATGCCGCCTTCGATCTGCTGCCTGACAATCTCCGGATTGACGATCCTGCCGCAATCGACGGCGCAGACCGCGCGCAGCACGCGCAGCCGCTGCTCGCGGCTGATCTCGACCTCGACCAGCGTCGCGACGTGCGAGCCGAAGGCACTGTGCGCGGCGATGCCCATGCCGCTGCCGGGCTGGCCGCCATCCCAGCCGCCGATCGACGTGGCGGTGGCGAGCGCGCGGGCGAGGCGCGGGCTTTGCGGCAACATCCCCATCCGGAACGACAAAGGCTCCATGCCGGCGAGCCGTGACAGCTCGTCGAGGAAGCATTCGGTGAAGAAACAGGTGTAGCTGTGCGCGCCGCCGCGCCAGACGCCGGTCCGGATCCCGACGCCGACCGGCACATGGTCGACGGCGACATTCGGGATCTCATAAGGAGGCACCGCGCCGGCGGCGGCGCCGCCGTCGGGGCGGAAGAAGCCGGCCGCGGCGTCGAGCCGGGCCGCGACCTCGGCGGCCGTGCCCGGTGCGGCAATGCGCGCACGCCAGGCCGCGATCCCGTTCTGCCCGATCCAGGCGGTCAGCCGCCCCGCGGCCGGGGGGCGGGGCGTGTCGCGCTGTATCTCCTGGATGCGCGGCCAGCTGAGCTGGACGGGCCGCTCGAGCTGGACGGCGAGCACCGCCGCCTGCTCCACCGCCTCGGTCTCCAGCTTGCGGCCATAACCGCCGCCGACCGGCATCGGGTAGAGGGTGACCTGCGCCTCTGCCATGCCGGCGGCGCGGGCGGCGGCGGCGCGGGCGAGCCCAGGGGCCTGCGTCGGCGCCCAGACTTCGAGCCGGTCACCGATCAAGCGCGCCGTCGCCGCCAGCGGCTCGACCGGTGCGCTTGGCGCCGGTGCGACATAATAGCGCGCGGAGACGGGGCTCGCGCCGGGAAACGGCCCGCCCAGGTCGCCGCTCTCGTAAACGCTTTCCCCCTCGCCGCTTTCAACGGCGTCGACAAGCGACGCGCGGATCGCGGCGGCCGAGGGGCCGCCAACCGGCACCTCCCAGCGCGGCCGGAGCGCGTCGAGCGCACGTGCGGCCGCCCACCAGTTGGTGCCGATCGCGGCCGTCCAGTTGCGATGCTCGACGACGCTGAGCGCGCCCGGCACGGCATCGGCCTCGGCTCGGTCCATCGCCACGCGGCGGCTGCCATCCGGCGCGCTCCGCACGGCGGCAAAGACCATGTCGGGGAGGCGCACGTCGGCGGCGAACATGGCCGAGCCGTCAATCTTCGCCGGCACGTCGAGCCGCGGCAGCGGCTGGCCCGCAAGCCGGTGCTCGATGCCGCCGCGCACCGGCAGGTTTTCCGGCAGCTCCTCGTCCGCAGCCGCTTCGGCGAGCTCGGCGAACGGAATGCGGTCGCCGCCGCGCCAGACGAAGCCGGCCCGCGTGTCGAGCTCCTCCCAATCCGCTTGCCAGCGCCGCGCCGCCGCCTTGCTGAGCAGCGCCCGCGCCGCCGCCCCCGCCTCGCGCAGCCTCGGCTCGAAGGCGCGCACCGAGGTCGAGCCGGCGGTGATCATCAGCGCCTCTCGCGCGGCGTACCGCCGCGCTGCCCAGCGGTCGATGCCGAAGGCCGAGGGGAAAGCGCTCCCCTCCGACGCCTCTTCAGCGAGCAGTTCATTAGCGTAGAGCGGACTGATCGGCGCCGGCTCGACCGCCACCGTCCGCCAGTCGGCGCCGAGCTCGTCGGCGAGGACCTGCGGCAGGCTGGTATAAACCCCCTGCCCCACTTCGGCCTGCGGTACGGCGACGATGACGCGGCCGTCGCGCGCGATCTTGAGGAAGGCGTTGAAGACCGTCTCCCCTTCCGCCGCCTGAAGGTTCGGTCGGAAGGTGCGCGGCCAGAGCGACCAGGCGAGGATGAGGCCGATGCCGGCGCCGCCGCCGACCAGCAGCGTGCGGCGGCTGATCCCCCCTTTCCTCTCGCTCGCCATGTTCGGCGTGATAGAGGCGCCCCGCGCCGCCCGCCAGCGCGAAAGCCGCCGAACCGCTTGATTCCGGCCCCGGGTTTCGGCACTTGCCTTCGCGAAAGGCCAAACCATGGCGGCACGGATTTATCAGCGCTCCAAGAATGCGATGCAGTCCGGACGGGCGCGCGCCGGCGAGTGGGTGCTCGCGTTCGAATCACGCCGCCGCAAGCGGCCCGACCCGCTCACCGGCTGGTCCGGTGGGGCCGAGACGCAAGAGCAGGTCAAGCTCACCTTTCCAAGCGCCGAAGCCGCCCAGGCCTATGCCGAGCGAAACGGCATCGACTACCATCTCGTCCCGCCCTCCGAGCCCAAGCTCAAGCTCCAGGCCTACGCCGACAATTTCCGGTAGGTGCGCCGCTGCGCCGGTCAGCGGCCCTCGAACCGCGCCCGACGTTTCTGCAGGAAGGCGAACACCGCCGCTTTGAAATCCTCGGTCTCTCCGGCTCGGCGCTGGGCCGCGCGTTCGGCGGCGAGCGCTTCGGTCAGGCCGATCTGCTCGGCGTCGCGGGCGAGGCGGCGAATCAGGGCGAGCGCCACCGTCGGCCCCCGAGCCAGGCTGGTCGCGAGCGCCACCGCCTCCTCGGCGAGGAATTCGTCGTCGACGACGCGCGCGATCATCCCCCACTCCTGCGCCTGTTCGGCGGCGATGCGCTCGCCCAGCATCATCATCTCCATCGCCCGCGCGCGGCCGGCGAGGCGTGGCAGCAGCCAAGTCGCGCCGGCGTCGGGGATCAGGCCGATATTGACGAAGGCCTGGAGGAAATAGGCCGACCGCGCCGCGATCACGATGTCGGCGGCAAGCGCGAGACTGCAGCCGGCGCCGGCGGCGGGGCCGTTAACCGCCGCGACCACCGGGATCGGCAGCGCGAACAGGGCCTCAACCAGAGGGTTGAAATGCTTTTCCAGAGCCGCGCCGGCATCCTCCGGCAGGCCGCCTGAACCGCCGAGGTCGGCGCCGCTCGAAAATCCCCTGCCCTCGCCGGTGATTAGCAGGCAACGCGAGCCGGACCGGCCCGCATCCTCGACCGCCCGGCGAAGCTCATCGACCATCGCGCCGTTGAGCGCGTTCAGTGAATCGGGCCGGTTCAGCGTCAGCGTCGCGACGGCGGCGGGACTGTGCTCCAGCCGGACATGCTCGAATTCCATTTGCCCCCCTCTTGAGCCTCTACTCGACCAGCTCGCCTTCTTCGGGCGCATGGAGTCTCAAGCGGGTGACCCGGCGGGTGTCGCCCTCGGTCACCTCCAGTCGCCAGCCGCTCGGATGCTCAAGTATCTCTCCCGGCTGCGGGATGCGCCCCGCCAGGACGAAGGCGAGGCCGCCGAGCGTGTCCACATCCTCCTCGACCGCGCCGAGCCGGGCATCGATCGCCTCGGCAACGTCCTCGAGTTCCGCGCGCGCGTCCGCGTCCCAGCTGCCCCCCTCGAGCTGGGTGAGCATCGCCTCCAGCTCCTCGTCATGCTCGTCCTCGATCTCGCCGACGATCTCCTCGACCACGTCCTCGATCGTCAGCAGCCCTTCGGTGCCGCCGAATTCGTCGACAACGATGGCGAGATGGACGCGCTCGGCGCGCATCCGCGCCAGCAGATCGAGCACGCCCATCGATTCCGGCACGTAGAGCGGCGCGCGCACCAGCTGCGCGATCTCGTCCGGCGGCTCGGTTTCGGTCACCTGCACCGCGAACAGGTCCTTGATGTGGATCATGCCGATGACTGTGTCGAGGCTCTCCTCATAGACCGGAAGGCGGCTGTGCCCGGCCTCGGCGAAAGCTGCCACCAGCCCTTCGAAAGTGATGGTGGTCGGCACGGCGATGATGTCGCCGCGTGGCACGGCCACGTCGCCGGCCGTCTTCTCGCCGAAATGCAGTATGTTGCGCAACATCTGCCGCTCGACGTTGCTGAGGTCGCCGACGCGGGGCGCCTCGCCTTCCCGGCTTTCGATCGCCTCCTCGATCTCGTCGCGGAGCGTCGATTCGCCGTCGTCGCCGAACAGGAGGGCCCTGAGGCCGCTCCAGAATGAGCGTCCCTCGTCCTGGGGGGCGCTGCTACTGTCGTCTTCCATGGGCTTAGGGTTGCACCTCTGTCACTGAATAGGGGTCGGCGATCCCGATCGCGGCCAGCGCCCGGCGTTCGACCCCCTCCATCTCCTCGGCGTCCTCGTCGCTCGTCTGGTGGTCATACCCTAGCAGATGAAGCATGCCGTGCACCACAAGATGCGCGGCATGGACTTCGACGGCGATGCGCCGCCCGGCCGCCTCGCTTGCGCAGACGCCGTGGGCAAGCACGATATCGCCCAGCATCGCGGCGCCGGCGACGTCGCCCGGCTCGGCCATCGGGAAGGAAAGGACGTTGGTCGCCTTGTCCTTGCCGCGCCACGCAGCGTTCAGCGCACGGACCTCGGCATCGCTGGTGAACTTGATGGAGACTTCAGCCCCACGCTCGGCGAGCGAAGTATGACGGCTATTTGCTACCGCCGCCGCGACCGCCTTACGCGCCAGCGCCGTCCAGTTGGTGCTTCGGTCCCACTCCGGCGAAATGTCGGCCTCGACGAGCAGCATCACCCCTTGCCCTCATAGGCCTCGACGATCCGGCCGACGAGCGGATGGCGGACGACGTCGCCGGGGCCGAACCGAACGGTGGCGATCTTGTCGATGCCCTCGAGCCGCGCGACCGCGTCATGAAGGCCGGACTTGCCCGGCTCGGGCAGGTCGACCTGCTGCGGATCGCCGCAGATCACCATCCGGCTCCTCATGCCGAACCGGGTCAGGAACATCTTCATCTGCGCGGGAGTCGTATTCTGCGCCTCGTCGAGGATGATGAAGGCGTCCGACAAGGTCCGTCCGCGCATGAAGGCGATCGGCGCGATCTCGATCTCGCCCGACGCGATCCGCCGCTCGACCTGCTCGGTCGGGAGCATGTCGTAGAGTGCGTCGTAGAGCGGGCGCAGATAGGGATCGACCTTCTCCTTCATGTCGCCGGGAAGGAAGCCGAGCCGCTCACCCGCCTCGACCGCCGGGCGCGACAGGATCAGCCGGTCGACGCTCCCGCCGATCAGCTGCTGCACCGCCTGGGCAACGGCGACATAAGTCTTGCCGGTGCCGGCCGGGCCGAGCGCGAAGATCATGTCGTCGCGGGCCAGCGCTTCCATGTAGACGGCCTGGGTCCGCGAGCGCGGGACGATCGTCTTCTTGCGCGTTCGGATCATTACCTTGGGCGGCTCGGCCACCTCCGGCGAGATGATCCCCTCCAGCGTCGGCTCGCCGGACATGGAGATGATCGCGTTCACCGTCTCGGCGTCGATGTCGTGACCCTCATCGAGCCGGTTGTAGAGGCCGAGCAGGACCTCGCGGGCGCGCGCCGCATCCTTCGGATCGCCCTCGATCTGCACCCGCGCCCCGCGCGCGGCGATATAGACGCCGAGCCGGTCCTCGATCGCGACCAGGTTGCGGTCGAACTCCCCGAACAGCGGCCCGAGCAAATGCGGCTGCTCGAACTCGATCTCGAGGCGCGCGCGGGGCATAGAGGCAGCGGGCGCGGGCTTCTTCTGCGCCATCAGGCGGCCTGCTTCACCAGCTCGGCGCCGGCGACACTGTGCGGGCCAGCCGAAACGATCTCCACCTCGACGATGTCTCCGATCTCGGCGTTCGTTCCCAGGTGTACCGATTGGAGCCAGGGCGACTTGCCCACCCGTTGACCGGGGCGTTTGCCGTTGCGCTCCAGCAGCACCTGTGTGCGTCGCCCGACGGTGGTGCGGTTGAACGCGAGCTGCTGCGCATTGAGCAGCGCCTGCAACCGCTGCAGCCTCTCATCCATCACGCTGGCCGGCACCTGCTTTTCCATCCCCGCGGCCGGAGTGCCCGGGCGCGGCGAATATTTGAAAGAGAAAGCCTGGGCGTAGTTCACCGCCTCGACCATTTGCAGCGTCGCCTCGAAATCCTCGTCGGTCTCGCCCGGGAAGCCGACGATGAAATCGCCGGAAATGGCGATGTCCGGCCGAGCCGTCCTGACCCGTTCGATCAGGCGGAGATAGCTCGCGCTCGTGTGGCTGCGGTTCATCGCTTTGAGCACGCGGTCGCTGCCCGACTGAACCGGCAGGTGCAGATAGGGCATCAGCTTGCCGACCTCCGCGTGCGCGCGGATCAGGCCTTCGCTCATGTCATTGGGATGGCTGGTCGTGTAGCGGATGCGCTCCAGCGCCGGCAGCGCGTCGAGCGCGCGGATCAGGTGCTCGAGCCCCTCCCCGTCCTCGCCGCGCCAGGCGTTCACGTTCTGCCCGAGCAAGCTGAGCTCCTTGGCGCCCGCATCGACCAGCGCCTTCGCCTCGTCGACGATGGCGGCGCCGGGGCGCGAAACTTCGGCGCCGCGCGTATAGGGCACGACGCAATAGGTGCAGAATTTGTCGCAGCCTTCCTGCACCGTCAGGAAGGCGCTGGGCACTTGGCCGCGCCGCGCCGCCAGCTGGCCGAACTTCGACTGGAGCGGCATGTCCGTATCGACCGCAGCCTCGCCGCGGCGCGCCTGCCGCAACAGCCGGGGCAGCCGGTGATAGGCTTGCGGGCCGACGACGATGTCGACCGCCGGCTGGCGTCGCTGGATCTCCGCCCCCTCGGCCTGGGCGACGCAGCCGGCGACGGCGATCAGCGGCTGCTCGGCGCCGGCGCGGCTGACGATCCGGCCGATCTCGGAATAGACCTTCTCGGCCGCCTTCTCGCGGATGTGGCACGTGTTCAGGACGACCAGCTCGGCTTCGCTTTCGGCCTGGGCTTCGCGAAGCCCGGCGGCGGCAAGCAGCTCGGCCATCCGTTCGCCGTCATAGACGTTCATCTGGCAGCCGAACGACTTGACCCGGAAGCTGCTGGGATTTCGGTTCTTCATCGCGGGGCATATAGGGCGCCGGCGCCGGGTGCGAAAGCGCCGAGCGCCGCGACCACCTGCGCCCGGGCCGCGGCCGCCAGCGCCTTGCGGCCGCCGGCCGAATGCGGGTCGATCGGTTCGAGGAAGCGCAGCGTCACCGGCAGCGTGCCGCGCCTCGACAGGATGCGCCTGGCGTTCGCGCCTGCGGGCTCGCTGCCGACCCATGCGATCGCTTCGGCCGCCTCGCCATAGTCGATCGCCACCGGCTGCACCTTGACGCCGGCGAGCGGCGGGAAGAGCGAGGCGAACAGGCTGGCGCGGAAGGGAAGCACCTCATGCCCGCCTTCGGTCGTCCCTTCCGGGAACAGCGCGACCGCTCCCCCCCGCGCGAGCGCCTGGCGCAGGCGGTCGGCCTGGCCGTGCACTTCGCGCCGCGCATGGCGGGCGACGTAGATGGTGTCGTTGAGGCCGGCGATCCAGCCGACAAGCGGCCAGCGCTCGACATCGTCGCGCGACACGAACGCCGCGCCCGTCGTGCCCCCCAGCGCCAATATGTCGAGCCAGGTGACATGGTTCGAGACGAACAAGACGTGGTCGCACCGCGCCCGGCCTTCGGTCCGAACGCGCAGTCCGGCGCACCAGCCCACCCAGAGCAGGAACAGCCGCGGCCAGGGCGAAGGCCTCGAGAATAGCCGCCACAGATAATGGAGCGGCACGCAGGCGATCAGGCCGGCCGACATCCCCACGGTCCGGGCGATCAGGCGCATCGGTTCGGAATCCTAGCGCTCGCGGCCGAGGGCGACGCCGTAAAGCTCCATCCGATGGTCGACGAGCCGGAAGCCGAGCTTCTCGGCGATCCGCCGCTGCAGCGCTTCCAGCTCCTCGTCGATGAACTCAATAACCTGACCAGTCTCGACATCGATCAAATGGTCGTGGTGGGTCTCCGCCGCCGCTTCGTAACGGGCGCGGCCGTCGCCGAAATCATGGCGCTCAAGAATGCCCGCTTCCTCAAACAGCCGGACCGTGCGGTAAACGGTGGCGATCGAGATGCCGGGATCGATCGCCGAGGCGCGGGCGTGCAGCGCTTCGACGTCGGGATGATCTTCCGCTTCCGACAGGACGCGGGCGATGACCTTGCGCTGCTCGGTGATGCGAAGGCCCTTTTCAGCGCACAGGGCCTCGATGTCGATGCTGCGAGTCATGCCGGGCGACAGTAGAGCAGGAGCGCGCCGGATTCCAAGCGCCGGCGCGGAAAAAGCGCCGCTCCCCTGCCGGAAGAGCGGCGCTCACGTTCCGTTATTCCCCCGCCCTCGCTTATTTGCGGTTGGCGCGGCGGCGCTTCGTGCCCAAGCCGATCTTCTTGGCGAGCGTTCGGCGCTGCTCGGCATAGTTCGGCGCGACCATCGGATAATCCGCGTTCAGCCCCCACTTCTGCCGGTACTCGTCCGGGGTCATGCTGTAATGCGTCATGAGGTGGCGCTTGAGCATCTTCAGCTTCTTGCCGTCCTCGAGGCACACGATGTAGTCGGGCTTCACCGACGAACGGATCGAAACCTTCGGCTCCGGCCGCGGCGCCGGCTCCTCCTTACGCTCCCCGAGGCCGGTTAACGCACTGTGAATGTTACTGATTAGCAACGGCAGGTCGGATACCGCGACGCTATTGTTGCTGACGTGGGCCGAGACTATGTCGGCCGTTAGGGTGATCAACGTCTCCCCGAAGTTCTCTTGGTTTTCCATATGCCGGTACAACTTTCCTTGGTCAGAGGGGCCTGTCATTGGCCGTGACAGGTATCCTATCGGATAGGTCCGTTTTGGGGCATTTGACAAGCGCAATCGCGCCACGAGTCCCGCTAGTCGCAGCCGAGTGACGCTTTAGCTAAAGTTAGTGCATCGAAGCAATCCCCGTCACGACCCTTGTAGTAATTCCGGCGACGAGCAACTAAATCATAGCCGCGTTGACGGTATAGATCGATGGCATGATTACCATCTCGCACTTCGAGGTGGAATCGGCGCGCGCCGCGCGTCGCTGCGCGCTTTTCGAAATCCTCGAGCAACATCTTGCCGATACCGCGCCGTTGCGCATCGCGACGGACAGCGAGCAGCAGCAGTTCGGCCTCGTCGGCGACCGCCCGAGCCAGAGCGAAGCCGTACGCGCCGACGCCCCCGCGCGCGACCGTCAGCCAAACGCCCGGAAGCGGTAGCAAGCCGGCGCATTGCGCACGAGTCCATGCCTCGCCGAACCGGGGATCGAAGCTGTCCTCCATTACCGTCATGACGTCGTCCAGATCGCCCGGTCCGCCGGCGGCGATGGCGATGCCCTCCGGAATCATGTCACCGGCCGCGCATCGGGCGCCCGCCCGTAGATCGGCCGCGGCGCAAGGCTGCGCAGCGCCGGCGGGAGGCGGCGCGCGTCGGCAGCCCTGGGAAGCGCGCCCCGGAAGGTGCCGAAGCCGCGGGCCGCGACGAGCGCCTCGGCTCCGGATCCGACGACAAGCTCGGCGGCCACTGACGCCGCGGCCTCCCGCGGCGGCAGCGATCGCGGCTCGTCGAGCGATGCGATTGGGTCACCGGCGAAGCTTTGCACGAATAGCTCGCCATGTCCCCCTTCCATCGCCGCCGCCACTTCAGCCGCGCCGGAGGCGGCGGCGAGCAGCGCCAGCGAGGAATAGCCGGAGACGGGCACCTGCCAACCGATCGCAAGCCCGTGCGCGGCGGCCAGTCCAACCCTGATCCCGGTGAAGCTGCCGGGGCCGCAATCGACCAGCACGGCGAGCGGGCGACGGCCGCCAAGCAGCGCCTCGATCATCGGCACCAAGCGCTCGGCGTGGCCGCGGCCGACCACCTCATGGGCTTCGTCGATCACCTCGCCGGCGGGCCCGATCAGCGCGGCCGAGCAAGCGGCGGTGGCGCTGTCGATCGCCAGCAGCACGGCTTTCAGACCGCTTCGACCGCTTCGACCTCGGGCACGTAATATTTGAGCAGGCTCTCAATGCCCTGCTTGAGCGTCATCGTCGAGGACGGGCAGCCCGAACAGGCGCCCTGCAGCGCGAGATAGACCTTGCCGTCCCGGAAGCCGCGATAGACGATGTCACCGCCGTCATTGGCGACGGCCGGGCGCACTCGCGTCTCGATCAGCTCGCGAATCTGCGCGACGACTTCGGCATCAGCCGGATCGTCGCCGATGTCCTCCGCGAGGGGCACCACGATGTCGGCGGCGCTGCCGCTGCGGAACAGGGGCGCGCCGCTGGCGAAATGGTCGAGCAGGACCGCGATCACCTGCGGCTTCAATTGCCGCCATTCGGCCCCCGGCGCCGCGGTCACCGAAATGAAGTCCCGCCCGAAGAACACGCCCTCGACCTCGCCGGTCGAGAAGATCGCCTCGGCCAGCGGGGAAGCCTCCGCTTCCTCCGGCGTCGCGAAGTCGCGCGTCCCGTGGTCCATCACCGTCTGTCCGGGCAGGAACTTCAGCGCGGCCGGATTAGGCGTCGTCTCGGTCTGGATGAGCATGGGAGTGATGTGGGCTGCTCGGCAGAGGCTATCAAGGTCAGAAATCGACCTTGTCGTAATGGGCCGGGGGCATGATCACCTCCATCCGCTCGGTCAGCAGCGGCCGGAAGCTCGGACGCGACTTCATCACCGCATACCAGTCGGCGGTCTGCTTGTGGCCGCGCCAGTCGATGCCGCCGAGATAGTCGGCCACCGACAGCTGCGCCGCGGCGGCGAGGTCGGCGAGCGTCAAGGCGGGACCGGCGAGCCAGCGGCGGTGGTCGAGGAGATAGTCGATATAGTCCATGTGGCCGTTGGCGGCGGTCATCGCCTTGCGGAGCTCGCCGGTATCGGGCGGAGCGCGGCTGACCAGGCGCTTGCGCATCCGCTCCTCCATCAGGGGCGCGACAACGTCGCGGTGGAGGCGCCCGTCGAACCAGGCCAGGAGCCGGCGCACCTCGGCCCGGTTGATCGACGTGCCCGGGATCATCGGCGCACGCTCGAGCGTCTCCTCGAAATATTCGCAGATCGCGCCGGAATCGATCAGCACGATCCCCTTCTGCTCGTCGACCAAGACCGGCGTCTCACCGGCCGGGTTGAGGTCGGCGAACTCGTCGTCGTCGGCCCAGGGCGAGACCCGCTTCAGCTCATGCGCGATGCCCTTTTCGGCCAGCATGAGCCGGACCTTGCGCGAATAAGGGCAGAGCGGGAATTGGTAGAGGTGCCACATCGATGCGCGGCTTCTAGCCCGCGCCCATTTTCAGTCCACCGGGGATTTGAAGGCGGCGCCTCAGTCTTCGTAATAATAGTCGCGGTCGTCGCGACGCTCGCTCGGATCGCCGCGGCGGCGGTGATAATCGTCGATCGCGGTCTCCATCGCCCGCTCGACCTGCCGGATCGACTGGGCGAGCGCAGGCGCGGCGGCGGCGAAGGCGCCCATCATCCGGCTCATGTCGGCGGTCGCGCCGTAGATGGACGAGCGCACGCGCTCCTCAAAATAGGGATCGTCCCGGCCGGCGAGCGCTCCGACGGTCCGTCCTGGGCGGCCGTAGCCGGGCCGGCGACGCATCGGATCGGCGGCATCGAGGATCGGGCCGACGTCGACATTCATCAGCGCGCCGACCGAAGCGTCGAGCGCGGGCGCCATTGCTTCCACCTCCTCGGCGGGGGGAACGGCGCGGGCGATGTCGTCGGCGAGCCGGTCGCCGGCGGACTGGGCAAAGGCCGGACCGGCGAAGGCAGTCGCGGCGGCGGCGATGATGAGCTTGTGCATGAACAGGCCTCCTCGTGCGCAACTGGCGCGGTACGAAGAACGCACCGCGCGGCGAGTCGGTTGCCCGATTAGCGCAGCCCGATGAGCCTTGGCTGAACGGCCGTTCATCGGGAAAACCGGGCTGGACCCCGGCGAATTGGCCGCTAGGGCTCGCGCCGCGCATGGACGACCTCCTCACCATCATCCTGCTCGGCATCGTCGAAGGCGTCACCGAGTTCATCCCGGTCTCCTCGACGGGACATCTGATCCTCGCCGCCGAGCTGCTCGGCTACGATGCGGCGCAGTGGGCGGTATTCAACGTCGTCATCCAGCTGGGCGCGATACTGGCGGTCATTGTCCTTTACTGGCGGACCTTCTGGGCGGTCGCCGTCGGGCTGTTCACCCGAAGCCCCGAATCGTGGCGCTTCGTGCGCAACATCGCGCTCGGCTTCCTGCCGTCGGCTGCGCTCGGCCTCGCTCTCCACAACCAGATCGAGGGGATGCTCGGCAATGCGATGATCGTGGCCTGGTCGCTGATCATCGGCGGCGTCGCCATCCTGGCGATCGAGCGGGTCGCCCCGGCCGGCGAGGAGCGCGGCGTCGCCGACATCTCGCTCAAGAAGGCGCTCGGCGTCGGCGTGATCCAGTGCCTGTCGATGATCCCGGGCGTCAGCCGCTCCGGCGCCACCATCCTCGGGGGCCTGTCGCTCGGCATCGAGCGCCGGACGGCGGCCGAATTCAGCTTCTTCCTCGCCGTTCCGACCATGCTCGGCGCCTCGACGCTCGAGCTCTACAAGAATCAGGAAGATCTCGGCGTGGTCGGCCTCGACGGCATTGCGGTCGGGTTCGTCGTCTCGTTCGTGGTGGCGCTGGTCGTCATCCGCTGGTTCATCGGGCTGGTTTCGCGCCGCGGCTTCGCGCCGTTCGGCTGGTACCGGATCGCCGCCGGAAGCCTTGCTCTGGCCTGGCTGCTGATGCGCTGAGCCCGGCCGCGCTTGCCACGCCACTGCGGGCCGGGCATGCCGACCCGATGCGACGCAAGGCGAGGCAGGCGACCAAGCCCGAGAACCGGCCGCGATTCTGGGGGCGCCACGCGGTCGCCGCCGCGCTCGCCAACCCCGAGCGCGCGGTGGTCCGCCTCTGGGCCACCCGCGAGGCTGCCGCGGCTTTCGACCTTCCCTCGTCGGTTCCGGTGACATATTCCGACGTCGCCGATCTCGGCCGGCTCGTGCCCCGCGACGCGCCGCACCAGGGCCTCGTCGCCGAGGTCGAGCGGCTGCCCGACCGCCTGCTCGCCGACCTGTTCGACGAAGCGGTCGAGGGACGGCCTCTGCTCGTCCTCGATCACGTCACCGACCCCCATAATGTCGGGGCGATCCTGCGCTCCGCCGCCGCTTTCGATGCGCTCGGCATCGTCACCCAGGACCGTCACGCGCCCCCGGAATCGGGCGCGCTGGCCAAGGCGGCGAGCGGCGCCCTCGAGACGGTGCCGTGGGTGCGGGTGGTCAACCTCGCCCGGGCGCTGGACGAAGCGGCCGAGGCGGGCTTCTGGCGGATCGGCCTGAGCGGCGAGGCGGAGATGACGCTCGCCGGGGCGCTTGGCCCGAAGCGGATCGCGCTCGTGCTCGGGGCCGAGGGCGAGGGCCTCAGGCAGAATGTCGAGGCGCATTGCGACGCGCTGGCTCGGCTGCCGATCGGCGCCGGCATCGAAAGCCTCAACGTCTCCAATGCCGCCGCGATCGCGCTTTATGCCGCCAGCGTCGCAGCCCAAGAAGGAGGGGAGAAATGACCGCGAGACTCGCTCGATTGATGTTCGTGCTGGTGGGGCCGCTGATGCTCGCTTCCTGCCTCACCCCCGGGGCCTTCGCATCGGCGCTCGAGATCGGCCGCGACCGCAGCTTCACCTTCACTTATGCCGGGGACGCCCACTTCGCCGATCCGAGCTCCGCCATCCAGCTCAGCGGCGGCGAAGGAACGGAGGTCGAGCAGCAGCCGAGCCAGCCGCAGGAGATGCCCGAGGCCGACCGCCAGCGCGTCATCGCGGCTCTATCGCGCGAGGTCGGTTATCGCTCGGTCGAATATGTCGGAGAGAACCGCTTCCGGATCGATTATTCGATCAGCGGCCGGCTCGACCGCAGCTTCGCCTTCCCGGTCAATCCGGAAGGCATGGCGCTGCTCCCCTGGCTCACCGTCGAGGTCCGCCGCGACGGCACCGCCCAGGTCACGGCCGGCGGATTCGGCGACGCAGAGGGCGGGCAGCAGAGCCAGCCGGACGGCAACCGCCACCGCCGCGGCACCTTCACGCTGCGCACCGAGGCCGATCTCGTCCAGCACAATAGCGAGCAGGCTCCGGCCCCCGGCGGCCGCGCGACCTTGAGCTGGGACGTCACGCCCGAGCCGCGCCCCGTCCCTTCGGCGCTGGTGCGCTTCGCGAACTAGTCCTCCGGCGCGATCCGTACCTTCAGGCCGTCCAGGTCGGGCGTGAACAATATCTGGCACGAAAGGCGGCTGGTCGCGACGCGATGGTCGGACGTGTCGAGCAGATCGTCCTCGTCGGGCTTGGCCGGCCCAACCGCCGCGGCCCAGTCCGGATCGACATGGACGTGGCAGGTGGCGCACGAGCAGCAGCCGCCGCACAAGGCCAAGAGCTCGTCGAAACCGTTGTCGCGGATATTCTCCATCACGCTCCAGCCCGCCCGCCCCTCGACGGTGCGTTCCTCGCCGTCGCGGGTGACGATGGTGAGCTGCGGCATGCGGGCGTCCTGAAAGCAAGAAACAGAATGGGGGTGGCGCGCCGACCTATGCTAGGCGCCCGGCGGCAGATCAAGGCGGGAACCATAAGCGGATGAGGGAGGAGCAGATCAGAAGGTCGCTCGACGCGCTGGCGAAGATCGAGCCCGCCTTCGCCCAGACGCTGGCCGAGATCGGCTATCCCGGGCCGCGGCTGCGCGAGCGCGGCCACCAGACGCTCGTTCAGGCGATCATCAGCCAGCAGGTCTCGGTAAAGGCCGCAGCCGCCATCCTCGCCAAGGTCGAGGCCGCGACCGGGGGCCTCGCCCATCCCGAGAACATCGCCCGGACGTCCGACGAGGCGCTGCGCTCCGCGGGCCTGTCGCGCCAAAAGGTCGGCTATCTGCGCAGCCTCGCCGAGGACGTCCTTTCCGGACGCCTCGATTTCCACGCTCTGCCCGAGGACGACGAGGAAGCGATCGCCGCCCTCACCCACGTCAAGGGCATCGGCCGCTGGACCGCCGAAGTCTATCTCTTGTTCGCCGAAGGCCGCCCCGACATCTTCCCGGCCGGCGACCTCGCCGTCCAGATCGAGATCGGCCGCATCCTCGGCCTGGAGGGGCGGCCGACTGAGAAAAAGGTCCGCGAGCTGGCCGAGCCCTGGCGCCCCAATCGCGGCGCCGCCGCCATCTTCGCCTGGCACCACCGGCGCACCGTCCCGCTCTAGTCGCGCGCGTCCCAGTTGGCAGAGCGTTCGCGGGGCTCGGGCGCCTGGCCGAGCGGGGAGAGGATGCAGAATGCTTCCCAGCGGCGGAGGTCGGCATTCACTTCGGCGAAGGTGACGTGCCGGGCCCGCTCGGCCGTGCAGGGAACGCGCTTGTCCGCTTCGGCCGCCTCGCTCAGCGCCGGCATCTCGGCGATGTGAAGCCAGGGCAGAGGCGAGCCGGGCCGCCACGGCTGCGGATGCAGGGTCCGCAGCGCATCGAGCGCCGCGACATGGTAGATGCTGCCGTGATGCTCGCTGTTGCGCCGGTCGACATAGGTCCAGCGCAGCGCCCCCGCCGCTGGCGAGCGCAGAGCCGCGAGCAGCGAATCGAGCGCGCGTTGCATCGTCCCGCCCTCGCTCGCCATCGTGACGTAGAGCCGCCGCCCCGAATAGTCATTCGCGCGCAGCAGCTCGGCGGCGCGGCTGCCGAGCTCCTCGCGATTCCACCACAGGCTAGGGCTGACCGCGATATAATCGTGGAACATCCGCGGCTCGCGGAGCAGGGTGTCGACGACGAACAGGCCGGCCAGCGATTCGCCGATCAGCGTCCTGCGCTCCTCGGTCCGAAAATTGCCTTCGACGAACGGGACCACCTCGGAGGCGATGAAGCGCCGGAACGCCTCGGCGCCTCCGCCATCGGCGAACTCCACCGGCTGGCCGTTCGCGCGGTAGAAAGTACGATAGCGCTCGTCCTGGGCCGGAAAGGTGAGCTCGCGCATGCGGGCGCGGGTCTCGATTCCCACGAGGATGAACTCAGGGAAGGTGCCGCTGATCTCGCCATGTTGGGCGAGCCCCGAGATATGCGGGAAGTCCTGCTCCACGCCGCCGTCGAGAAGGTAGAGGACCGGATAGGAGCGCGCCGCGCCGGCCGCGGCGTAGCTGGACGGGAGCCGGACGTTGATCCGGCGAGTCTCGCCGAGGGCCCGCGAGGCGATCGAATAGCTAGTCCCCGCCGATATCGGTTGCCCGGCAGGCGGCTCGGCCGGCGCCGCGGCTGGAAATGCGAGCATAAGCAAGGCGGCGGCGCGGGCGAGAAGCTTCGTCACCGTCGCGGCTTCCGGCGGGTCAGGCCGAGCGCGCGCGGCGGCGCTCGGCGAGCCGCTCGCGCAGCAGCGCGTCGAGCTCGTCGAGGGTGAACGGCTTTTCGAGCACCTTGACGTCCTCGCCGGCAGCGCCGCGCAGCGCCCGCAGCGCGGCATGGCCGGTCGAGAAGATGACCGGCAGCGTCGGATCGATGATAGCGATCTCGCGCGCCACCTCGGCTCCGTCCATCCCGGGCATCACATAATCGAGAATGGCGAGGCTGATATTTCCTTCGCGCACCGCCGCCAGCGCCTCGGCTCCGTCGCCCGCCTCGCGCACCGCATAGCCGAGCTCGACGAGGGCGTTCGCGATCGTCGCCCGGACGGACGCTTCGTCATCGACGACTAGGATCATCGGCGCGACCGCAACATCTTGCCGCGGCTCAACCGCGCGCGGCGGGGCCGGTTCCTATTCGGCGGCTTGTCCGAACCAATCTTCGGCGCCCTGGCGGAGCAGCGGGAAGGCATCGCGGTAGCCATAGTCAACAACCGCGCGAAGTCGATAGGAGGTTGGCGCCGGCGGACGCCGCGGCGGCGCCGCGACGGCCGCAATGATCCGCGGCCGCCCCTGCGGACGCTCGACGACCATGTCGCGGAACCACTCGCCCACATAGGTGCCGTCGAATCGATGGACCCGGGAGCCGACGATCCGTGCCAGCGGCACGCCGTCGAGATCGTAGATGTTGGTTTCGAACACGAAGCCGACAGGCTCGCCGCCGGTGCTGTAGACGTACATCGCCAAGGTTTACGCCCCCGCTCAAGGATCGGCCCGCTTCGCAGACAGAGCCCGCCGCCCTGTCCGCCAGATGAACGAGCCGCCTCTCGCGGGCCGTCCGCAAGCGTCGTGCGACGGGCTGTGGCGCTGAGGCGGCAGGCGGCGAGCGCGATGCGATGCAACCGCTGCCCCGCGAAGTCGTTGCACCCGCGTCATAAGGAGGATGGGATGAAGCTCGTATCCGCGGCCGCCCTCGCGGCCTCACTGATCGCCTTCGCAGCGCCGGCCGCGGCGCAGAACAGCGTCGAGCCGCCGGTGGTCGCCCCGCCGCCGCCGACCAGCCGGCCCGAGCCGTCGGTCAACCCGCCGCCCGGCAGCACCACCCCCAATCCGGCCCCCGCCCCCGACCCGCCCGACCCGGTCCTGTCCTCGCCGCCGCCATCGAGCGCGACGCCGGTCATCGTCACGCCCGAGCCGACGACGGTGGTGCCGATGGAGCCGATGACGATCAGCCCCGACGCCGCTTATCCCAACGGCTTCGCCGATCCCGCCGATCCGTTCGGCAACGGCATGTCGCTTTCCTACCGCGAAGAGGAGGACGGGTTCGACTGGGGCCTGCTCGGGCTCTTGGGCCTGCTCGGCCTGATCCCGCTGTTCCGTCGCGGCAACGGCTATACCCGTGTCGTCTACCGCGACGCCGAGGACGACCCGGCCCGTGTCATTCGCCGCGACCGCGTCGAGGTCGAGCCCTCCGACACGGTGGTGCGGCGCGACCGTACGGACGTGTAGGGTGCGGCGAGCTAGCGGGCGTCGACCAGGACGATCTCCGCGTCCTCGAGGGCGCGGATCGTCACTTTCTCCTCGCCGGTGACGGCGACGCCGTCGCGGGGGGCGGCGGTGACGCCGTTCACCTCGACCGCGCCGCCCGTGCCGACCAGATAGACGTGGCGCGACGGAACGAGCGCGAGCTCGGTCGTCTCGCCAGCGGCAAGAGTGGCGCCGAGGACCCGGGCGGCCGAGTTGATCCAAAGCGCGCCATTGTCGCCATCGAACCCGCTCGCCAGCGTGACGAAGCGGCCGGAGCGGTCCGACTTGGGGAACTTGGACGCGCCCCAGCTCGGGCGGGCGCCCGGCTTGTCGGTCAGCACCCAGATTTGGAACAGGGTCGTCGTCTCGTCCTCGAGATTATATTCGGCGTGACGCACCCCGGTGCCGGCCGACATCACCTGCACGTCGCCGGCCTCGGTGCGGCCCTTATTGCCCAGCGAATCCTGGTGGGTGATGGCGCCGGTGCGGACGTAGGTGACGATCTCCATGTCGCGGTGCGGGTGCGGCGGGAAGCCCGAGCGCGCGGCGATCTCGTCGTCGTTCCACACCCGGATCGCGCCCCAGCCCGTTCGCCCCGGCTCGTGATAGTCGGCAAAGGAGAAGTGGTGGCGGGCGTTCAGCCACCCATGGTCGGCATGGCCGAGCGTGTTGAACTTGCGGACGTCGATCATCTTCGGTCTCCTCTTCGTCATCCCAGCCAAATCGGGGATCCGGCTTCGCCTCGAACTGGATTCGCGCTTTCGCGAGAATGACGGACGAATGTTCAGCTCAGCAGCCCCTCGGAGCGGAGCGTCTCCTGCACCGCCGGCCGCTGCGCGACGCGCTGCAGATACGCGGCGAGGCCCGGCCAGCGGCCGATGTCGATCGCATGCACCCGCGTCCAGTTCAGCACCGCGAAGGCGTAAGCGTCGAGGATCGAGAAGCGGTCGCCCAAGATATAGGGCCCGTCGCCGATCTTCTGCTGGAGGTAGTCGAACTTCTTGCCGAGCGCCTCGCGCGTCGCCGCCTTGAAGTCGTCAGGCGTGGCCGGATTCCACAACGGCCCGAAGCCCTTGTGCAGCTCGGTGGCGATGAAGTTCAGCCATTCGAGCAACCGGTAGCGCTCGATGCCGCTCGCGGGCAGCGCCAGCTCCGAGCCGGGTGCCCGGTCGGCGATATATTGCAGGATCACGGCATTTTCGGTGAGCACCTCGCCGTCGTCGAGCTTCAGCGCCGGCACCGCGCCCTTGGGATTGACGGCATGGAGATCCTCCCCGTCGGTGGTGCGCTTGCTCGGAAACTCGACCTTGGCGAGCTCGATCGGGAGCCCGGCCTCGCGGGCGGCGATGTGGGGCGCCTGCGAGCAGGCAGCGGGGGCGAAATAGAGCTTCATTGTCATCACTCCTTGATCGGCTGGCGGATCAGGCCGCGAGCGAGGTGGGCGGCGCCAGCCTCGCCAGATGCGAGCCCTTGGCGCGGACGAAGGCGAGCAGCCGCTCGGCATAATCGGCCGGGACGGCGCCCTGGACGCTCGTCCGGCTTGCGAGTGCCTGGCGCCACGCCTTCAGCTTCGGCCTCCCTTCGAGGAAGTCGGTGCCGGTCAGCGGCGTGAACGTGTCGAAATAGCGGAAGACCGGGGCGAATGCGGCGTCGACGAGGCTGAAGCGCTCGCCGGCGAAGAAGGGCCCGTCGCCGATTTGATCATCGAGCCGCTCGAACTTGGCCGCGATCGCCGCCGCCTTCTGAGCGAAAGTGTCGGCATCGGGCGCCGCGTAATAGCCGTAAATGTCGGCCAGGGTCGCCGAAGCGAATTCGATCCAGGCGCGGTGGCGCGCCCGCTCGAGCGGGTCGGCGGGGTGAAGCCGGGGCTCCAGCACCTCGTCGAGATATTCGGCGATCACCGCCGATTCGAACAACACCTCCTCGCGCCCGTCCCGCTCGACCACCAGTACGGGGACCTTGCCGAGCGGCGACAGCTTCAGGAACCAGTCCGGCTTGTTGGCCAAATCGATATCGACCCGTTCGAACGCAACGCCCTTCTCCGCGAGCACGATCGCGGCGCGCTGGACATAAGGGCATAGCTTGAAGCTGATCAGGCGAAACGTCGGCATCGGTTCATCCTCTGGTCTTGAGGACCCCGATCTAGGCCGCTACACCGTTTCTTCCAGACCATATAAATGCATCATGGTGTTGCCGAATATGGAACGCTCCTCCACCGACCTGGTCGACGTCCTCGCCTTCGTCCGGGTGGCGGAGACCGGGTCCTTCGCCCGCGCCGCCGAGCGGATGGGCCTTTCCAAGCCGGTCCTGTCGCGCCGGGTGGCGAGACTGGAGGAGCAGTTGGGCGCGCGCCTGCTCACCCGCACCGCGCGCGGCGCCCATCCGACCGACATCGGCGAGACCTATTATGCCCGCGCCGCCAACATCCTCGCCGAGCTCGAGGCGGCGCAGGAAGTGGTGGCCGAGGCGGTGACCCAGGTGGCAGGGCCTGTGCGGCTGTCGGCGCCGCTCTCGTTCGGCATCGCCCATCTCGCGCCGGCGCTGGCCGATTTCGCGCGCCTGCACCCGAAGGTAGAGCTCGACGTCGAGTTCGAGGACCGCGCCGTCGATTTGACTGGAGGCGGCTACGACCTGGCCGTGCGGATCGGCAACCTCGCCGATTCATCGCTGATCGCCCGCAGGATCGCGCCGGTGCGCAAGATCGTCGTCGCCAGCCCTTCCTACCTGGAGGCGAACGGCCGGCCGCAGCAACCCTCCGATCTCGCTGCCCACCAGATCCTTTATTATGCGCACGAGCAATGGCGCTTCCGGGTCGACGGGCGGTGGGAGAATGTCCGCGGCCATCTGCGCCTGCGCGGCAATAATGGCGAGCTGCTGCGCTCGGCCGCCGAAGCGGGGTTGGGCCTGTGCATCCTCCCTTCCTTCATCGCCGCCCCGGGGCTGGAATCGCGGCGGCTCGAGACAGTGCTGCGCGATTTCCCGCTGGAGGACGGTGCGCTTCACGCGGTGATGCCGCCGGGAAGGGCGACGACCGCGCGGGTCCGGACGCTGGTCGATTTCCTGGTCCATCGCTTCGGCCCCGAGCCGAGTTGGGACCCCTGCTGGATGGCGGGTCACGGCTAGGCCGGTTCCATGCCCGCCCCGCCGTCTTGCGCGGAAAGGAGGAATGGGGGCCTGGAGCGCCGGGAAGGAAACATCTGCCTTCCCGGTCCGTTTGGACTTCGACGCGGGGAGGGCGCTGTTGGAGTAACCCTCATGAAAAAGCTTCTTTTGACCCTCGCCGCCCTTCCAATGGGCCTTTATGCCGGACAGGCGACCGCGCAGGTGAACGCCAATACGCGCGGCGGCGCGACCGTGCAGACGCGGATCGCCAACCTCGAAAGCCGCTTCAACGCGGGTGTTCAGGCCGGCGCCTTCACGCAATCGGAATATGCGACGATATCGCGCCAGCTAGCCGAGCTCCGCTCGCTCGAGCGCAGCTACAGCTATAACGGCATCAGCGAATCCGAGCGCCAGGCGCTTCAGCAGCGCATCCGGCAAGTGCGCGACCAGTTGCGCAGTGCCGGCTCCTCTACCTGGGCGAGCCGCTACGACTGGAACGACCGCGAATATGACGGCTACGCCACCAGCGTCACTTATGACGCCTACGGCCGCCCGATCCCGCAGGGCGGAGTAGCTTACGACCAGTACGGACGGCCGATCAACCATGGCGGCGTCGTTTACGACCAATATGGCCGCGTCGTCGCCAATCGCGGCGTCACCTACGACCAGTATGGACGCCCGATCAACAATAACGGCGTCGTATACGACCAATATGGCGGCGCAGTCGCGACCAACGGCGTGACTTACGACCAATATGGCCGGCCGGTCACTAACGGTTATAACGGCCAGGGCGGACCGTATGAGCAGGTTCAGCAGCAAGGCCTCGGCAACATCCTCGGCGGCGTCGTCGGCAGCATGATGGGTGGCGGCGGCGGCGTCGGCGGCATCCTCGGCAGCATCCTCGGCCGGGGCGGCCTTCGCACCGGCGACGTGATCACCAGCACGATCGGCAGCGTCCTCGGCAATGCGATGGGCTTCGGCTCGAACTACCGGGACAACGATTCGGTCTATTTCCGCTCGGATGGCTACCGCGTCTACGAGATCGACGCGCGCACCAACCGGGTCGTGCGGATCCACCCGATCAGCCGCTAACCCTTGAACCCCAACCCGGCCGGAGCGTGTGCGAGCACGCTCCGGCCTCGCGTTGGGGGGGCCCGCCTTCGCTCGGTTCAGCCTTTCGGCTGCGCGGCGCGCATCCCCGGATTCGGCTCGCCCGGCCCGTCCGCCGCCTTGTCCGCACGGGCCGGCGCGCTAAGGAGACCCCCATCTCCTGTCGCGAAGGATCCAACGTGAAGCTCCGCCTCGCCCTCGCCTTTTTTCTCCTCAGCGGCGCGTCCGCCGGCTACGTCCAGACCGAGCCCGCGCCGGCAACGCCGCCCGCGTCGCGCTCGGCGGCCGCGGCCGAAGACGCCCGCCTGAACGCCTTCCTCGACGCCGCCTTCGACGCCCAGGCCGAGCTCGATCCGCAGCTTCTCACCAGCCTCGGCATCAAGCGCCATTACGACCGGCTCAATGACTATACCGATGAGCATCGCCGCCGCCGGCTCGAGCTGTCCGAGCGACAGCTCGCCGAAATGCGCGCCCAGTTCGATCCTGATCGCCTGAGCCCCGCCGCGCGCCTTTCCTACCGGCTGTTTCAGAAAGAAGTCGAAGACGATCGCGAATCGTTCCGCTGGCGCTGGCACGGCTTTCCGGCCAGCACCAACGGCAGCCCGATGGGCAACGTCCCGGTCTTCCTGATCAACAACCACCGCATCGACAATGTCGAGGACGCCGAAGCTTATGTCGCCCGACTGCGCGAGGTTGAGCGGGTGATGAACGAGATCAGCGCCAACATGCGCCGCCAGGCCGGGCTTGGCATCGTGCCGCCGCGCTTCAACTTCGCGCCGGTGCGCGAGGACGGCCGCCGCATCCTTTCCGGCGCGCCTTTCACCGACGCGCCCGACATGCCGGTCTTCGCCGACTTCAAGACGAAGGTGAACCGGCTCGAGATACCGCAGGCAGTGAAGGACCGGCTGATCGCCTCCGCGCGTGAAGCGCTGACCGGCCCGTTCCGCAGAGGCTACGAAACGATGCTCGCCACTTGGGACGCTCTCGAGCCGCGCGCCACCGGCAATGACGGCGCCTGGAGCCTCCCCGAAGGCGGCGCTTATTATTCCGACCGGTTGCGCAACTCGACCACGACCGACCTTCCCGCCGCCGAGATCCACCGCATCGGGCTGGAGCAGGTCGAGCGCATCCATGGCGAGATGGAGCGGATCAAGCGCCAGGTCGGCTTCACCGGCACGCTTCAGCAATTCTTCCGACACATCAATGAAGGGCAGCAGTTCAAATATCCGAACACCGACGAAGGGCGGCAGCAATATCTTGCCGACGCCCGCCGCTACATCGCCCAGGTGATGGAAGCGTCGCCGCGCTGGTTCCGCCGCCTTCCGCAAGCACCGCTGGAAGTGCGCGCAGTGGAGCCGTTCCGCCAGGAAACGGCGTCGGTCGCCTTCTACAACCGCCCGTCGGCGGACGGCTCACGGCCCGGCATCTTCTACGTCAACCTCGCCGACATGAACCAGGTGCTCCGCCCGCAGGTCGAAGGGATCGCCTATCACGAAGGCGCGCCCGGCCACCATTTCCAGATCGCGCTGGCGCAGGAACTGCCCGGCGTGCCCAAGTTCCGCCGCTTCGGGGGCTACGGCGCCTATAGCGAGGGCTGGGGCCTCTATGCCGAGGGGCTCGGCAAGGAGATGGGCTATTATCAGGACCCGATGTCGGAATTCGGCATGTACTCGCTGTCCTTGTGGCGGGCGATCCGGCTCGTCGTCGACACCGGCATCCACGACCAGCGCTGGACCCGCGAGCGCGCCATCCAATATTTCATGGACAACGGCCTGCTGTCCCTGCGCGATGCCACCAAGGAGGTCGAGCGCTATTTCAACAATCCCGGCCAGGCGACCAGTTACATGATCGGCCAGCTCAAGATCCTCGAACTTCGCGACCGCGCCCGCGCGGCCTTGGGCGACGGATTCGACATTCGCGACTTTCACGCCGTCGTGCTCGAGAACGGCTCCGTCCCGCTCGACGTACTCGAGGAGCTGGTCGACCAGTGGATTGCGAGGAGGAACGGCTGATGCCCGAAGGAAACACCCCGCCCGATCGCCTCTCGGTCAACCCGCGCAGCCCCTGGTTCGATGGCGAGGCGCTGCAGCGCGGCGTCGGCATCCGCTTCAAGGGCCGCGAGCGCGAGGACGTCGAGGAATATTGCCTCTCCGAAGGGTGGATCCGCGTCCAGGCCGGAAAGGCCGTCGACCGCCACGGCATGCCGGTGACCGTGAAGCTCGCCGGTCCGATCGAAGCTTGGTGGCGGGACGAAGGGGAGCCGGGAACCGAAGCCGAGGCCGAATAGTCCTTGCCGGCGTGAAGATCGCCACTTTCAACGTCAACGGCGTCAACGGCCGCCTGCCCTTGCTGCTCGAATGGTTGGAGGCGGCGGAGCCGGACGTCGTCTGCCTCCAGGAACTGAAGGCGCCCGACGAGAAGTTCCCCGCCCGCGCCATCGAGAAAGCGGGCTACGGCGCGATCTGGCACGGTCAGCCGCGCTGGAACGGCGTCGCCCTGCTCGCCCGCGGCTGCGATCCGGTCGAGACCCGTCGCGGCCTCCCCGACGATCCCGACCCGAGCCACAGCCGCTATATCGAGGCGGCCGTGCGCGGCGTGCTGATCGGCTGCCTCTACGCCCCCAACGGCAATCCCGTTCCCGGCCCTAAATTCGACTACAAGTTGGAATGGCACCGGCGGCTGCACGATCATGCCGCCGGCCTGTTCGGCCTCGACTGCGCCGTCGTCCTCGCCGGCGACTATAATATCATCCCGACCGAGGCCGACGTCTACAAGCCCGAGCGCTGGGCCGACGACGCCCTGTTCCAGCCCGAAGCGCGCGAGGAATATAGCCGCCTCCTCGGCCAAGGCTGGACCGACGCGCTGCGCCGCCTCTATCCCGACGAGACCATCTACACCTTCTGGGATTATTGGCGGAACGCGTTCGCCCGCAACGCCGGCATCCGCATCGACCATCTCCTCCTCAACCGCCCCGCGGCCGACCGGCTCGAGGCCGCCGGCGTGGACCGCGACGCCCGCGGACGCCCCCACGCCAGCGACCACGCCCCCACCTGGGTGGAGCTTCGCGACGGCTGACGCGCCTGCCTGCCCGCGTCGCGCGATGTGGTTCAATCGTGGAGGATGATGACGAGCAACGCCACCGCGGCGAACCATGCGGCGGCCTGAAGGCCGCGCCAGGGGACCCAGCCGACCGCCTCCAGCCTCCGCCGGCGGTGCATCCGTCGCCAGTCCGCCGCGCCGGCGACGAGCGCCAGTGCCAGCGCCGCCCCGTCCGCCCCCCACAGCCATGCTTGCGTCGTCATCGCCGCTCCGCCATTGCTCACGCCGCCAGCCATGTAGGGAGCCCGGAATGATCCGCCAGTGCCTCGCCGCCGCCTTCGCCCTCGCCGCCGCCGCCGCTTGCGCGGCGGGCTCAGCCGGAGGCGCGCAGGATCGACCCGCGCTCACGGCCGATCAGCAAGAGGCGCTCAAGGCGGCCATCGCCGCGCCGACCCGCACCGCCGCCAACACCGCCCGCGACCGCTACCGCCACCCGGCCGAGACGCTCGGTTTCTTCGGCGTCCGCCCCACCGACACGGTGGTGGAGATCTGGCCCGGCGGCGGCTGGTATAGCGAGATCCTGGCCCCCTACGTCCTCCAGGGCGGCGGCACTTATTATGCCGCTTCGATGGGCGAGAACGGCCATAACGGGGTACGCCGTCTGATGGAGGCGAACCCAACCCGCTACGGCGGCATCCGTCTGGCCGCTTTCCCCGCCTTCGCGGACTCGGAGACGAGGGTGCCGGACGGCAGCGCCGACGTCGTCCTCACCTTCCGGAACGTCCACAATTGGCGAATGGGCTATCAGCGGCCCGAGCGGCAGGATTATAGTGAGGAGGCCTTCCGCCAGATGTTCCGGATGCTCCGCCCCGGCGGCGTGCTCGGCGTCGTCGACCACCGCCTTCCCGAAAATGCCGACGCCGAGCGCGAGCGCAACAGCGGCTATATCAAGGTCTCGACCGTTCGCCGCCTCGCCGAAGCGGCCGGCTTTCGCTTCGACGGAGAATCGGAGATTAACGCCAATCCGCGCGACACGGCCGACTGGCCCGACGGTGTCTGGACGCTTCCGCCCGCGCTTCGCCTCGGCGAGCAGGACCGCGAGCGCTACCTCGCCATCGGCGAAAGCGATCGCATGACCTTGCGCTTCGTCAAGCCGGAATAAGGTGCGCTTCAGCGGGAGAGCTTGTCGAGCTTCTTCTGAAGCTCGGCGAGCTGCGCCTTGACGGCGTCGAGCTCGGCGCGGGTATCGCCCTCGCCCCTGGTCTCGGCCGGCTTGCCGCGGCCGGACGCGGCGGCAGTGAACATCTCCATGTTGCGGCGCGCCAGCTCGGCAAGCGGGTTGGAGGCGATCGCGCCGGCCATGGCCTCGCGGAACTGGTTCTGGTTGCGGTGCAGCTGCTCCAGGCTCGCCTCGAGATAGTGCGGCACCACCGACTGCATCGAATCGCCGTACATCGAGATCAGCTGCCTCAGGAAATTGACGGGCAGCATCGTCGTCCCGCGCGATTCCTCGTCCATGATGATCTGCGCGAGCACGGAACGGGTGATGTCCTCGCCGGTCTTGGCGTCGACGACTTTGAAGTCGCGCTTCTGCCTGACCATCTGCGCCAGCCGCTCGAGCGTGATGTACGCCGAGCTTTCGGTATCGTAGAGGCGCCGGTTCGCATATTTCTTGATGATGACCACATCATCGCCGGACCGGGACGCCGCCATGCGGAACTCCTCGAGGGCAGGAGAGTCGAGCCTAACACCAAAGTTTGCGGCACTGCAACACAGGCCGCGGCCGCTACCGCTTTTCCTCTCGTTGCTGCGCGAACAGACCGCAACAAATCCGGAGCGGATGCAGCGCGCTCTGGAGGGCCTCGGCAAGTATCAGCGGGCCGAGCGCCGGTCGCCGCCCCCGCTAATGCCTCCGATCGCCGAGCGGCGCGGGGCCACGCTTCGCGACTATGGCGGCGAGGGCCCGACGGTTCTTTTCGTCCCGTCACTGATCAATCCGCCAACGATACTCGACCTGAGCGAGGAGCGTTCGCTGCTGCGCTGGCTGACTGGCCGCGGCCGACGCGTACTGCTGCTCGATTGGGGCTGGCCCGGCGACGACCGGAAGAGCCTCAGCGTAAGCGGCCATGTCGAAAAGATCCTGCTCCCGATCCTGGAAGCGCTGCCCGAGCCGTCGGACCTGATCGGCTATTGCCTCGGCGGGACGATGGCCGCGGCCGCGGCGCAGCTCGGCAAGGTGCGGAGCCTGGCGCTGCTTGCGACGCCGTGGCGCTTCGCCGGGTTTTCGCCCGGAGCGAGGGCGCAGCTCGCCACCCTGTGGCGCGACGCACGGCCGGTGACGAAGGCGCTCGGCCTGCTGCCGATGGAAGTGCTGCAGAGCGCCTTCTGGCACCTCGATCCGGCGCGCACGGTCGCGAAATATGAAGCCTTTGCCACGATGAAGGGCGAACAAGCATGCAGCTTCGTCGCGCTCGAGGATTGGGCCAACGACGGCCCGCCGCTGACGCGCGCCGCCGCGCGCGAGCTGTTCGAGGATTTCTTCGCCGCCGACCTTCCCGGCAGCGGCGCGTGGCGAGTCGCCGGTGAGGTCATCGATCCGAAGACGCTGCCCGTTCCTGTCCTCGACATCGTTTCGACAACCGACCGGATCGTGCCGCACCACTCGGCGATGCGCGCGGACGAGCGGCTCGAGCTGGACCTCGGCCATGTCGGCATGGTCGTCGGCTCCCGCGCAAAGCAGGCGCTTTGGGAACCGCTGGCGGACTGGCTTTCCCGCAGTGCAGCAAAGTGCTAGGCGCCGCGCGACCCCCGCACGGAGATATGCTGACATGACCGACGTCGTCATCACCGCCGCCAAGCGCACCCCGGTCGGCGCGTTTCTCGGCGCTTTTGCGACCACCCCCGCCCATGAGCTCGGCCGGGTCGCGATCGAGGCCGCGCTGGAGCAATCGGGCGTCGCTGCGGATGAGGTTTCGGAAGTGATCCTCGGTCAGGTCCTGACCGCCGCGCAGGGCCAGAATCCCGCGCGCCAGGCGTCGATGGCGGCCGGCATTCCCAAAGAGATCCCAGCCTGGGGCGTCAATCAGGTGTGCGGCTCGGGCCTTCGCGCCGTCGCCCTCGCGACGCAAGCCATTCGCACCGGCGACGCTTCCGTCGTCGTTGCGGGCGGGCAGGAGAATATGAGCCTTTCCACCCACGCCCAGCATATCCGCGCCGGAACCAAGATGGGCGGGCTCGAGCTGGTCGACACGATGATCAAGGACGGCCTCACCGACGTCTTCAACGGCTACCACATGGGCATCACCGCCGAGAATCTGGCCGAGCAATATCAGATCACCCGCGGCGATCAGGACGCCTTCGCCGCCGCGTCGCAGCAAAAGGCGTCGCGTGCGCGTTCGGAGGGCCGATTTCGCGACGAGATAGCCGCCGTCACCGTGAAGAGCCGCAAGGGCGAGACTGTCGTCGACGCCGACGAATATATACGCGACGGGGTGGAGCAGTCGGCGCTCGCCGGCCTCCGTCCCGCCTTCAAGAAGGAAGGCACCGTCACCGCCGGCAACGCGTCGGGCATCAACGACGGCGCCGCCGCCTTGGTGCTGATGAGCCGCGACGAAGCGGAGCGCCGCGGCACGCCGATCCTCGGCCGCGTCGCCGGCTGGGCCTCCGCCGGAGTCGATCCCTCGATCATGGGCATCGGCCCGGTGCCCGCAACGAAGCGCGCGCTCGAGAAAGCCGGCTGGACGATCGGCGAGCTCGACCTCATCGAAGCCAATGAAGCTTTCGCCGCCCAGGCCCTCGCCGTGGGCAAGGAGCTCGCCTGGGCTGCGGAGAAGGTCAACGTCAACGGCGGCGCGATCGCCATCGGCCACCCGATCGGCGCGTCCGGGGCGCGCGTCCTCACCACCCTGATCTACGAGATGGGCCGCCGCGACGCGAAGAAGGGCCTGGCCACACTCTGCATCGGCGGCGGCATGGGCATCGCGCTCTGCGTCGAGCGGAACTGAACGCGGCCGGAACGACCCTCTCCCGCGAAGGTTGAGCCTTCGGCGAGGAGACGCGGATGCTGAGCAGTCCCGGGAAGTTCGAGACGGCGACTAGGCTCGGCTTCGCCGCTCGCGCGGTCATGTATGCCCTGATCGGCTATCTGGCGCTTCGCACCGGGCGGACTGAGGACGGCGCCGGGGTGATCGACTATCTCGACACCGGCGGGGGTCGGATCCTGCTCGCGGCGATGGCCGTGGGCTTCCTCGGCTACGGCGTTTGGCGGCTGCTCGATGCCTGGTCCGACGCCTCCGGGCACGGCGATGACGCCAAGGGGCTCGCGATACGCGGCGGCGGGGCGGTGTCCGGGCTTATCCATCTCGGCCTCGGCGTGCTCGCGCTCGCCAGCGCCGCGGGCCTGAGAGGGGGCGGCGGCGGCGGCGCGACCGAGCAGGGCGCCGCAACCGCGCTCAGCCTCCCCGGCGGGTGGATCATGTTGCTCGCCGCGGCCGCGGCTTTGCTTGCCACCGGCATCGTCCAGCTCGGCAAGTCGTGGAAGCTGGGCTTCCTTCGCAACCTCTCGCCGCCGCCTCATGTCCGCCGCTGGGTCGCCTGGCTCGGCCGCGCCGGCTACCTGGCGCGCGGCATCGTCTTCCTCATCATTGCCTGGTTCTTCTCGCGCGCGGCGATGGCGGAGCGGTCGGAGCAAGCGGGCGGCATTGCCGAAGCGCTCGCATCGCTGCCCTCGACGCCGCAAATGCTGGTCGCGGCCGGTTTGTTGCTGTTCGGGCTCTTCAGCCTGGTCGAGGCGCGCTACCGGCGCATTCCGCGCCCCGACATGCTTTCGCGCTGACCCGCCTCGTTTCGGGACAGCCGCCGCGGCGCCTTCCGAGCGCCCTTGGCCGCGCCGCTGCAATCCTCATAAGCCCCCATCGAAGGGCAGCGGCGATGATCGCATTGGTGTGGCGATACGAGGTGCATGAAGCGCATCGCGCGCGCTTCGAAGAGACTTACGGCCCGACCGGCGAATGGGCGCGGCTGTTCGCGCGCAGCGGCGGCTTTCGCGGCACCGAGCTGTTGCGCGCCGACGACGGTTCCTACCTCACGCTCGACATCTGGCGCAGCAAGGCTGATTTCGAAGCCTTCCTCGAGGAGCATGGCGCCGAGTATGCCGCGCTCGACCACCGCACCGAAGCCTGGACGCGCTGCGAGCACCGCATCGGCGAATATGACGTGATGGCTTGACGCTCAGGCCGCTTCGACGATGGGTCGGGCGTTCCAATTGTCGCCGTCGAACGTATAGCGGGCCTGGCTGCCGGGCCTGAAACCGCTGCCGTCCCAGGCGATCACCTGCAGGTCGATCTCGTTGTTGCGGTGCGCCTCGATCCAGTTGAAGCTCTGCAGCTCGGCGTTGCGCAGCCGCGTCGACGTCGAGGTACCGGCCTGGATGACCAGCGCCCCGCCGGCATTGTCGACCATCTTGCGCGCCGCATCGGCATAAGTGCGGTGGAAATGGCCGGCCAGCGCGATGTGGACGCCCGCCTCGCACACCGCTTTCACCGCATCCTCGTGCCGTCCCACCGCCTCGGAAAGCTCGCCGCCCTCCCCGATCGGCATCGCGTAGAGCGGGTGGTGGGTGACGAGGATCCGGGTCTTGTGCACCGGCACGCCGGCGAAGCGGGCGCGGATGATCTCCATCTGCTCGCGGTTGATACGGCCGTCCTTGATCGTCAGCGAGCGCGCCGTGTTGATGCCTAGCACGGCGAGGCTGTCATTCTCGAACCAGGGGCAAAGGTCGTTCGAGATATAGCGCTTGTAGCGCGCCAGCGGTCGGGCGAAGCGGCGGGCGACGTCATAGAGCGGCACGTCGTGATTGCCCGGCACGGGGAGCACGTTGAAGCCGTCGGCCCGGAGTCGATTGAGATAGGCCGACGCCATTTCGAACTGCGCCACCCGCGCGCGCTGGGTGAAGTCGCCGCTGATTATGACGAGGTCCGGCCGGTGTTCGAGCAGCCAGGCTTCGGTGGCCGCGACGATCTTCTCGTCATGCCGGCCGAAATGAAGGTCCGAGAGCTGAACGACGCTGGCCATGGTACGAGAACCGCTGGAAGCTAGGTGGGTTTCCCACCGCCCGTCATTCCAGCGAAAGCTTGGATCTCCCTGGCTTCGGGAACTACCCGCGAAGGCGGAGGAAGGAACCGAGATCCCGGCGTTCGCCGGGATGAGGAGCGAGACTAGCGCCAAATCCGCTCGAAGCGAGCGCCCAGGGTCGTCAGCAGCTCATATTGGCTGAGGCCCGACTGGGCGGAGGCGCTCGGCAGGTCGTAATCGAGCTCGACCCAGTCGCCTTCCATCAGCTCCGGCGCCTCGTCGACGCAGATGGCGGCGAGGTCCATCGACACGCGCCCGACCACCGGCGCGAGGCGGTCGTGGATCCGCGCCCGGCCCGTCCCTGAGAAAGCGCGCAGATAGCCGTCGCCATAGCCGATGTTGAGGATCGCCAGCTCGTGCCGCTGCCCGGCGGTGAACGTCGCGTTGTAGCCGACGCTGGCGCCGGCCTCGATGCGGCGGCGCTGGACGATCTGCGCCTCGACCCGGACGACCTGGCGGATATGCCCCTCTGCCTCCGGCCGCGGCACGCCGCCGTAAAGGGCGATGCCGGGGCGGGTGAGGTCGAAGGCATAATCGGGGCCGAGGCAGATCCCGGCGCTGTTGGCCAGGCTCAGCCGCTTCGCGCGCACCGACCGCGCCAGCTCGACGAAGGTGGCACGCTGCCTCTCGTTCGCTGCCACGTCCTCGTCGGCGCAGGCGAGGTGGCTCATCAGCGTGTCGACCTCCAACCCGTCGACCAGGCCCGATTTCACCTCCGCCGGATCGATCCCGAGCCGGTTCATGCCGGTGTCGATCATCACGTCGCAAGGCCGCCCGGTCTCCTTCCAGCGCGCCACCTGAGCGGCGCTGTTGAGCACCGGCCGGGCCGGCGAGGCGGCGGCACCATGGTCGTCGGGGCCGACGCCGTGCAAGACCGACAGGCCGAGATCGTCCCACCAGGGCAACAGCGCCTGCGCCTCCACCCAGGTCGCCACGAAGAAGTCGCGGCAGCCGGCTTGGCGGAGCCGTTTCACCGCCTCGGGCGCGCCGAGACCGTAGGCGTCGGCCTTGACCGCCGCGCCGCACGTTGCCGCGCCGCTTCGCCCGGCCAGCCAACGCCAGTTCGAAACCAGCGCGCCGCCATCGAGGATCAGCCGCAGGGGGACATGGACCATGGCTTCGATCCGATAGCGGCGCGCGCGAAAAGGCCAAGCGCTTGCAAGTGTTTTACTCATGTAATACAGACGGGCGCGAGCGGAGGGAAGATGCCCGAATTGCTGCTGGACGACGTCGGCAAGAGGTACGGCCGCAAGACCGTGCTGAGCGGCGTGACGCATCGCTTTGCACCGGGGCTCACGCTTCTCACAGGGCCGAGCGGATCCGGCAAGTCGACGCTTCTGCGCCTCGTCGCCACGGCCGAGAAGCCGAGCGGCGGCCGATTGCAATGGGACGGGCAGGCGCTCCCGGCCGCGCGAACGGCGCTCCGCCGCCGGCTCGGCTATGCGCCGCAGGCTGTCGATCTTCCCGAGGATCTGACCGCGCGCGAGTTCGCCATGCACATCGCCGCGCTCAAGGGGCTTGAGCTTGGGACCGCCGATCGCCAGTTCGGCGCCATCACCGACGCGATCGGCCTTCATTCCGACATCAACAACCGCATCTCCACTTTCTCCGGGGGCATGCGGCGCCGGCTCATCTTCGCGCAGGCGATGCTCGGGGAGCCGCGGCTGATCGCGCTCGACGAGCCGACCGCCGAGCTCGACCGGGCGACGGCGGAGAAGGTCGGAGCCGTCGTGCTGGCGCGGGCCGCCAAAGCGATCGTCGTCATGACCACCCATCTCGCCGACGATCTCGCGCCCCATGCGACGGCATCGCTGAGGATCGAGGAAGGGACGCTCGCTCCCACGCCGCAGCCGGCATGAGCGCCGCCGCCCGAGCCTCGCTCAGGATATCGCTGACGCGCTACTCGCGCAGCAGTGGCCTTTGGCTGCTGCTGATCGTCGCGCCGGTCGCCGCCCGCTTCTGGATTCCCGGCGAGGGCGACACCTCCTCGGTGATCGCGGTCAACGGCCAGGCCCCGGTGATGAGCTCGGCCATGCTCGGCGTCGCGCTCGGAATCGTCACCTCGACGCTGCTGCTGCCGATCGCCTTCCTCTACCTGCGCTCGAACGCGACGCGGCGCCAGCCGTGGCAAATCGAGGAAGTCACCGCCGCCTCGCGGGTCGGAATCGCGCTCGGCCGGTTCGGGGCCGACGTCGCGGTGCTGTACGCCGTGCTGGCGGCGATGACGGTGGCCGGCTGGTTCATCGCCTGGCTGGTGACGCCGCTGGCCACCATCCGGCTCGATCATGTGACGCTCGGCCTGTGGCTGATCGCGGCGCCGGCGCTGATGGGCGTGGCGGCGGTCCGGATGCTGTTCGATTCGCTTCGCTTCACGCGCGGACCGCTCGGCGAAGTCCTGTTCTTCATCCTGTGGCTGACGGCGATCGCGGTCCCCGCCGCCGGCGCCGAGCGCAACGTCAGCTTCGCCGGCAACATGCTCGATTTCGCCGGCTTCGTCCGCCCGCTCAGCTACTCGCTGCCGGAGGGGCAGAAAGGCGACTTCGCGATCGGCGCCGCGCCGGTCGGGCGAGGCCGGATCGAGCTCGACGCGATGAGCGGCCTGCTTTCGGAAGGCTATGTCGCCTCCCGCTTCGCCTGGGCGGGGATAGCGGTGCTGATCGCGGCGCTCGCCGGCCTCCTCTACCGGCCGCACCGGCCGAGGTTCACCCGGCGCCGGGAGGGTCGGATCGCCCTCATGCTCGCCCCCGGCGCACCGCCGGCCGCGGAGCCGGGGGCGCCCCCGGCGGGGCCGTCCTCGGCTCCGCTGGGCTCGCTCGTGGCCGCGGAATTCCGGCTGATCGGCCGCGGCCGGCTGTGGCCGCTGCTGGCCTTGCTCATCGCCGCCGCAGGCGTCCTCGCCGATTTCCGGAGCGTCGTCAGCCCGGCGGCCTTGCTGCTGCTGATCTTCGGACTCACCGCCCATGCCGGGCGCAGCGAGCAGCCGGGGCTGCTCCAGCTCGCACGGACGGCGCCGTTCGCGCCCCTGATCCGGCGCGCCGCCTTCGTCGCTGCCGGGCTGTTATGGGCGCTCGCCATGGCGCTTCCGGCGATCGTGCGCGGCGCCCTCGCCGGCAGCTTCGAGCCGCTGCTGCTCGCCTTGGTGACCGGCGCTGCAGCGGCGCTGGCCGCGATCCTGCTCGGCGCCTGGACGCGATCGGCCTTCGCGCCGCGGCTGGTGCTGCTGATCGCCTGGTACGCCTATCTCTCCGCGGCCTGAGGGTCGTCCGGCAGCCAGAAGAAGGTGACGACGAGCGCCATCGCCACCACACCCCAGGTGTACCACAGGCCCGCGTAGGGGTCGCCGCTTTCGGCGACGATGTAGGCGCTGATCAGCGGCAGGAATCCGCCGAAATAGCCGGTGCCGAAATGGTAGGGGATCGACATTGAGCTGTAACGGATGTTGGGCGGAAACATCTCCGCGAGCAGCGCGGCCACCGAACCGTAAGTGAGGCCCGAAAGCGCCATCAGCCCGAGGATCGCGGCGAGCATCAGGGCGATTCTTCCCGGATCGGGGACGAAGCTCGACCCCGGCGGTGCGCCGGTCCCGTTCCCGCCTGCATAGCCGATCACCCAAAACAGCGGGAAAAGCAGCAGCAGCGTCAGCGCATAGCCGACGACGATCGGCTTCTTGCGGCCGATCCGGTCGGAGAGCGCGCCGGTGGCGATGTAGAAGACGAGGCCGAGAAGCGCGCCGGCCGCGGCGATCAGCTGGGCGACCGTCTGGTCGACGCGAAGCGGATTTTGAAGGAAGGCGAGCACCGAGAACATCGCCGTGTACCAGATCACGGTGAGCCCAGCGGCGATCCCGAACAAGGCAACGAACAGCCGCTTGAGGTTGCCCGGATAGGTGAAGCTCTCCTTGAACGGATTTCTGGCGCAGCCGCCGCTTTCCTTGAGCTCCCGGAACACTGGGCTTTCCGACAGCTTGAGCCGCATCCACAGCGACACCGCCAGCAGCAGGATCGAGAAGAGGAAAGGCAGCCGCCAGCCCCAGGCCAGCCAGGCCTGGTCGGAAACCATCGCCTTGAACGACAGCACCACGGCGAGGCTCAGTATGAAACCGCCGACGACGCTGGCCTGGATGAAGCTGGTGTAGAAGCCGGCCTTGCCCGGCGGCGAATGTTCGGCGACATAGATTGCGGCGCCGCCATATTCGCCCCCGAGCGCCAGCCCCTGCCCGATGCGAAGGACGATGATCAGCAGCGGCGCCGCCGTGCCGATCGCCGCATAGCTCGGCACCAGGCCGATCCCCGCCGTCGCCACGCCCATCAAGGTGATGGTGACGAGGAACGTATATTTTCGCCCGAGCCGGTCGCCCAGATAGCCGAACAGGATCGCGCCGAGCGGCCGAAAGGCGAAGCCGATCGCGAAAGTCGCCCAGGCGAGCAAGGTCGCGAGCAGCTCGTCCCCCGGTGGGAAGAAGCTGCGCTGCAGGATGCCCGAGGTCGTCAGCGTGCCCCAGATGAAGAAGTCGTACCATTCGAACACGGTGCCGACCGAGGAAGCGCTGATGACGAGCCGGGTTCGCTTGAGCTCCTCTTTGGGTCCCCCCATCGCCGCCGTCGCCATCCATTCCTCCCCTGCTGCCCGGCGAGACTAGGCCCCGGCGGCCGGGACGGGCAAGCCGCTCAGTCGAGCTTCGCCGCCGCTTGCTCCCAATTTCGTCCGTCGAAGCTGCGCGCGGAGACGTTCAGCCCGTTCACGTCGTCCACGGCGTTGAGGTTGACGCTCCAGCAGTCGGGATGGGAGCGGGGCTGGTAGAAGCTCTTGACCCCGCAATGGCGGCAGAAGAGGTGGTTCGCCGCGCCGGTGGCGAAGCGGTAGCTGGTCAGCGCCTCCTCGCCCTGGAGCAACCGGAAGCGATCGTGCGGCACCATCAAATGGCGATAGCCGGTCTTGGCGCAGATCGAGCAATTGCAATCGAGCACCTCGACCCGCTCCGGCACCTCGGCTTCGTACCGCACCGCCTTGCAATGGCAGCCGCCTTCGATTCTCATGGCGCGCGTTTATGCATCACTGCTTTCCGCCCGTCACCCGCCCGGACACGAGGCTGCTCGTGCTCGGCAGCCTGCCCGGCGCCGTTTCGCTCGAGCGCCGGCAATATTATGCCCATCCGCGCAACCATTTCTGGCGGCTGATCGGCGCCGTGGCCGGCCTCGACCTGGCGCCGCTCGGATACGAGGCGCGGCTCGAGGCGCTGCTCGAGGCTGGGGTCGGCCTCTGGGACACGGTCGCCGCCGCCACCCGACCGGGCAGCCTCGACGCCGACATCCGCCTCCATCGCGCCAGCGACTTGGAGGCGCTGCTGCCGACGCTTCCGGAGCTGCGCGCGATCGCGTTCAATGGCGGCACGTCGGCGCGCATCGGGCGGTCGCAGCTGCTTTCGCCCGCCCGGCTGGAGCTCATCGACCTGCCGTCGAGCAGCCCCGCCTACACGCTGCCGTTCGAGCGCAAGCTCGACGCGTGGCTGCCGCTGCGCCGCTATTTGCGGCAATGAGCGATCACCCGCTCGGCCAGCCCCTTGCGAGCGATCACCAGGTCGGGAACGAGCGTGTCGGCGCTGTTGTAGCGCAGCGGCGAGCCGTCGACCCGGCTGGCGTGGAGGCCCGCCCCCAGAGCGACGGCCGCCGGCGCGCAATTGTCCCACTCATACTGCCCGCCGGCGTGATAATAGAGGTCGGCCTCGCCGCGGATCACCGCCATCGCCTTGGCGCCGGCCGACCCCATCGGCACCAGCTCGGCATCGAGCAGGGCCGCAATCTCCTCCACCTCTTTCGGCGGCCGGGTCCGGCTCACCACCATCCGCGGACGTCGCTGCGGCGGTTCGGCGCCGGGGCCGTTGTCCGAGCGATAGACCTGGCCACGCGCCGGCACCGCGACCGCGCCGATGCGCGGCTCGCCGCCGATCGCCAGCGCGACATGGACCGCCCAGTCGTCGCGGCCCTCGCTATATTCGCGCGTGCCGTCGAGCGGGTCGATGATCCAGACCCGCTCGCTCCCCAGCCGCGCGTCCCGGTCCGGGCTCTCTTCGGACAGGATAGGATCCTCCGGCCGCCACTCGCGCAGCGCCGTCACGATGAAGGCATTGGAGACCTTGTCGCCGGCCTTGCCGAGCGCGCGCCCCTCGAGGCAACCGCTCTTGCGCGTCTCGATCAGCAGCCGCCCCGCGCCCTCGGCGAGGCGCGCGGCCAGTTCTTCGTCGGTCACTCGTAAAGCTTTCCAGGATGGTGGGCGGGCGGCATGGTTAACCTCTTCTTCACCATGTTCCTATAGCCCCGATTCATCGACATTCGTCCGGGGGGACATGACATGGAAATCATCCTGTTTGCGCTGCTGGCGGGCAAGAGCGTGCTGCCGGCCATCGACCGCGAGGCGCTCGATCTCCAAGCCCGCGCCGAGGCGCTCCAGACCCGTCCGGCCCCCGCAGCCGCCCGCGCGCCTCGGCCCGCGCCGCGGCGCGCTTCCGGCTCGACGGCGCTCGACCTGGCCGCGATCACCACCATCTGCCGGGCGGCCGGCGGTCAGGCGGACCCGGCGCGGTTTATCGCCCGACTCAGCGCGGCTTACTCGCTGTCCGGCGACGAGGGCGCCTCGCTGCGCTCGAGCTGCGCCGCGTACCTGGCCGGCCGAGCCGACGCCGCGCGCGCTTCGGGGAGCGTCGAATAAGACCGCGCTTTTCCGCGCTTTTGCAGAATCGTCGCGGCTGTGCTTAGCTGCCCCTGAGGCAGGGGCGCGGCGATGCGGCTACTTACCGTCTTCGGAACGAGACCCGAGGCGATCAAGCTCGCCCCCGTCCTGCTCGCACTGGGCGAGGAGCCGCTGATCGAAAGCCTGGTCTGCGTCACCGGCCAGCATCGCGAATTGCTCGACCAGGCCCTCGCCCTCTTCGGCATCGCTCCCGACCGCGACCTCCGGCTCATGGAGGGGGGACAGGGGCTCAATGCCCTGGCCGCCGCCGCGCTCGCGGGGATCGATGCCGTCATCGCCTCGACGCGGCCCGACCGTGTCCTCGTGCAGGGCGACACCACCACCGCCTTCGCCGCCGCCTTCGCCGCTTTCCATCGCGGCATTCCGGTCGCCCATGTCGAGGCGGGGCTTCGGACCTACTCGCCGCTGGCGCCCTGGCCGGAGGAAGCCAATCGCCGCGCCATCGCGCTGGTCAGCGATCTCCATTTCGCTCCCACCGCCGCCGCGAGGGACAATCTCCTCGCCGAGCGGCTGCACGGCGAGGTGTTCGTCACCGGCAATAGCGGCATCGACGCGCTCCAACTGGTCGTGCGCCGGCTGAGCCTCGACGAGGCGTTCCGAAGAGCGGCCGAAGCCGAGCTGCCGCCCCCCGACCCCTCCAGGAGGCTCCTGCTCGTCACCGGCCACCGCCGCGAGGCGCTCGGGCCCGCCTTCGCCGGCCTGTGCGAGGCGCTCTCAGAGCTGGCCGTGCGGGACGACGTCGAGATCGTTTTTCCGCTCCATCCGAACCCGGCCTTTCGCGCCCCCGCCGAAGCGGCGCTCGCGCGGCATCCGTCCGTCCGCTTGCTCCCACCGCTCGGCCCGGCTTCCTTCATTCGCCAGATGCAGCGCGCCGACCTGATCCTAACCGATTCCGGCGGCGTCCAGGAGGAAGCCGTGGCGCTCGGCAAGCCTGTCCTCGTCTCCCGCGACGTCACCGAGCGCGCCGAAGGGATCTGCACCCGCGCGGCCCGAATAGTCGGCACCGATCCGCAGCGGCTCGTGCGCGAGCTTTCGCTGCTGCTCGACGATCCGGATACGAACTCCCGCTTCCCGCAACACAGGAATGTTTACGGCGACGGCAGGGCCGCCTTTCGGATCGTCGCCGCCCTGGTTGGGCGCCCGTTCGACGAGTTCGCGCCGGCGATGCCGGACGGCCCGCTGCCAAGGGTGACCGCTGCCGCGGAATGAGCTAGCCGCCGCGCGATGGACGGCGCGGACTTCATCGTCATCGGCGGCGGCGTCGCCGGCCTCTCGGCGGCGGCGCGCCTCGCCCGGCACGGCCGCGTGACGGTGCTCGAAGCGGAAGACGCGATCGGCTTCCACAGCTCTGGCCGAAGCGCCACTTTCTCCCATTTCGGCATCGGCAATCGCATCGTCCGCGCCCTCACCGCCCACAGCCGCGCCTTCTTCCTCCAAGCCGGCGAGGCGCTCTGCCGCCGAAGCACCGCCTTGTTCGTCGCGACCGAGGAGATGCGCGCGCCGCTCGCCGCGCTCGGCGAGGCGATGGCCGCGCACACGGAAAGCCTCCACGAAGCAGACGCGGCCGAGATGCAGCGCCTGTTCCCGCCGCTTCGCGTCGCGCCGGACGCGATCGTCGCCGGGCTCGTCTATCCCGAAGGCCTCCGCCTCGACTCCAACGCCATGCTCCAAGCCTTCGCCCGCTCGGTGCGGGCTGCGCGGGGCGATGCGCTGACCGGCCGCCGCATCGCCGCCATCGACAGGAGCGGCTCCGCCTGGACCGTCCGCGACGAAAGCGGCGCATCCTGGACCGCCCCGATTTTGGTGAACGCCGCCGGAGCCTGGGCCGACGCCGTCGCCGTCATAGCCGGCGTCCGTCCCCTCGGTCTCAAGCCGCTTCGGCGAACGATAATCGTCGTCGACCCGCCGCCCGGTGCCGACGTGCGCGACTGGCCGTTCGTGAAGACCGCGGTCGACGATTTCTACATGCTGCCGGAATCGGGGCGGCTGATGGCCTCGCCGGTCGACGAGGTCGAGTCCGGCCCCTGCGACGCGCAGCCGGAGGAATATGACGTCGCCCTCGCCGCCTGGAAGGTGGAGCGCTACACCAATTTGCCCGTCGGCCGCATCGCCCATCGCTGGGCCGGGCTTCGCACCTTCACCGCCGACCGCACGCCGGCCGTCGGCTTCGCCGCCGATGCGCCCGGTTTCTTCTGGCTCGCCGGCCAGGGCGGCTTCGGGCTCCAGACGGCGCCGGCCGTGGCCGAAGCCGCGGAGGCGCTGGCGACCGGCGCGGCCTGGCCTGACAGCCTCGCCGCGGCCGGCGTGACGGCCGCCGCGCTGGCGCCGGAGCGACTTTTCGCCACTTGAACGTGCCGGCTGAAACATGCTGGTAGCCGCTTCGTTCAGCCGCCGAGGAGAATGAATGCTCGCTGGGGAGGCCATAGCGGACCGGCTCGCGCCTGAAGCCGCCGAAGAGGAGGAGGTGCCGCAGCCGCCGCTGTCGCGCGTCCGAACGGTCAAAAGGATCGCGCTGCTCGGCGCCGTCCTGTTCGGCCTGATCCTTTTGTGGCTGATCGTCACCGCGCCGCTGTCGCGCTCGCTCCAGCCGATCGGCGCTCCCGGCCTCACCATCCTGTCGGCGGAAGGCGAACCGATCGCCCGCCGCGGCGCCGTGATCGGCGCGCCGGTCGATGTGACCCAGCTGCCCGACCATGTCAGCCAGGCCTTCCTCGCCATCGAGGACCGGCGCTTCTACAGCCACATCGGCATCGACCCGTGGGGCATCGCCCGCGCCATGGCGCGCAACGTCAGCGCCGGCGGGGTTCGCGAGGGCGGCAGCACGATCAGCCAGCAGCTCGCCAAGACCAGCTTCCTCAGCCCGGACCGGACCGCGGCGCGCAAGATCCAGGAGGCGCTGATCGCGCTCTGGCTCGAAGTGTGGCTGAGCAAGGAAGAGATACTCAGCCGCTACCTTTCCAACGTCTATTTCGGCGACAACGTCTACGGCCTGCGCGCCGCTGCCCGCCATTATTTCAACGCGGACCCGGAGGAACTGACCGTTCCGCAGGCGGCGATGCTGGCCGGACTCGTCAACGCGCCCTCGCGGCTCGCGCCGACGAGCAACCTCGAAGGGGCGCAGCAGCGTTCGCGGCTCGTCATGCGCGAAATGGCGGCGGCGGGTTTCATCACCGAGGACGAGCTTGACGAGCTCCGCCCGGCGCGGCTGCGGCGCGGCGGCGAGGACGACGTCCCCACCGGGACCTATTTCGCCGACTGGGTGATCCCTCAGGTCAGCGAGCTCGCCGAGGGCAGCTATGGCGAGCGGCAGGTCGTCACCACCCTCAACGGCGACCTCCAGCGGCTCGCTGTCAGTGCCGTCCGCCGCGCCGGCCTCGGCGGCGCCCAGGCGGCGCTGGTCGCGATGCGGCTCGACGGGAGTGTCGTGGCGATGGTCGGCGGCAAGGATTATCGTCGCAGCCCGTTCAACCGCGCCACCCAGGCGCGCCGGCAGCCCGGCTCCGCCTTCAAGCTGTTCGTCTATCTCGCCGCTTTCCGTTCGGGGTTCACGCCGGCGACCCCGGTCGACGACCGGCCGATCCGGCTCGGCGACTGGCAGCCGCGCAATTACGGCGACAGCTATCGCGGCCGCATCACCGTGCGCGAGGCCGTCGCTTATTCGAGCAATTCGGTGGCCGTGCAGGTCCAGGAGCGGGTGGGGCGGGGCGCGGTCATTCGCGCCGCCCGCGACCTCGGCATCACGTCGACGCTCGAGCCTGAGCCGACGCTGGCGCTCGGCACCAGCGGCGTCAGCCTGATCGAGCTCACGGCCGCTTATGCCGCGGTGGCGGCCGGCCGCTACCCGATCCGGCCGCACGGCCTGCCGCAGCAGCGCCCGGGCTGGTTCAGCTGGGGCGACTCGGAGGAAGGCTATAATCGCGACCGCGCTTTCCCGATGCTCCGCGACGTCCTCCATGCGGTCGTCACCCGCGGCACCGGGCGCGCGGCTTCGCTCTCCGTGCCCGCCTTCGGCAAGACCGGCACGACCTCCGATTATCGCGACGCCTGGTTCGTCGGCTTTGCCGGCGACCTCGTCGTCGGCGTCTGGATCGGCTATGACGACAACCGACCGATGGGCCGAATGAGCGGGGGTGGCGCCCCGGCGCAGATCTGGCGCAGATTCATGACCGAGGCGATGGGATTGAGGCCGGCGCGGCGTCCGCCGCCGGTGCCCTTGTCGCAGACCGACCGCGACCCGCAACCGCGGGCGGCGCCGCGCGACGAGGGCGACGCTTCGCCGCCGGCAGGTTCCACTCCCTCGACGCCCCCGCCGGCCGACACGCCGCCACGCGACGACGTACCGAGAATCGCTGCCCCGCCCCCGGTCCCGCCAGCGGACACAAAGCCGCCGCCGGACGACCAGCCGCGCTAGTCAGGATCGTCGCGCGTGATTCGTCATGCGAGGAGCAAAGCGTCGAAGCAATCCAATCGGCTCGCGAGCCGTTTTGGATTGCTTCGCTCGCTCGCAATGACGCAGTGGCCGAAGCTAGAGCGCTGACGCTCTAGCCTTCACAAGCGCTCAGTAGCTGCCGGCGGGCGCGGCCGGCGTCGCGACGCGGCGAGCCCGGCGGCGGTCGTAGAGCTTCTTGACGCCATAGGCCCCGATCGCCGCGAAGCCGAGCGGCGTGAAGGCGCGGCGAAGGAGCCACGGCGCGGCAGCGCCGAGCATGGCGCCCCTGAAGCCCGAATTGCGGCCGGCGATCCTGCGGCCGACGCCCGCGCCGATGAGCTTGCCAATCATATCACTCTCCGTTCATGATCGTGTTTCGAGAAACAGCGCGATACGGGTCCGAAAGTTCCGCCGCCGAAGGGCTAGTCGAGGAACAGCTCGGCCGCGGCCTCGACGATCGCATCCGCGTCCAGCCGGTATTCGCGATAGAGGTCGCCGAGACTTCCGGTCTGGCCGAAGCGCTCGACCCCGAGCGGGCTCACCTTGTGGCCGAACACGCCGCCCAGCCAGGTCAAAGTCGCCGGTGAACCGTCGAGCAGCGTGACGAGCCCGGCGCTTCGTGACAGCGGCGCGAGAAGCCTTTCGACATGCGAAGGCTCAGGCGAAGCGCCGCGCCAGCGCCGGCCGCGGCGGCCGGACCAGCCGCGGTGGAGGAGATCGGGCGAGGTTACCGCGAGCAGGCCGAGGCCGGGAAGGTCCTCCTTCAGCGCCTCCCATGCGGCGAGCGCCTCCGGCGCCAGCGCGCCGGAATAGACCAGGGCCGCCTCGCTCCCCTCCCCCGGCTCGCGCAGCCAGTAGCCGCCGGCCACCGCCCCGGCCTTCCAGCGGTCGTCCGGCCGGTCGATCTGGCGGATCGTACGGGTCGTCAGACGCAGATAGACGCTCTCGCCGTCCGGGCTCTGCATCAGCCGGAAGGCTTCCTCCATGAACAGGGCCAGCTCATCGACGAAGGCGGGCTCATAATGACGCAGGCCCGGCTGCCCCATCGCAATCAACGGCGGGTTGATCGACTGGTGGGCGCCGCCTTCCGGCCCGAGCGTCACGCCCGAGGGCGTCGCCACCAGCAGGAAGCGCGCATCCTGGTAGCAGGCGTAGTTCAGCGCATCGAGGCCGCGGGCGATGAACGGATCGTAGACGGTGCCGATCGGCAGCAGCCGCTCGCCGAACAGGTCGCCGGCGAGGCCGAGCGCGGCCAGCATCAGGAACAGATTATTCTCGGCGATGCCGAGCTCGATATGCTGCCCGGCGGGGGCGGCGCCCCATTTCTGGGCCGACGGGATCTTCGCCTGGGCGAAGACGTCGGCCAGCTCCTGCCGCCGGAACAGGCCGCGCTGGTTCACCCAGGCGCCGAGATTGGTGGAGACGGTGACGTCGGGCGAAGTGGTTACAATTCGGTCGGCAAGCGCTCCCCCGGCGCGCGACAGATCGAGGAGGATGCGCCCGAACGCCGCCTGGGTTGACTGCTCCTCCCCGGTGGGCGGGACGATCACCGCCACTTCGGCCTGGTTCCAGGCCCGTTCGCGCTTCGCCCGCGCGATGCGGC
>DASVVV010000068.1:0-15066 GCA_036386375.1 Allosphingosinicella sp. | reverse complement strand
CGGATGTACTGGCTTTGCGACTGGAAGATTCCTCTCAGGATATCGCTGGTCGTACCGGAGCCCCAGCGTGCGCCCGGCGCGAATTCCCGGAACCGCATCGCGAGTTGGTTGCGCCGGAAATAGACGATCTGGCCGTGATGCCGTGGCGTGGTGCCAGCATAACTTCTGTATAGAGCCTGCATAGCGTCTACCCTGTCTGCCGGGAGGTTCGTCGCTGGAATTGCGCTTCGATCCGGCGAAGTCTTTGGACTTCATTCGCCGGCGCGTTTATGAGCCGAGCTCTGACCAAGTCGCGCTGTGGCGCGGAATAATAGTAGAGTCTGTCGTGCGGACTGTCGAGATTGATCCATCCGGGTCGGCGTGCCAGCGCCTCGTAGCGCTCCAGGAAATGATCGTCATCGAAGTCGATACCTAACCCCGAGAGATAGTTACGAAGAGCCACCATTCCCCAGCGATACGCCCGGTCGTTTGTAGCCGGCCGAAGTCTGGCGCCGTCGGTCGTCATCAGGGCAATCGCATAGCCTCCGATTACCTGATGGTCGCCGCGAGCGGCGAGGCATTGCAATACTTGCTCTTCCCGCGGGTCTCCGGGGACAAGAAAGGGAAGCAGCCCTTGAGCATCGACATTTTCCGCCGTCAGGCCGCAACTTCGCTGCGCCGTCGTCAGGACATCGATAGGATTATCAACCGGAGGTCCGCTCCGCTCGTCGGGGCCAGGGACCGCCATTGCAACCTGCGATCGCGATTCATCGCCATCGGCTTTGCGGGCGGGGGGCTGCAGAAGCTTTGATTCACTCCGAGCGGTAAGAGGAGAGGCCGAACCGCAAGCCGTGGCGCAGGCGCACAGGAGGAGCGCGCACGACAGAAGCAGCGCGGTCTTGACGCCGCGCGCGGCGCTTCGCCGATGTTCAGGAGCCCCCACCCCGATACTTTCGCTGTGTCGCGCGCCGACTGGGTTCGGCCCCGACTCGTTAGCGGCGCAACCTGCGCCCGAGCTGCCGCCCCAGTCAAGCGTAATAGACTGCAGTCATTCTTTTAACGGCCTGACCTGTCGGATTCGAAGACTCCAAGTCGACCGGTCCACGCCTTTACTGTAAGTCCATTCCCGCCGACTGCCTCCCGAGGCCGCGTCGGACGCGCCCGCTATCGCTCGCGTCCCGCCTCGCTCACCGTCCGCGAGATCGGCGAGAGAAGATACTGGATGATCCGCCGCCTCCCCGTACGCACCTCCGCCTGCACCGCCATCCCGGGGCCGATCGGCTGCCGCCGGTCGCCCAGCATGATGTAATTGCGCTCGAGGTCGATGCGGGCACTGTAGACCAGGCCGAGCCGCTCGTCCTCCACGGCGTCCCGGCTGATCGAGACGACGGTGCCGTCGATCCAGCCATAATCGGTGAACGGAAACGCCTCGAACTTGACGCGCACCGCCTGGCCCTCCCGGACGAAGCCGATGTCCCTGTTCAGCACCTGCGCCTCGACCTCGATCTCGGTACCGGACGGAACGATCACCATCAGCGTCTGGGCCGGCTGCACGACGCCGCCGACGGTATGGACGACGAGCTGCTGGACGGTGCCGTCGACCGGAGCGCGAAGCTGCTGGAGCTGCCGGCGCCGCGCGGAGCGCCGCAGATCGTCCTCGCGAAGCCCGGACTCGGTCTCGGCTCCCGACAATTCCGTCGCTGCCTCTTCCGCAAGCGTCTCGCGCAGCCCGGCGATCTCGGCATCGATGTTGGAGATGGAAGCGAGCGCCCTCTGCGCCGCGCTCTCCTGCACCTCGATATTCTGAATATGCTCGATTCGAAGCTGCTCATATTCGAGCAGCCGCAGCCGGGAGAAATGCCCTCGGTCGGTGAGCTCGCGGCGGGCGCGCAGCTGCTGGTCGATGAGCGGCAGCGTCTGGCGCAGCTTCGCGACCTCGGCCCGGGCGGCGCGAAGCTCGGCGGAATGCTGCGCGCGTCGCTGCATCAGCGCCGCGCGCTGGGCCTCATATTCGGCGATCTTGCTGCGGATCAGCTCGTTTTGCGTCGCCACCACGTTCGGCGGCGTGCCCGGCGGTGCGCGAAACAGCGCCGGCCTGCCCTGCAAATGCGCCAGCAGGGTGTCGTTGCGGGCGCGGGCAATGCGGGCCGCGAGCAGGCCCTGCGCCGCCTGGCTCTCGTCGGCGGTGGCGGTGGTCGGGTCCAGCTCGATCAGCAGCTGGCCGCGCCGTACGCGCTGGCCGTTGCGAACGTGGATCGAGCGCACGACAGCCACTTCGAGGGACTGTATGAGCTTGACGTTGCTCACCGGCAGGGTTCGGCCGGTGGCCACGGCGACCACATCCACTCGCCCGAACACCGACCAAAGGAGCGCAATCGCGAACAGCGCGCAAAGGAGCAACATCAGCACGCGCAGCCCCGGGCTGGGCGGCTTCTCGACGATTTCGAGGGCGGCGGGGAGGAACTCGTGCTCGACGCGCGGCTTGCGGCCGCGGTCGGCCTGGCTCTGGCGCCGCCACGCCTCGCGCAGAATCTCGACGTGGCGGAAGAGGGTAGGGAAACGTCGCGCCAGGACGCTCATGCGACGAGCCCCATCTGTCTGGCGTAAAGGTCGGCATAGCGGCCCTTGCTCCGGACCAGCGTGTCATGATCGCCTTCCTCGGTGACCTCGCCATTCTCCACGGTGATGATGCGCTGGCATTGGCGGACGGCGGAGAGCCGGTGGGCGATGATGATGACGGTGCGGCCGTGGCTGATCTTGCGCAAATTGCCCTGGATCACCTCCTCGCTCTCGGCGTCGAGGGCGGAAGTCGCCTCATCGAGGATCAGGATGCGCGGATCGCCGATCAAGGCCCGGGCGATGGCGATGCGTTGGCGCTGGCCGCCGGAAAGATTGCCGCCGCGTTCTTCGATGAGCGTGTCGTAGCCATGGGGGAGCTGGGCGATGAACTCGTGCGCCCCGGCCAGCCCGGCCGCGGCCATCACTGCCTCCATCGGCCGCGTGGGATCGGCAAGCGCGATATTCTCGCGGACGGTTCGATTGAACAGGATGTTCTCCTGGAGGACCACCCCGATCTGCCGCCTGAGCCAGGCCGGGTCGACCAGCGCCAGATCGACGCCGTCGACCAGCACCCGGCCCTGCTCCGGCACGTAAAGCCGCTGAACCAGCTTCGTGAGCGTCGATTTACCAGAGCCTGAGGGCCCGACGATGCCGAGGATCTCCCCAGCTGGAATCGTCAGGCTGACGCCTCGCAGCGCCTCGGGAGCATCCGGGCGATATCGGAACCGGACTTTGTCGAACTCGATCCTGCCGCTGATCGCGGGCAGGCTCGCTCGCGTGGGGTTATGCTGCGGCTCGGCCGGTGCGTTCAGAACGTCGCCGAGCCGGTCGACCGAGATCCGGACCTGCTGAAAATCCTGCCACAGCTGCGACAGCCTCAGGATCGGCGCGGCCACTCGCCCCGCGAGCATGTTGAAGGCGACCAGCGAGCCCACCGAGAGATCGCCGGCAATCACCGCCTTGGCGCCGAAATAGAGGATCGCCACCGTCGTCAGCTTCGAGACCAGCTGGATCAGGTGGTTGCCCCAATTGGCGAGCTTCGTGACGGTAAAGCCGGTCTGGATGTAGCCCGCAAACTGCTTCTCCCATTTGTCGCGCATCTGGGGTTCGACGGCCATCGCCTTGAGCGTGCCGATGCCGGTGACGGCCTCCACGAGAAATGCCTGGTTCTCCGCGCCGCGGCGGAACTTCTCATCGAGACGGGCGCGCAGCGGCGGAGTGATGATCAGCGAGATCACAACGTAGACGGGAATCGAGCCGAGCACGATCAAGGTCAGCATCGGGCTGTAGGTGAACATGACGGCGAAGAAGACCACGGTGAAGAACAGGTCGATCACCACCGTCACCGCATTGGAGGTGAGAAACTCGCGGATCCGCTCCAGCTCGCGTACCCGCGCCACGCTGTCGCCGACACGCCGGCTTTCGAAATAGGAGAGCGGCAGGTTGACCAGGTGCCTGAACATGCCCGAGCTGAGCTCGGCGTCGACGCGATTGGTGGTGTGCGCGAACAGCCAGGTGCGCAGGCCCGAGAGCGCGGTCTCCCATATCAGCACGACCGCAAGCCCGACTGCGATGACCTCGAGCGTGCCGAGCGTCTGGTGAACCAGCACCTTGTCGATGACGAGCTGGAAGAAGATCGGGGTCACCAGCGCCATGAGCTGCATGAAGAAGGAGGCGATGAGGACGTCGCGGAGCGCTCGCCTGTATTTGACCAGCGCCGGTATGAACCAGCTGATGTCGAAAGGCCTCGCATCGCCCGCGATCCGCTCGCGCGAAGTCATCAGAAGCAGCCGGCCCGTCAGCCGTTCGCGCAGCTCCTGCGCGCTCCACACTTCGGGCGCCTCCGCATCGCCGCGTTGCACGAGCGCGCGCGCGTCGTCGGGCTCATCCTCGACCTTGAGGATGATGACCGCCCCGCCGACGGCAAGCTCGGCGATCGCCGGAAGCGGCATCCTGCTCAGCTGAGCGGGACCGGAGCGGCGGATTCGGCCGATCAGGCCGAGCCGATTGGCGACCCGGGACAAGTCCTCGAGCGAGAAGGACGCGTCGCCGGTCCCGCGGTCGTGAAGAATCTGTTTCGGATCGGCGGGGATGCCGAGGAAGCGCGCAAGCAGCACGAAGCAGGCGAGCGCCGAGTCTTTGGAAGCGGCAAGGTTGCGCGCGTTCTCCACTCGTATCCTGCCTCGTCTCCAGCACCGATCCACTCAGGCGCGTCGGCGAGCCGCCCCCATGCCGACAACTTTGGTAGCTGGAATCAAGGAGAGGGCAAGTCGGAGTTTGCTGCTGCAAGATTTAGATGGAAGTCACCTCGCCGCCCTCCAGAGTCACTGGAGCGCGAAATTTACTATCGCGACTATCGGGGCGATGCCCGGTCGGGGTTCGAAGTCCTCATCCTCCTCAACTCGGCCATTCCACCCGCCGCCGGCCAGGTTCCTCGACAGACCTGCCGCCGGCTCATATTCGATGAAGATCTTGTTGCGTTCCGGCCCTGCAAGAGCCGGTGCGGCCATTCGGCACTTTTCGGCGGTCGCGGTTGCGGCCTTCGCCATTGCCATTCCCTTCGCCGCCGTCGGGCTGCTGGCCGCGCTGAGGCTGACACGCACGCCGGCGACGGCGGCGTCGGTTCAGCCGGCGGCGGCTTCGCCCGGCTGACCGCAACCAGCCGGTGCAAGCGCCGCCATGCTTGCTATAACCGGCCCATGCTCCGATTCACCGCCCTTGCCGCCTTCCTCGCCGCCGCCGCGCTGCTTCCGGCCGCGCCCCCGGCCACGGCCCAGGCACTTCCCGAAGGCCAGGGCGAAGCCGAATATCGCGCCTGGTTGGAGCGGGGCGGCGCCGGCCGGCGCGCCCAGGTCATGTCGTTCGAATCCTGGCAGGAGGTGACCGGAGTTCGCGGCGTGCTCCCGACCTATCAGGTGATCCGCACCGCCAGCATGTGGCGCCAGTGCAACGGCGAGCCCTTTGAAGTGCCGCCCTTCCAGCTCTGGCCGGGGATGGTCGACACGCTCCGTTTCATACGCGACCGGGTTAAGCCCGCCGTCGGCGACGTCGAGGCGGTCAGCGGCTACCGCAACCCGGGGCTCAACGTCTGCGCGCGCGGCTCCGACCGCAGCGCCCATCTCGATTTCTTCGCGCTCGATCTCATTCCCAGACAGCCTTTCAGCCGCCGCCAGCTTTTCGACCGGCTGTGCCCGATGCACACGCGCTTCGGCCCCGCCGCCGGCGCCGGCCTCGGCTTCTACGCCTTCACCCGCTTCCACATCGACACGCGCAGCTTCCGGCGCTGGGGCGTCGCCGGCCCGATGGCGAATGAAAGCCCCTGCGACGTCCTCGCCCGCGGCGGCGACCCCGAAGCCCCTCCCCTCCCCGTCCCGGCGGCCCCAGCCGCGCTTTCCGCCCCGTCGCAGCCTCCGGTCATGGCGCCCGCGCCACCGCCGCCGGCCGAACCTCAACAGCAGCCTCAAGCTCTTGAAAACCAGCGCTAAATCGGCTATATAGGCCGCATGCTGAAAGCCATATGGGGGGCCGCCGCCGCGGCATTGATGTTGTGCGCGCCGGCGACGGTGCACGCTCACGGTTCGGACTCGCCGAGCCTGGCGCCGGGCCAGTCCAAGGCGGATTATTACGCCTGGCTGGCGCGCTCGCCCGAGCACCGCGCCGAGGTCGTCGCCTTCCGCCAGCGGCTCGCCCGCGAGCGCGTCGACACGGTGGTGCCGGTCTGGCAGCTGATCCGCACCTCCTCCTCCTGGCGCGAATGCGCCGCCGCGCCGTTCGAGGTCGCGCCGGCCGACAAATGGGAAAATATCGTCGAGACGCTGAGGTTCGTCCGCGACCGCGTCGTCCCCCGCGTCGGCCAGGTCGAGGCGCTCTCCGCCTATCGCAACGAGACGCTGAACGCCTGCTCCGCCGGCGCTCCGAAGAGCGCCCACCGGATGTTCTTCGCGCTCGACCTGACGCCGGTTGCCGCCGGCGTCAGTCGCGAGGACATGATTCGCGGCATCTGCGCCGCCCACGCCCGCGACGGCAGCGCCTATCATGCCGGCCTCGGCTTCTACAGCGGCCGGCGTTTCCACGTCGATTCGAACGGCTTCCGCAAATGGGGCCCGGACGGAAGCGGAGCGACCAGCCCCTGCGTCGGCTACGCCTGAGCCGCGGCCTCTCGACGTCGCGCGCGTCCGTGCTACTAGCGTCCCCCGAAAGGGAGGATTCGCCATGGACGCAACTACCCAGGCCGCCTTGCGCGCCATCGTCGGCGCGCTCGAAACGAGCGGGGTTCTCAACGACCAGAACGTCGCCGCCATAGTCGAGCAGCTGCGCCACGCCGCCTCGGTCGAGGCGGAATGCGACCGCCAGGACGAAGCCGACGAGATCCGCGCCCTCGCCGACGACATCGAGGCCGATTCCCGGCTCGACTGAGCCGGCTCCCGGCGAGCGGCTGCCTTGCCTGGATGCGGCCGCGAGCTAAATCATTTTCGAACGATCGGCAGCGGGCGGTGCACACCGCCTGTTGAACCCTTCCCCGACTTGTGAGCAACTTGGTTCCCGAGGGGAATCAAGGATGGATCAGCCAGCTACCATCGAACCGGCGCCGGCCGCAGCCGACACGTCCCCCAAGCCGAAGCAAGCACCTGCCCAGGCGAAATCGATCGTCCTGCTGTCGGACGGCACCGGCAACAGCAGCGGCAAGCTCTTCAAGACCAACGTCTTCCGCCTCTACGAAGCGCTCGATCTCGGCCCCACCCAGGCCGCCCAACAGCGCCAGATCGCCTTCTACGACGACGGCGTCGGCACCTCCACCTTCCGGCCGTTGCGCATGCTCCAGGGCATTTTCGGCTTCGGCCTGAAGCGCAACGTCCTCGAAATCTACGGCTATGCCTGCCGCAACTACGATCCCGATTCGGTGCCGCTCGCGGCCAGCGGAATAAAGGAGCGCGGCGATCAGCTCTACGGGTTCGGCTTCAGCCGCGGCGCCTTCACCATGCGGCTCGTCATGGGCCTGATCGCGGATCAGGGGCTGATCCCCTACACGAACGAGCAGGATCTGGATTGGAAGGTGCGCGCCGCGTGGAGGGCGTTTCGCCGCAAGTGGCCGCGTTCGATCGAGCGCCTGCTCAAATTCCTCAACCTGCGCATGGATCCGCCGCCGCTCCCGGCCAGCGCGCTCGGCGCCGCGAGGGGCGAGCCGACCGAGCCTCGCCAATATGATCCTTCCAAGAACCACCGTCCGGTGATCCGGTTCATCGGCGTCTGGGACACCGTCGCCGCTTATGGCGGCCCGATCGCCGAGATCACCCGCGCCATCGACAATTTCATCTACCGCCTCAGCATGCCCAATTACGAGCTCCACCCGCGCGTCCGCACCGCGCGCCACGCGCTGGCGCTCGACGATGCTCGCGATTCCTTCCATCCGTTGCTGTGGGACGAGCTTGCCGAGCAGAAGCTGCGCGAGCGTTATTCGAACCAGGACGCGCCCTGGCTTCATCAGGACCGGCTCGAGCAGGTCTGGTTCGCCGGCATGCACGCCGATGTCGGCGGCGGCTATCCGGACGAGAGCCTGAGCTATGTCTCCTTGCTGTGGATGCTCGAGGAGGCGCACGCTTGCGGCCTTCGCACCGTGGATTTCATCGTCGACCGCTATCACGGCCTCGCCAACAGCTTCGGCCCGCTCCACGACAGCCGCGCCGGCATGGCTTCTTATTATCGCTATCAGCCGCGCCGGATCGAGACGTGGATGAACGTCGAGCCGGACCGGACCCTCAGCCTGCGCGATCCCGCCATCCGGGCCGAGCGGGATCCCAAAGCCTATGCGACCGAGAAGGACCCGGACGTCGACCGGCGTCCCTGGGGCCTTGTCGACCGCGTGCGGGTCCATGCCAGCGTCGTCGCCCGCATCGCCAGCGGCACCGACGGCTACGCGCCGATCGTGCTTCCGGCGGACTATGCCGTCGTTCCCGAAGGGGGCCTCGCGGAAACGAAGCTGCTGACGACGAGCGGGGGCAAACCGGCCCTTTCTCCCGAGGAGCTTGCCGCCGCCAGGGGGCATCCGCCGCCGCTTGTCAGCGCCGCCATCCTCGGGTGGCTGGCCCGCGCGGGCGCGAAGGCAAGGGTGGCGAGCGACATGGAGTCGGTCTGGGACCTGGTCTGGTGGCGGCGGCTTGTCTATTTCCTCACCGTCCTCTCCACCTTCGCGCTCCTGGCGCTTCCGTGGTGGGTACCGCCCGACATCCAGCGGGTGGCCGGCAACGAAACCGGCTTCTGGCAGCTGCCCATCGTGCAGGCGCCGCTCGAAGCGATCGGCAATCTGCTGAGGATGGTCGGCGGTCTCTTGCCCAACTTCCTCGAACGCTGGGTCGAAGCCTGGGCCGCCAATCCGCTCTGGTTCCTGATCTTCGTGCTGCTCATCCTCGGCTTGATGCGGGCCGGGCAAAGGCTGGAACGCAAGATTGCCGACCGGGCGCGCGCGGCCTGGCACAAGGTCATCCCCCGCATTCCGCCGGCGACGGCTGGCGCCGAACCCGAGGATCAGGCGCCGGGCGCAGAGTCCGACTTCGCTCGATTGCGCAACCGTCGCGGCTACCAGCGCGCGATGCAGCTTTTCAAATGGCTTTTCCTGCCGAACCTGCTCCTGGCGCCGCTGATGCTGGGGGCGTTGCTTTGGCTGTTTCACGCGGTCGCGGTTCAGCTGGTGCTTCCGTTCGGCGTTGAGGGGCGGTTCTGCCGACACAGCCGCGACTCCGCCCTCATCAGCCACGCCACAAGTGAGTTCACGACCAAGGCGACCTGCAACCCCGTCGGCGGGAGCGTCGTCGCCGGTGAACGCTACACCGTGACGTTCGATGTGACTCAGCCCTGGAAGGACAAGGATTATCCCGCCACGCCGGTCGGGATTGCCGCCGGCGACATGCGCTGGGGCGTCGGTTATTTCGCCGCGCCGTTCCGCCGCGCGATTGGGTCGCGCTACCTGCAGCCGATCGCCGCGATCCGCACCCGCGGCGGCGGCATGTTGCGCTTCGTCCAGCTTCAACCGCTCGAAATGGTTGCTTCGGCCGAAGAGGCGAACCGATATCAGGCGGACTTCCTGGCACCGGCCACCGGCGAATTGTCACTGTTCGCCAACGACGCGATCTTGCTGTTCGACCTGGACGATCTCTACGAAAACAACGAGGGCGCGGCGCGGGTGACGGTCGTCTCGGCCACGCATGCGGCCGCGGTTGCCGCCGCCGCGCAGGTGAAGAACCAGCGGGCGGGCGCGACGGACACAATGGGACCGGCAGCCTCGCCTCCAGCGGTGCGACCGCCGTCATCTCCCGCTGAAGGAGCCACTTCCCATATACCGTAGCGCGTGCGGCAAACCCGCGGCCCGTCGCCGTGCAAGTGATCGCCGCGCCTGAGACCTCACGTTTCAAGTTCGCGCCGCCCATCCTCGACCCTAACCGGCGCCCGAAAATGCGGCAGGGAAAGCTGCGGATCGGCGCCCAACCTCCGTCTCGGCTGCCACGGGTGCAACGGATCGGCTCACTCGGCGGCGGCACCCTTGTGTGGCCCCTGCCGCGACAGCCGCCAGGTCAGTTCCGGCGTAAGCCGGCCGAGCGCGCGAACAGTCCCTCCAGACATCTTCGATGGACGGCGCTCGACTGCCGTTGAGCGAAGGCAATCGCCACTGAGAAAAAAACCGGCCTTCCGCCTCACGCTGCAAATCTCGCGAATTAGGGGATTCCGATGGGCCGCGGCAGCGGCGGGAATTCCCATCCGCCGCAGCGACGCCACAGTAGCGAGCCGCCGCCGATCGCACCGGCATAAGTCGTGGCGCCCTGTACTTCGTATCCGATTCCTTGCGTCCGGTTCGGGCTTCTGTCACCTTCGCTGCGCAAGCTCGTAGATTGGCAAGGCGACCCGACCGGGAGCGAAGAATGGCCGAGCGAGGATCCCAGGAACTTCGCTACACGGCGTTCTTAAGCTACAGTCACAATGACGCGAAGGCCGCCGGCAGGCTGCATCGTCGGCTCGAATCCTTCCGGATGCCGCGTCGACTTGTCGGCGGTGCGGGTGCACGCGGACCGGTGCCCGAACGGCTTTGGCCGATCTTCCGCGATCGCGAAGAACTGCCCGCGGCAACCGACCTCAGCGAGACGGTGCGCGAGGCGCTCGGCCGGTCGGGCGCCTTGATCGTCCTGTGCTCGCCGCAGGCGGCCCGATCGCTGTGGGTCGCCGAAGAGATCAGGGTCTTTCGCCAGCTCCACCCGGATCGGCCGATCCTTGCCGCGATCGTCGACGGGGACCCGCCCGATGCCTTTCCGCCCGCCCTGCGCGCCTTCGGGCAGGACGGCACATGGCACGAGCCGCTCGCCACCGACCTGCGCCGCCACGCCGACGGCGAGCGGCTCGGCCTTCTCAAGCTGGTCGCCGGGATCAGCGGCGTGGGCCTCGACGACCTCGTCCAGCGCGATGCCGCCCGACGCATCCGCCGCGTGACGGCGGTCACGGTCGTGGCGGTGGCGGCAATGCTAATCATGGCGGCACTCACACTGTTCGCGCTCGACGCCCGCCGCGAAGCGGAGCGCGAGCGCGCCGAAGCGGAAGGACTGGTGGAGTTCATGCTGACCGACCTTCGCCGTGAACTGAGGGGCGTCGGCCGGCTTGATGTCCTTAACGTTGTCAATCAGCGGGCGCTCGCACATTATCGTCGCGTTCTCGGCAGGCCGACGAGCGACTCCCTGGAGCGGCGCGCGCGTGTGCTCCACGCCATCGGCGAAGATTATCTCGCTCGCGCGGATTATCCAGGCGCGCTCGAAGCCTTCCGGCAGGCGCATGAAACGACAGCGGAGCAACTGGACCAGGATCCCGGCAATCCGGACCGCATCTATGCGCACGCTCAAAGCGAATTTTGGCTCGGACGGGTTGCCTATGATCAAGGCCGTCTCGCTGTCGCCCGGCCGTTCTTTGAGCGCTATCGTGAGCTGACCGAGCGCCTCGTCGAACTGAACCCCAGCAACGCCGTCTGGGTCCAGGAGGCGGGCTATGCAGCGGGAAATCTCTGCTCGATCGCACTCGCCGCGCCCGTCGATGCGGGAGCCGCGCTCCGGCTCTGCGGGGCTGCGCTGGAGCGGATGGAGCGGGTGGCGGCCCTCCGGCCTAACGACGCGCCGGCCATTGTCGATCTCGCCAATCGCCATGGATGGATGGTCGATGCATTTAATGCGAACGGTCGGTGGGACCTCGCGCGGCGACACCGGTCGCGCCATGAGACGCTGATCCAGCACCTCATAAGGCGCGATCCACGCAACTTGGATTATCGCGATATGTGGATGCGCTCCCAGTTCGGCTTCGCACGTCTTTTGCTCGAGCACGGAGAGAGGGCCGAAGCGCGCCGCCGCTTCGCCGATGCCGCCGCCACAGCCGCCTTGTTGACGGGCAGAGACCCCGAAAACGAGAGTTGGCGAACTTTTCAGACGCGAGTCGAACTTGAGCTATCACGATTTAGATAAGGAGACGGGCCATGAAGGCTGAGACCACGCCAGAGACTCAGAGCGCAGTAGCTCTCACATCAATAACTGCCGTTCCGTTTTGGCCTCCTTTAGACGATGTTAACAAGAGGGCAAACTGGGCTCAAGTCAGGGAGGTTGACTTTGAACTAAGAGGTCGAGAACTTTGGTTTTATTTTTCTCGCTGGAGCGACTTTATCAGCATACCTGACCAATCTGCACTGAACAATCTAATAGACGACTTGTGCAATGTGGGATACAATTGGGACCACAATGCTCCTTCTTATCCAAAAGACGGTTACAGTTGCTCCTCCCCTTTGTCGTTGATGAATGACCGCACAAGTTACATCATCTACAAGCTCAGCGACAGGAACTGGCAGTTCGTCAGAGTAGGCCGCCCGATTACTGTCGGCGCCAAAGGCATGAACAAGAAAGCCTATTTCAATGGCGTTCGTGTCTTCAAAGGGGCCGCGGACAAGGATTCCGGCACGGATTTTAACGCCAACCCCCCCCAGCCAAGGGACGGATCCAAAATCGCTTATTTCATTGCCGATGCTACTGAAGCTGGAAAAAACGAACCTAACAACCATTACGATCACGCTATCAACCTGCACGTCGATCTCATTTTCGAAGCCAAGCCGCCTCTGCCCACGACGCCTCCAACCCCGCGATATTTCATGCCCCTCGTGATAGACCCCGACATCCGGTATCCTGGGGGTTCGCAACCGTGATTGACAGCATTTGGTGACCGCCACCCCCCTCCCCACCATCATCGCCCTGGCGCGGGCGGGGGCGCTCGACCATGCCTGGGCGCAGTTTTGCGCCGCCGGATATGACCGCGCCGGCGACGATCCGGCGGCGCTGACCGTCAAGGGACGGCTGCTCAAGGACTATGCGCTTCGTTCCGAGGGCGACGAGCGCCGGCATTATTATCTCAGGTCAGCCGAGGCCTATCGCCGCGCCGCGTCGCTTCGGCCGGGGACCTATCCGCTGATCAACGCGGCGACGCTTTCCTTACTGTCGGGCGACCGCGCGCGGGCCGAAGAGATCGCCCGCGAGGTGCTCGATCGGATCGCCCGCGAGCCCGAGGAGCCCGAGACACCCTATTGGCGTGCCGCCACCGAGGCGGAGGCGCTGCTGCTGCTCGGCCGCACCGACGACGCACGCCGGGCCGTTTACGATGCGGTCGACGCGGCGCCCGACGCCTGGGAAGACCATGCCTCGACGCTGCGCCAGTTCCTCATCATCCAGGCGGAGCTCGGCGGCGACACGGCCTGGCTGGACCGGCTGCGCCCGAAGCGCTCCGTTCATTATGCGGCCGATGCGGCCGGTGCGGTTCCCGCCGACGAGCGCCACGCGATTAGCCGCTTCCTCGATCGGGAGAATGTCGGCTTCGCTTATGGGGGCCTCGCCGCGGGGCCGGAGATCGTCGCCGCCGAGCTCCTCCTCGCCGGCGGGGCCGAGCTCCACATCGTCCTGCCGGGCGAAGCGCCGAGCTTCGCGGCCCGCTTCGTCGACCCGTTCGGCGCGGACTGGCGCTCGCGCTTCGACAGCGCGCTCGAAGCGGCGACCAGCGTCTACGAGATCCGGCCGCTGCGGACACCGCCGGATCCCGGGATGGTGGCGCTTGCCCGGCTGATCGTCCGGGGCGACGCCCTGATCAACGCCGACCGGCTCCTGGGCGAGACGCTGCCCATGGCCATCGGCGCCACCGGTGCCGCGCCCGGCGCCGAAGCCCACGCCGGGCGATCAGGATCGAACATGCTTGCGCTCGCCATGATCGCGCTCGGCGTCGGCAGCGGCGCCGAGCCGGGCTTCGAGGACCGGCTCGAGCGCATCCAGGCCGTGCTCGGAAGCGGCGGCGACGCTCGGATCGCCCCGCATCTCAGCGGGGACTGCATCCTGATCGGCTATGCGACGCCGGCACAGGGCGCCGACGTGGCGCGCCGCCTTCAGGCTCAGCTCGGCGCCACCCTTCCGCTGCGCATCGCCGGCCATTACGGGCTCGTCGCGACCGTCCGCGACCCCTTCACGGGGGCGCTGCGTCCGACCGAGAGCGGCGGCGCGGTGGCGATGGAGATGGCCGCCTCCATGCCTCCCGACACGATCTGCGTCTCGCGGGACTTCGCCGCCGCGCTCGCCGCCCATGCCGGACGGGCGGGGGACGCCGCCTGGATCGGGGAGCTCGCAGCTTTCGACGGCGGCTCGGCCATCGCCCTCTACGCGCTCTCGCGCAACGCCTGAGCGCTAAACGATCAGCTCCTCGAGGCGGTGCGGCGCGACCACCTTCAGCGCGTTCGCGTCGCGCCGGATGATTCCCCGCCGCTCGAGCGCGTTGACCGCCCGCGACGCGGTCTCGCGGGTCGTCGCGACGTGCAGCGCGAGGTCGGAAAGGACCGGCGCCGGACGGATCGCCAGGTCCGCGCTCTCGCGCGCCTGGCGGAGCAGCTCGGCATAGACCCGCCCGACAGCGGACAGGGCGACGTGCTCGTACATGCGCGACGTCGTGCGCCGCAGCCGTTCGACCATCACGCTCAGCAGCGCGACGCCGATGCAGCCATGCTGCTCGGCGAGCAGCGCCAGCACCGTGCCTTCGAGCAGGAAGGCGGTCAGCTCCTCTACCGCGACGATGTCGGCGTCGTGGGTGGTGGAATAAGGCGGGCTGACGACGCCGAAGAAATCGCCGCGGCGATATTCGTGGAGAAGGACCAGCTGGCCGTCGAGCGAATAGACGATCGCATGTGCTCGGCCGTTGACGACGACATAGAGGGTGGAAATCCGGTCGCCCTGGCGGACGATCGTCGCCCTATTCGGATATTGGCGGGTCCGCCCGCGAACGAGAATGGTGTCGGCCAGATCGGGCGGGCAGTTGAGCACCTCGCTCAACAAGGCGCAAATGGCGCCGTCCCGATCCTGTTCGTTTTGCCTGGGCCCCGCTCCTGTCATGCCCGGTGGAGACTATACGCTTCCGCCTCCGCTTAGAAGCCGAAGTCGCGGCGGCCGCGGCGGCCTGCGCTGCCACGTCAGCAGCCAGGAGCGCCTTCCT
>DASVVV010000067.1:0-54841 GCA_036386375.1 Allosphingosinicella sp. | reverse complement strand
GGGCGCAAGGGCCTCGCCGTCCAGCGCTACAAGGGCCTGGGCGAGATGAATGCCGAGCAGCTGTGGGAGACCACGCTCGATCCGACCAACCGCTCGCTCCTGCGGGTCGAGGTCGCGCAGGCGGACCTCGCCGACGAGATTTTTACCCGGTTGATGGGCGACGTCGTCGAACCCCGCCGCGACTTTATCCAGGAAAATGCGCTGAACGTCGCCAATCTGGACGTGTGAGCCCGATCCGGCTTCGGGCGCCGCGGCGAAGCTTCAATTCGGGGCAACCCTTCGCTAAGGGCGCGCCTCTTCCGACGGAACGGATCGGCCATTGACCCTTTATGCCCGCTTCGCCGCGCATGTCGCCGACGCGCTCGACGCGCTGGAGCGCGGAGGCAGCCTTGCGCCCGGCCTGGGGCGCACCGCGGTCGCGGTCGAGCCGCCGCGCGATCCCTCGCACGGCGATCTCGCCACCAACGCGGCGATGGTGCTGGCCAAGGCCGCCGGCACCCACCCGCGCGCGCTCGCCGCGCTGATCGCACCCAAGCTCGCCGAGCTCGAAGACGTGGCCGCGGCCGAGGTGGCGGGACCGGGCTTCATCAACATCCGCCTCGACCGCGGCGTCTGGGAGCAGGAGCTTCGAACCATCCTCGCCGAGGGCGGGGGTTACGGCCGCTCGAACATGGGCGGAGGCCAGACCGTCAATGTCGAATATGTCTCGGCCAATCCGACCGGGCCGATGCACATGGGCCATTGCCGGGGCGCCGTCGTCGGCGACGCGCTCGCCAGCCTGCTCGAATTTTCCGGCCACAAGGTCGTGCGCGAATATTATGTCAACGACGCCGGCGGGCAGGTCGACGTGCTCGGCCGCTCCGCGCACCTCAGATACCGGGAGGCGCTCGGCGAGGAGATCGGCGCGATACCCGAGGGCTATTATCCCGGCGATTATCTGAAGCCGGTCGGGGAGAAGCTCGCCGCCGAGCATGGCTCCCGCTTCGCCGGCGCGCCGGAGGCGGAATGGCTGGCGCTGTTCCGCGGCGAGGCGGTGGCGATGATGCTGGACCAGATCCGCGCCGACCTGATGCGGCTCGGCATCCGCCACGACGTCTTCGCGTCCGAGGCTCTGGTCCATGAAAAGGGCCTCGCCGACCAGGCGCTCGAGACGCTGCGGGCGAAGGGCCTGGTCTATCAAGGGACGCTCGAGCGGCCGAAGAGCCTCGATCCGCACGACGAATGGGAGCCGGTCGAGCTCACTTTGTTCCGCTCCACCCGGTTCGGCGACGACCAGGACCGGCCGCTCAAGAAGTCGGACGGCAGCTGGACCTATTTCGGCGGCGACCTCGCTTATCATTTCCAGAAGGCGCGGTCGGCCGACCAGTTGATCGACATCTGGGGCGCCGACCATAGCGGCACGGTCAAGCGGATCAGGGCGGCGGTGGCGGCGCTCACCGACGGCAAGGTGCCGTTCGATGTCAAGATCGTGCAGATGGTTCGGCTGCTGCGGGCCGGCGAGCCGGTCAAGATGTCCAAGCGCGCCGGCAATTTCGTCACCCTCGCCGACGTGGTGGACGAGGTCGGCCGGGACGTGGTCCGCTTCACGATGCTGACCCGCAAGGCCGACGCGCCGATGGATTTCGACTTTGCCAAGGTGGTCGAGGCGTCGAAGGACAATCCCGTCTTCTACGTCCAGTATGCGCATGCCCGCATCTCCTCGCTCGGCCGCAAGGCGCCGGAGGCGGCGGTGGATCCTGCGGCCCCCGCCGACCTCGCTCTGCTCGACGAGGACGAGCTGGCGCTGGTCCGGCTCGCGGCGCAGTTCCCGCGCGTCGTCGAAGGCGCGGCGGCGGCGCATGAGCCGCACCGCATCGCTTTTTATCTCGGCGACCTCGCCGCCGCCTTCCACGCTTTGTGGAACAAGGGTAATGACGAGCCCGAAAAGCGTTTCCTTGTGGCACAAAGGCCTGACCTTTCGCGGGCGCGGCTGGAACTTGCCGGCGCGATCGGGCAAGTCTTGCGAAACGGCCTCGCCATCATGGGCGTGAAGGCGGCCGAGGAGATGCTGTGATGAGCGATGACCGGCGGACGGACGAGCCCGGGGGCGACGAGTCGGTCGACTACGTGGCGGCCGAGGAGGTTGACGCCGACGACCTGCCCGAGGAGGACCGCCTTCCCTGGCTGGAGGCGGTCGAGGAGGATGACGAGCGCGAGGGCCCCGGGGTGGCGAAGCTGGTCGGGGCAATCCTGATCGGCCTGGTCGCGATCGGCCTGATCGTCGGGGGACTGTTCTGGCTCGGCAATCGCGGCCGCGAGGGCGGCGACGGCGAGCTGATCGCCGCGCCGGAGGGCGACTATAAGGTCCGCCCCGACGAGCCGGGCGGCATGAACGTCGCCGGCGAGGGCGACACCAGCTATGCCGCCAGCGAGGGCGCGGAGCCGAACGGCCGGCTCGACACCAATGCCGTTCCCGAGCGCCCGGTCGCTCCCGCGCCTTCCCCCGCTCCCCAGCGGCCGATGCCTCAGCCCCAGCGGCCGGCTCCGGCGCCGGCGCCGGCCCCGGCGCCCGCTCCGGCACCAGCGGCCTCGGGCCCGACGATCCAGCTCGGCGCCTTTTCGAGCCAGGCGGCGGCAGGCCGCGCCTGGACCGCACTTTCGGGCCGCTTCCGCTATCTCGCCCCGCTCAGCCACTCGGTGGTTCCCGTCCAGAGCGGCGGCCGCACGCTCTATCGCCTGCGCGCCAGCGGGCCGGACGCGGCTGGGATTTGCCGCCGTCTCCAGGTCGCCGGCGAGGATTGCGCCCCCGTCGGCTGAGCGCGACGGCCCGACCAAGGCTGGTCCCTCGGTTCGCGGCAAGCCTTTGTAGAAGTGGAGCAAAGCTGCTACGGGCCCGTCCTGCCGGTGGAGCGCGGGTTCGCGGGTGCCGGTCCGGCCGCCTGCGCTGGGCGAGAAATCAAAGTATCATGACGGACGATCACGGATGATAGTGTCGCTGCTCGGGCTGATAATCAGCCTCTTTGCGTATCTGTTCGCCTTTCCGGATCCGCGGAACCGCCGGTTCGACATCTATCTCGCCTTGTTCGCCGTTCACTTGGCAAGCGCCGTCGCCTTCTGGCTGCTCAGCTTCGAAGAGGCGATGGACGCCTTCACTTACTATCGCGATCCTTACAACATGATCGAAGAGGATCCGCTCGAATCGGGTACCTTCTTCATCGTCCACATCGTCCAGAACATCCGCCTCACGCTCGGCGGATCGTTCCTCGATCATTTCATCTTCTTTCAATGCTTCGGAATGGTCGGGCTCGCGCTCGTCATGCGCGCTTTCAACGAGGTGGCCGATTCGCTGGGGATGCAGCTGCCGTGGCAGGCCTATCTCCTGCTGTTCCTGCCGGGCCTCCACTTCTGGAGCGCCGGCATCGGCAAGGACGGGCCGATGATCATGGCCATCGCCCTTTCGCTGTGGGCCTCGCTTCGAATCCAGCGACGGATCTTATGGTTCGCCTTGGCCGTGCTGATCATGGTCCTGATCCGCCCCCACATCGCCGCCATAGCCATGCTCGCCGCCGCCTGCGGCCTTTTCTTCAGCAAGCAGCTGAGCAGCAGGGTGCGAGTGGTCCTCGCACCGGTGGCGCTCATCGCCCTCGCCTTCGTCGTCGTGAAGGTGTTCAATCGCTTCAACCTGTCGCTCGATACCGAAGCCGTCTCCGATTTCGTCGAAACTCAGCAGTCTCACGGCGAAACGCACGGCAGCGGCGCCGCGCTGCAGGAGCTGATTTTCCCGCTCAAGGTCTGGTCGCTGCTGTTCAGGCCGTTCTTCAACGACGCGTTGGGGATGGGGCTGATGGGGTGGGCGGCCGCGGTCGAGAATACCGTGCTGCTCGGCATTTTCGGTTACGTGGCCTACCACGTCCGGCTGGTCGTCCGCCTCTCCTTCCACGTCTTCTTCGTCGCCTATGCCTCCGTCTTCTCGGTGGCGACGGTGGTTGCCCTCGCGCTTGTCAATTACAATCTCGGGCTCGGGCAGCGGCAGAAGATGATGGCGGTCATCGCGGTGCTCCTCATCTTCACCACCATCTTTCTGTACAAGCGCTTTCAGGCGGCGGCCGCCTACATGTACGGCCAGCAGATGGCGGAGCCCGATGAGCAACAATATGCGCCGGCAGGCGCCTAGGCCGATCTGAGGCGGTCCAGGCGGGCTGAGTGTTTTTCGGCATTCACGGGAGGGGAAATGGACAGCGTCCGGCAGGGCAAGGTCATCCTCGTGCTGGCCTCCTACGCGCCCTCGCTGATCAATTTCCGCGGCCCGCTGATCGCGGCCTTGATCGAGCGCGGACACAAGGTGATCGCCGTCGCGCCCGACATCGACGCAGCGACGCAGACGGCGCTTTCCGGGCTCGGCGCACGGGCCGTTTCGCTCAAGCTTAGCAACGCCAGCCTCAACCCGCTGGCACTGCTCGCCTCTTACCGCGAGCTGGCGAGGCTGCTGCGGAAGGTGCGGCCGGACGTCGTCTTCTCCTACACGATCAAGCCGGTGATCCTCGGCGCTCTCGCCGGCCGCGCGGCGGGCGTCCGCCAGATAGTGTCGCTCATCACCGGCCTCGGCTATGCCTTCGCCAGCGCGGGCGATGGCGGCGGCGTCGGGCGCCGCGTCGTCCGCGCGGTGGCCGCGGCGCTTTACCGCAGGGCGCTTGCGCGCTCCGATCTGGTGATTTTCCAGAATCCCGACGATCGGCGGGACATGCAGGATATGGGCCTGCTGGCCCCCGATGCCGCGACTGCTCTGGTCAACGGGTCCGGCGTGGACGTTGAGCACTTCGCGCCGGTCCCACTTCCGGCGCGGCCGTCCTTTCTGATGATCGCGCGGCTTCTTCGAGACAAGGGAATCAGGGAGTTCGCGGCGGCAGCGGAGCGACTTCGCCGCGAGCATCCGGAGACGCCGGTCGCACTGGCCGGGTATCTCGATCCCTCACCCGACTCGCTCACCCAGCGCGAGCTGGACGCGCTCGTCGCCGCAGGCATCCGGTTCCACGGGAAGCTGGAAGACGTGCGGCCGGCAATCGCCGCGTGCAGCGTCTACGTTCTGCCCAGCTACCGCGAAGGCACGCCTCGGTCGGTCCTCGAAGCGATGGCGATGGGCCGCGCGATCGTGACCACCGACACGGCCGGCTGCCGCGAGACGGTCGTCGACGGCGTGAACGGCTTTCTGGTTCCCACTCGCGACGCCCACACGCTCTATTCGGCGATGGAGCGGTTCGTTACGCAGCCCGGGCTTGCCGCGCGCATGGGGGCCGAATCGCGGCGAATGGCCGAGCGACGCTTCGACGCGCGCGAGGTGAGCGCGGAAATCATCCGGCGGATGGAGCTGTGAGGGTGACTGGGGCGAGTTCCCGTCGGCGCCGGCGCTATCCGAAGCGGCTGTTCGACGCCGTTGCGGCGGGTCTCTCATTGCTGATTCTCTGGCCGGTGATCCTCGCCGTGGCCGCGCTGGTGCGGCTTCGACTCGGCAGCCCAATTTTCTTCCGCCAGCTGCGTCCCGGCCTGCGCGGTCAGCCGTTCACGCTCATCAAGTTCCGGACCATGCGGGACCTGACCGACGAGGAGGGACGGCCGGCGAGCGATGCGGAGCGGCTGACGCCGTTCGGCCGGCTCCTGCGTTCGACCAGCCTTGATGAGCTTCCGGAACTGTGGAACGTGCTCAAAGGGGACATGAGCTTGGTCGGGCCGAGGCCGCTCCTGATGCACTATCTCGAACTCTACACGCCCTTCCAGATGCGCCGCCACGAAGTGCGGCCGGGTCTCACCGGCTGGGCTCAGGTGAATGGGCGCAACGCCCTAAGCTGGCCCGAAAAGTTCGCGCTCGACGTCGACTATGTGGATAGTTGGAGCTTCGCCCTCGACATGAAGATCATCCTTCTTACCGTGGCCAACGTCTTCAGGCGGCACGGCATCAGCGCCGAAGGCGAAGCGACGACCGCGTATTTTCGCGGTGAACGGGATCCGCGCCTCGAGCGGCCGACGCTCGGGGCCACCTCATCGACCGCGGGCGAGGACCGGTGACGGAGCCCTGCCGGCGCAAGAAGCGCTGGACTTTTCGGCGCTTCGCATTAGGAGCCGGGCCATGCCGGCCGCGGGGGCGGGCCGGGATCGCGGGGTTGCGTTTGCGAACCGGCTGTATATGTTTGAGCTGGCAGCGGATTTCGCAGCGCGAGGCGCGATCGATCCGCATCAAGGCATAGTGAATGGAACTTCGATGAACTCGGTCGCTCGATCCGAAACCGTGGGACGAAAGCTCGCGTTGATCTTCCTGGCAGTGTCATTCGTGCTCAGCGGCTGCGGCGCCAGCCGGCGCAGCGACCTCGCCTACGCCCCGCCCTCCTTCAACGTCCCTCCGGACGATATCCTGGCAGTTGCCCGCGATCATCGCCTTGGCCCCCAGGATCTGGTCACGATCGTCGTCTATCGTGCGCCGGAAGTGACCGGGGATTTCCGGGTCGACCAGCTCGGCAATCTGACGTTGCCGCTGGTCGGACAGATCCCCGTTTTGGGGCTGACCACCACGGAGTTGACGAATGAAATACGCCGCCGGCTGAGCGCCAGCCTCTACGTCAATCCGGACGTGAGCGTCGCTCTTAAGGAGACGCCCACCCAGACGATCACCGTCGACGGGTCCGTCAGTGCCCCGGGCGTCTATCCGGTGAACGACCGCACCACGCTGATGCAGGCCATCGCAATGGCGCGCGGCGCGACGGGCAGTGCGAATTTACGACGGATTGTCGTGTTTCGCCAGATCGGCGGCCAGCGGCAGGCGGCGGGGTTCGATCTCCAGGCGATCCGCGCATCGCAGATGGAGGATCCGGTCCTCTATCCTTCCGACATCGTCATCGTGGACGGCAACGACACCCGGCAGACATGGCGCGACGTTCTCTCCGCCATTCCGATCCTGGCGCTGTTCCGGCCGCTCATTCTCTAGCCTAGGCTTGCGATCATCATGAACACACCGATTCAGCATGTGCCCCCCGGCCGCGTCGCCACGGCGGCGCCGGTGAACTCGCTGGGCTTTCCGATGGCGCCGGGCCTGGCGCCGCCGGCGGCCAAGACATTCACGTTCGGGCTTGCCGACATCTGGCGGATCCTCATCAAGTATCGCTGGCTGATCCTGGCCTCTTTGCTGCTCGGGATCGCCTCGGCGATCACCGTGGTGATGATGACGACGCCCCAATATCAGGCGTCCGCGACGCTCGAGATCAGCACCGAGCAGGTGAAGATGGTCGATGTGAGCGGGACCGTTACAGCGCAGCCGATGACCGACGCGCAGTCGCTGGAAACCAATTACGGGCTGTTGCGCAGCTCCTCGCTCGCCTCCCGGGTCGCGCGGGACCTAAACCTTACCGAAGACCCCCGTTTCGCGGACCAGTCGGCGCCGCCGCAGGTTCGGCTCGATCAGGCGACGGCGCGGCTGACCGCGAACTTCCTCGTCACGCCGGTACCGAGCAGCCGCCTCGTCAACCTTTCCTACAAGAGCCCCAGCCCCGAGCTCGCCGCCCGAATTCCGAACGCCTTTGCCCAGAACTTCCTCGCTTCGGTGATCGAGCGTCGGTACGGCAACAGCGAATATGCCCGCAACTTCCTGCAGCGGCGTATTGCGGAGGTGCGCGGGCGCCTCGAGAACGCGGAACGCCAGCTCACCGCTTATGCGGTGCAACAGGGCATTCTCCTCGTTCGCTCCGATGACAACTCGACGGAGGGACAGGTCTCCGAGAGCCTTGAAGGGGCTCGTCTCGCGGCGGCCAACTCACAGCTATCGCAAGCCCAGGCGGCGCGAGTCGCGGCCGAGATGCGCTTTCGCCAGGCAGGGGCCGGCGATCCGACCTCGGAAGTGCTCGAGAGCAATACCGTCCAGACCCTTCGGCAACAACTGAATGCCCTGCGCGCCCAGTATCAAACCAAGGCCAATCTGTTGCGGCCTGAGCACCCGGAAATGGTCGATCTGCGCACGACCATCGCGAGTCAGGAAGCCGCCCTGCAGCGTGAAATGGGCCAGGTGGTCGGGACGTTGAGGTCCGAATATCTTGCGGCGCTCAACCGCGAGAACGAGACGGCCCAGCGCGTCAACGAGCTTCGCTCCGCGGTGCTCGATCTGCGCGGCCGCAGCATTCAGTACAACATCCTCCAGCGCGACGTGGACACGAACCGCGCCACTTACGATGCGCTCCTTCGCCGCTACAACGACATCGGCATCGCGGGCGGCATCGGGGAGAACCTGATATCGATCGTCGACGAGGCCAAGCAGCCCGGCACGCCGGTCGAGCCGCAGCCGGTGCGCAGCACGATCATCGGCGCACTGATCGGGCTTCTCGCCGGCCTGGCCGCGGCCTTCGCGCTCGAGTTCCTGACCTATACGATCCGCAGTCAGGAGGATATCGAAACCAAGCTCGAGATCCCGCCACTGGGGGTGATTCCGAAGGGCGAGCGCGGCACAGGACTCAGCGACGTTCTCGACAATCCGAGGTCGCCGATGATGGAGGCCTATGCGTCGCTGCGAAGCGCGATCCAGTTCGCGACCGCACAGGGGGCGCCGTCCACGTTGCTGGTCACCAGTTCCGGCCCGGCCGAGGGCAAGACGACGACCGCCCTGGCGCTCTCGCGCAACTTTGCCCGGCTGGGATACAGCACGCTGCTCCTCGACGCGGACCTGCGCAATCCGTCCTTCTCGATGGAAGAAGGCGAATCGCACGGTTTCTCCGGCGTGCTGACCGGCGCATCCAGGCTTGAGGACGTCATCCAGGCGACCAGCATTCCGGGCCTGTCGCTGATGGAGGCCGGGCAGGTTCCGCCGAACCCGGCCGATCTCCTGTCGGACGCGGCTCTGGGCGAGATATTGCGAAAGCTGTCGGGCATGTTCGACATCGTCATCCTCGATGGGCCGCCGGTTCTCGGCCTCGCCGATGCGCCGTTGCTCGCGGCCGCCTGCGACCGCACGCTCGTCGTGTTCGAGGCGGAGAAGATCAAGCTTTCGGTCGCTCAGAACACGATCACCCGGTTGCGCACCGCCGGTGCCCGGATCGTCGGAGGCGTCCTTACCAAATTCGACTCGCGAACCTCGGGCTACGGCTACGGATATGGCTACGGCTACGGCTACGGCTCGCCCGTCAAGGACCAGGCTTCGCGCACGCGCTTCATCCTGCCGGGCCTGCTCGGACGAGGCTCCGGAGGCGAGGTAAGCAATGCCGACGAGGCCGAGAACGCCCGCAGCTGACCGGGCGTGCGCCTTTACCGGGCGCTGGCGCCAGCGAGAACGGCGCGGATGATTCCCGCGGCAGCGTCGGCGCGGTCGCGCAGGCGGCGCGGCTCGAGGGTCGGGTGAACCTCGAACATGAGGCTGCTCTCGCCGAGCGCGCGCGCGGTCGGTAGCGGGTCGACTGGAAGGTCGGCGAAGGCTGCCTCGCGATAGACTTCCGAGCATGAGCCGCTGAAGGCGCGGATGCCGGCGGCGCCGAGGCGCTCGAGGATGTCGTCGCGAAGGCTGGCGTTGCGGTCGGGTGCGACGTCGACATAGGCGTAGAATTTGTAATAAGCGGGGGTGATGTCGCGGCCCGGTCGCGGCACCCGCAGCCCTTCGACGGGCCCGAGCGCCTCGGCCCAGACGTCGGCGTTGCGCTCCCGCCGAAGCCGCCACTGCGGCAGCTTCTCCAGCTGCAAAATGCCGATTGTTGCGGAAATTTCGGTCATCCGCCAGTTCGTGCCGACCTGGTCGTGAAGCCAGCGAAAGCCGGGACGGGAGGGATGCTCGAGCGCCCGTCCGCGATTCTTGCCATGATCCTTGAAAGACCATGCCCACTCAAAGGCGGCGTCGTCCCGGAACGTCACCAACCCGCCTTCGCCGCCGGTGCTGATGATCTTGTCCTGACAGAAGGAAAAGGCGGCCGCGTCGCCGAAGCTTCCGACCGGAATACCGTCAATCTCGGCGCCATGGGCCTGCGCACAATCCTCGATCACAAAGATACCCTTGCTCCGCGCCAGGGCCATGATCGCAGGCATGTCGGTCGGCCACCCGCCGAGGTGGACGGGGATGATCGCCTTCGTGCGCGGCGTGAGCACCGATGCGATCGTCGCCGCCGTGATGTTGCCGCTGCTCGGGTCGACGTCGGCGAAAACGGGCGTCGCTCCGACAAGGCGGACGCAGAACGCCGACGCGACGAAGGTCCGCGGCGTGACGATCACGTCATCGCCCGGTCCGATGCCGAAGGCGCGCAGCGCCAGCTCGAGCGCCACCGACCCGTTGGCCAGGGCTATTGCCCGCCCGCTGCGAAGCTGGCGGGTATAGGCCCGTTCGAATTCGAAGACCTTGGCGCCGGTCCACTGGTTGACCTTCCCGGAGCCGAGCACCGAGACGACGGCTTCGATCTCGTCCTCGGCATAGAATGGCCACGCTTCCTCGGCTGTAGGGGACAGGTCTCTGGTCGTACGCTTTGGCGGAAGGGCCCGCTCGAAGCGTTCGGGAGGCGTCGCCGCCAGCGGCACGCTGCCGGCCCCCTCGGGCACGAGGGCCGGCTTGATCCGATAATGGTCTTCGGTCTTGCGCCGCGAGCCCAATCTGTCGCGCCGGCTGCGCCGAAAGGAAACGGGCGCAGCCGGCCTGGTCAGTCCGCCAAGGATCCTGAGGAGTCTGCGCAGCCCCGGGCTCAACCGGCGGGATCGCCGAAGCAGAATCCGTGAGCCCACAATCACGAAGATGAAGAAGCAAACGATCACCAGCATGGCAAAAGCCTGGCTGCCGACCTGTTGCATCAGGCCCGGCTGGTAATCTTCGCTGTTCGCGTAGTGCGGCGGGTTTACCAGTTCTGGTACGGCTTGCGACATGGGCAGTCGTTAGGTGCGCGGCGAGCGCCGGACAAGACCGGCTTGCGCGGCCAGAAAGCGGTTGAAGCCCATGTTGACCCTCAACCCTCCCCGGGCGGGGTCTTGGGAATGCCTTTATGAGGCGTCGCCTTCGGCGCGTCCTGCCTTTCGGTCCAGCTGCGATAGTTGACCGCTGCGTCGTATCCGATCGCCGCACCAATGAACAAAGCCATGCCGAGAATGATCTTCACGAACGGGCGTCTCAGGAACCTCGCGATTGCGGCGACCGGTCCGACAGCAGCCGAACGTTCTTTGATCCCGGATCGAACGGGGGCAGGATCGCCGGCTTTATACGCAGGCCGGCGGCTCGGCTGCCATGCCTTTACCGGCTCGGTCGCGGCCTCTTCCCCGTTGGTGCCTGCGTCGCTCATCGGACCTCGCTCTTGGTGATGCTCAACGCGCGAAGATCGGGCGCGGCAAGGCCGATCGTCCGGCCCGGAGAGGCGAAATCCAGCTCCAGGATCTTGTTCAGGACCGCCCGGACCGCCCGCGCGTCATGCGCCTCGAGGGCGATGTGAAGCCGCCGCAATTGCGGGCGCAATTCATCGAGCGGGACGAACCGTTCCATCGCCATCTTGATCTGCGGATGGAGCGTTTCGGTGACCAGCTCGCCCACGAAGAGCTCCTCGTGGAGCTTTTCCCCGGGGCGAAGGCCGACATAGCTGATTTCGATGTCGCCGGCGGGATTGTCGGCCGTTTTTTCAGTCATGCCCGAAAGCGCGATCATGGTCCGCGCGAGATCCGCGATGCGGACGGGCTCGCCCATGTCGAGGACGAACACTTCGCCGTTGGCGGCGAGGCTGTTCGCCTGAAGCACCAGCTGCGTGGCCTCGGGGATCGACATGAAGAAACGGGTGATGTCCTCGTGGGTGACCGTGATCGGCCCGCCCGCCCTGATCTGGCGGCGGAACTGCTGGACGACCGATCCCGAGGAATCGAGCACATTGCCGAAGCGCACGATCCCGAACTGGGTCTTGCGCCCGGGCTCGCGCGCGAGGCCCTGAATATAGAGCTCCGCGACGCGCTTGCTTCGCCCCATCACGTTCGTCGGCCTGACCGCCTTGTCGGTCGAGATCATCGTCAGACGCGCTACCTCTGCCTCAAGACAGGCGTCGGCGAGGATGCGCGTTCCGAGAACATTGTTGGTAACGCCGACGACCTCGTTCAGCTCGAGCAGCGGCACATGCTTGTACGCCGCCGCGTGGAACACAGTGTCGATGGCATGGTCCGCAAGCGCCTCCCGGACCAGTCGCTCGTCGAGCAGAGATCCGATGATGGCGATCAGCTCAGGGGGCTGATCCACAGCTTCGATCGCGGCGCGCAGCTCACTCTCGATGCTGAACAGAGCGAATTCGGAATGATCCAGGAGGACGAGGCGCTTGGGTGCGTAGCCGAGCACCTGGCGGCAGATCTCGGACCCAATCGACCCGCCGGCCCCCGTGACCAGGATCGATTTGCCGCGCAGACCCTTTTCGATCAGCTCCGGGATCGGCGGGACGATGTCGCGTTTAAGCAGGTCTTCGACATTGATCGGACGAACATCCGAGATCGTATAGCGGCCGCTCATGATCTCGTCGTAGGAGGGGATCGTCATGACCGGCACGCCGAGCCCGGAGAGCGAGCCGAGCGCCGCCATCCGCTCGGTGCGGGTCGCGGATTGGAGGGCGAGAAAGACCTGTTCCACCATCCCGGCCTCGATTTCCTCGCGCAGCTGGATCGAGGAGCGGATCGGAACGCCTGCCATCATCCGTCCGACGAGCGCGGGGCTGTCGTCGACGAAGCAGCGAAGGCGATATTGCGGGTGGCGGCGAAGCGATTCGGCAAGCGAGGATCCGGCCGAGGTCGCGCCGTAGATGGCGACGCGGGTTTCCCTGCCCTTGGCGCCGTCGGCCGCGCCGATCGCGGACAGCGGCCGGTCCGAGTTGAGCAGCCGCGAGGCCGCCAGGCGGCCGAAGAACATCATCAGAAAGGCGATGCCGAAATAAATGAACCCGACGGATCGGGGGAGATTGTTCACTCGCGAGACGTAGGCGAGGATGAACCAGCAGGCCGCCACGGCGCCCGCGCCCAGCACGATCTTCATCGCCGCGCCCAGGTCGAGGTAGCGGATCACGACCCGATAGATCCCGAGCAGCCACAGCGCGAGAAGCCCCAAGAGCACCGCCCCGATCGCGAGCGGCGCGACCCATTGGTTAACGGGCGTGTAGAATTCGCCGTAGCGCATGCAGAAAGCGAGCCAGAGCGCCAGCAGCAGCGCCGCGCCGTCGAACGCCAGGATCACCGCCCGCTTGCGCGCGCGGCCGAGCGTCGTCAGATGGTCCACTACGCTTTTCATCCAACCCCTTTTTCGTCGGCCGGCGCTTCGCCGGCCCCGCCGCGCCCTTCTAGGCGCATCGTCCCGAACGGTCAAAACGGCGACCGGAGGCGCGCCCTTCTCTTAGACGGATTCTCTTTTCCAGAAGAGCTTACTGCTGAAACTCAGTCACCGTCTGCTGCGCGAGCACCTCGGACCCCTCGCTGCTGCGGATCGTGACGACTTGTTCCCCCGGCCGGCCGGAGGCGCAGACGGCGGCATAGGCGATGGCGTTGATCATCGATTCCTGCATGTTGGCCGGAATTGCCGTCCATAAGGCTTTGTTGATCCGGGCGTTCCCGCTCTGATCGTAGGTGAAGCTGCTCTCGGCAGCCTTCATCTGGTCGAGCAGCCTGCCGGTCTCTCCGCAGGCGCTCATCAGCCGGTTCTCATTCTGCTGCGGCTCGGGAGCTCGCATGAAATCGCAGCCGGCGACGAGCACCCCCATTCCCAATGTCAAGAAAAGTCTCATTAGGGCCCGTACCTCATGCTCGTGCCGCTACAATAGCGATTGGGGCGAAAGCAACCGCAGGGCCTGCGCTCAGTGCGCATCGAACCAGCCGTTCAGTGGCTGCGCCTCGTCAAGATCGCGCTCGGGTCCCACAGGGCGCATAAGGCAAAAAAATAGCGGCCTTGCGGCCGCTATTTCCCTTTACGGACGTTCAGATCACGGGCTGACCGGACCCCCGTCACTGTCCTGAATGGCGCAGAGGAGGCCAATGATGATCGCGATGATCGCGAGCAACGCGATGAACGCGCCCCCGCGCAGCTCGCTCGCACCCTCCATGTCGGCGCCGCTGCGCGCCGCAGTCGTCGGAGCCGGCGCGGAGGCAGCCGTGGCGGTCTGCGCCAGTACCTGCGTGCCGGTCATCGAAACCGCGAGCATCGCCACCAAAGATGCCTTCTTGAAACTCATGTCGAACTCCCTGTTGAGCTGGCCCTTGCGCACTGCCACAGCGTCCTACCCTTGACAACCCTAAAATTTGGCAAGGTTTCAAGCCTTCGGCAGGTGTTGCCAATTTGCAAATGCGGTGGCCTTGCAGCCACTAATTGCGGCGGGAGCGCTCGCTCTGCGCTAGCGCTCCCAGGTTAAAATCGGGTAGCCGGTGTGACAATGACGAAGCGTCTTCCAGCCCGCTCAAGCGGTGCAATCGGCCGTCTCGCGGGCCTTGCCGCGGGCGCTCTGGCGCTGGCGATCGGGGATGCGGCGCCGGCCGCGGCGCAGCACGATCCACTGAGGGATTCGTTGCTGACGATGCGCTCTCTGGACGCTCGCGTGGCGGAAGTCGGGCACCGGCTCGCGCGGTCCAACCGCGAGCTTTGTGGCGTCCGTCAGTGGCTGCCGGGCTTCGCCGTCCACGATCTTTCCGCCTATAATGGCGACTATCGGGGTGCCGCGATTCGAGCGTTCGGCTTCAGCGGCGAGCCTCGGGTGCTGGTCGTCGTGAGGGGAGGGAGCGCCGAGCGGGCCGGGCTGCGCGTCGACGACGCTCTGCTGCGCGCGGATGCCGAGCGCCTGCCTCAGGCGGGCGGTACAGCTGACCGGACCGAAGCGGTACTGGATGCGATCGAGCGCGCCTTCGCCGACGGCGCCGCCGAGCTGGAGCTGCGGCGCGACGCGCAGCCGATGACATTGCGGGTCCAGGCCGAGGAGGGCTGCGCGACGCGCTTTCAACTGCTCCCGGCGAGCGGCCTGGATGCCCGGGCCGACGGGCAGTATGTCCAGATCACGACCCGCCTCGCCTCCTGGGTGGCCGACGATCAGGAGCTCGCGGCCGTGCTCGCCCATGAGTTCGCGCACAACGTGCTGGCGCACAAGGCGCGGCTCGATGCGGCGGGCGTTGCGCGCGGCTTTCGCGCCAATTTCGGGCGCAACGCTCGGCTGATCCGCGAGACGGAGCTGGAGGCGGACCGGCTCAGCGTCTATCTGCTCGACCGCGCCGGCTACGATCCAGAGGCTGCAATTCGCTTTTGGACTCGCTTCCGCGGTCAGGGCCTCAATTTCCTCGGCTCCTCCACCCACGGCAGCCCGGGCCGACGGATTGCGCTGATGCGCGCCGAGATGGAGGCGATCCGGCGCGCGCGGGCCGCCGGGCTGGTCCCGAGGCCGCCATTCCAGCTCCCGGTGCCCGCGACTGCCGTGCGCTGATGGGAACCCAGCGCTGCTGCCGGCTGATCGCCTGCGCGCTGTTATGCCTGCTCGCGCACGCACAGGGCGCCGCCGCGGTCGAGGTCGCCTTTTATTCTCGAGAGATGAGCCGCCGGTATTTCCCGCACGCCTTCGTCCGCATCCAGGGGACGCTCGACGCGGGCGGCGAGCCGATAGACGCGACTTATGGTTTCACGGCGCGCTCGGTCGGGCCAGGAATTTTGCTCGGCTCGGTCGCCGGAGAGGTCCGGGAGGAGCCTCCCGAAGGCATTGCCCGCAGCGAGCGTCAGTTCGCCTTCACCGCGACCGACGCGCAATATGAAGCCGTGCTGGCGGCTGTGGAGCGGTGGCGGATTCGGCGCCAGCCTTCCTACAATCTCAACCGGCGCAACTGCGTGCACTTCGTCGCCGACGTCGCGCGGGCGCTCGGCCTTCGGACCGACGGCGCGGAGCGGCTGATGAAGCGCCCGCGAGCGTTCCTGGAGCATCTGAGGCTGCTCAATCCCGAACTGATCAATCCGCCATAATGCGCTGAAACGAGGAGGATTGGCGGCAGCGGCCAATCTGCTATGCCTTGGCTGCTTCCGGGACGCGACTCCGGAAAAGGCAGAAGCCGAGAACAAGGGGGTTTGCGTATGGGCTTGCGGGCGCGGTGGGTGCTCCAGCGGCGGGCCGTGCTTTGGGCAACAGGCTCTCGCGCCGCGATCTTCGCCGCCTCTGCGCTCATGCTGCCGGCAGCCGCCGCGGCCCAGGTCACGACGCCGCAGCAGCCGGTCGCCCCGACCCGCGAGGAGGTGATCCGGCCGACGCCGGACCGGGTCGAGGGGCCGCCTGCGCGGCTTACCGTCGAAGGCGACGTCGAGCGGGCCCCATGCGCGCTCGATCGCCCGCAATATCAGAACATCCGCTTCACCTTGCGCGCGGTCGACTTCGCGGATTTGCGGGGCCTGGCTCCGGAGGCGCTTCGCCCCGCCTACGAGCGCTATCTGGGGCAAGAACATCCGGTTTCGGTCATCTGCGAGATACGCGACCGCGCGGCGACTTTGCTGCGCGAAGCCGGCTATATCGCGGCGGTCGAGGTGCCGGAGCAGCGGATCGCCGACGGCGAGGTCCGCTTTCAGGTGCTGATGGCCCGGCTCACCGGCCTTCGGGTTCGCGGCGATGCCGGCCGTGCAGAGCGGCTGATTGCCGGCTATCTGGAGCCGCTGACCCGGCAGGAAGTCTTCAATCGCTTCGACGCCGAGCGGGCGCTGCTCCTCGCCGGCGATCTTCCCGGCTACAATGTACGGCTTTCGCTTCGCTCGGCGGGCGCGGCCCGCGGAGACGTGATCGGCGAGGTGGTGGTGGTCCGGACGCCGGCGCTCGTGGACCTTTCGGTCCAGAATTACGGTTCGCGCGAGCTCGGCCGCTGGGGCGCTCTCCTGCGCGGCCAGTTTTTCGGCCTGACCGGCCTTGGCGACCGGACCGTGGTCGCCGTCTACAGCACGCCGGACTTCGAGGAGCAGCGCACGCTCCAGCTGGCGCACGACTTCCGCGTCGGCTCCAGCGGCCTCGCGCTGGCCGGCCAGTTCACCTACGCTTGGGCCGAGCCGGACATTCCCGAGGACAATGTCGACATCGATTCGGAGACGTTGTTCGCGAGTTTCGAGGCGAGTTACCCCTTCATCCGCCGTCAGGACCGCAATTTGCGCGCCGGCATCGGCCTCGATTTCATCGACCAGGACGTCGAATTCAACGAGCTGCCGTTCACGCGCGACCGGCTGCGCGTCGCCTTCGCACGCATCAGCTACGACTCCCTCGGGCTAGACGAGGGGGATTCGCGCTACACGGCGTTCGAGCCGGTCTGGCGCTTCGCCGCTTATGCCGAGGGGCGTCAGGGGCTCGACATATTCGGCGCGACGGATCCGTGCGGACCCGGAGCGGCAAGCTGCCTCCTGCCCGGCGTCGTGCCTCCGACCCGGCTCGACGGCGACGCCACCGCGACCGTCTTCCGGGCCGCGGCCAATGGCGAGTACCGCCCGCACCCGCGCTTCACCATCGCGGCAGGCGCGCGGGGCCAGTATAGCGGCGACGCGCTGCTCAGCTTCGAGGAATTCTCGGCCGGCAACTTCACCGTCGGGCGCGGCTACGATCCAGGCGCGATCCTCGGCGACAGCGGCATCGGCCTCCAGGCGGAACTTCGCTACGGCAGCGCTCTGCCAAGGGATCCCGACGACTGGGCGTTCGAGCCTTTCCTGTTCGCGGACCAGGCGTGGGCGTGGAACGAAGACCGGCTGGTCGTGATTGGGCGGCAGGAGCTCACCTCGATCGGCGGCGGCGTGCGCGCCGCGTGGGGCGACAAGCTGCGGCTCGATGTGATGCTGGCTTTTCCGCTCGACCGGACCTTGCTCGGCGGCGAGCGCGATCCCCGCCTGCTCGTCTCTCTGACGACGCGACTGTGGCCATGGAGCCTAAGATGACAGCTCACCGATTTCCCCCGCCCCCCGCCCGGCCGCCTTTCCTGGCACGGCGCCGAACCGCGCTCCTCGTCGGCTGTGCCGCGGGCGCCGCGGCCGCGCTGCTGGTGCGCCCCCAGCCGGCGGCGGCGCAGGCATTCAACGCGACGCCAACGACGGCGGCCGGCACCGTCATCTACAATCGCGCCGTCCCGGGCGTGGAGACCATCACCGTCGCGCCCACGCTCAACGGCAGCACGACCGCTATCATCAACTGGAGCTTCACCGACGACAATTTCGCGGCCACTTACGATTTCCTTCCGGTCGGCAATGTCGCGACCTTCCAAAGCTCGCCCGGATTCGATTTCGCCGTCCTCAACCGCGTGTCGATTCCACGCCCGATCGAGTTCAACGGCCGCGTCATCAGTCAGCTCCAGCAGGATGTCGGCGGCCCGATCCGCGGCGGCACGATCATCTTCACCAATGCCGCCGGGATCATCGTCGGGCCGACCGCCGTGTTCGATGTCGGCAATCTCGTGCTCAGCACCCTCAATGTCGCAACCGTCGACGAGGACGGCTACGGACCTTATTTCGATCCCGCCGACCTCGGCTTCTCGCTCGGCTCCGGCAGCCCCACCGCCCGCATCGTGACCGAGGCGGGTTCGCAGATCAACGCCCCGGGCGAGGGCAGCTTCGTGGCCATGGTGGCGCCGGGTGTCACCCACGGCGGGTCGGTCGACGTCAACGGTTCGGCCGCCTTCGTCGCCGGCGAAAGCGTCCAGCTCACCATCAATAACGGCCTGTTCGACATCGAGGTCAGTGCCGGCACCGGCGTAGCCGACGCGCTCACCCATAACGGCACGACCGGCGGGCCGGCTAGCACGGGCGGGACCGACAATCACCGGATCTACATGGTCGCAGTGCCGAAGAACCAGGCGATCACGGCGCTGCTTTCGGGCAGTGTCGGGTTCGACGCCGCCACCGACGTCACCGTCGAGAATGGCGAGATCATTCTGTCGGCGGGGTATAACGTGTTCGGGGACACGGTGGACGTCGGCAATCCGCCAACCGGGACCCCGCCGCCCGACGCGAACTTCTTCATCCGCCAGGGGACGGTCACCTCCGACCTTCGCGGCTACGCGTCGACCGAGATGGGGGCCGGCGGCGGCGCCGCGGATCTGACCTTCGAGCAGGACATGAGCCTGTTCGGCGCCGAGCGCGCCCGGCTGACCGCTGCGCCCGGCCGCACCGTCGAGATCGGCGGCGACGCTGTGGTCGCCTCGACGGCGGAAGTGATCGGCGCCTCGGCCGACCCGGTCGTGGGCGGCGATGCGCGCGTGTTGGCCCAAGGCGGCGGTGAAGTCGTGGTGACCGGCGACCTCATCGTAAACGCTTCGGCTTACGGCGACGCCGATGGCTTCGCGGTCGACGCGACCGGCGGGACCGCCGCGGTGATCGCCACGGGCGGCTCAATCCGGGTCGGCGGCGACACCGAGGTGGTGGCCGACGGCGTCGGCGCGGGCGACTATTCGGGCGGGTCCGCCGGCACCGGCGGCACTGCGATCGTCCGCTCGCGCGCCGGCGGCTCGATCCAGTTGAGCGGCGACCTTTTCACCGTCGCGGACGGGCAGGGCGGCGAAGCGGGCTACGGCACGATCGGCGGCGCCGGGACCGGCGGCGCGGCGTCGATGGAAGCGGATGGCGGTTCGATCGTGGTCAGCGGGTCGGTCGAGATCGCAGCCTCCGGCTATGGCGGTTACGGATTTACCGATTATGGCGAAGGCACCTACGGCCAGGGCGACGGCGGCGCCGGGACCGGCGGCAATGCGCTGATGAGCGCGACCCGCGGCGGCAGCCTGACCGTCAGCGGAACTGACAATCGTGTCGCGGCCTACGGCGCTGGCGGCGACGGCGGCTATGGCGGCGACGGCGGTCTCGGCACCGGCGGCGACGCGCGTGTCGTCGTTAGCGGCGCCACCGCCGATCTCGGTCCCACGGCCGTGCTTTCCGTTGGCGCCGGGGGTTATGGCGGCTCCGGCTATTACGGCTATGCGGCGGGAACCGGCGGTTCCGGTGTCGGCGGAGACGCCAGCGTCCAAGTGGGAGTCGGCGGGCAGTTGACCGCCGACGCGCTGTTCTCGGCCTCGGTCGGCGCCGGCGGCGAGGGCGGCACCGGCAGCTTCGGCAGCAGCGGCACCGGCGGCACGGGCGGGACCGGCGGGAACGGGACCTCCGGGGACGCCACGATCCGCACCGCCGGAGGGACGATCGTGGTGACCGGGCCGATGGGAGCGCTGGCCAGCGGCGTCGGCGGCAATGGCGGCGAGGGCGGCTACGGCTTTGGCGGCGGCGGTGACGGCGGCACCGGCGGCGATGGCCTTGCCGGCGACGCTCTCATCCAGATCGTCGGCGGCAGCGTGACGGCGTCGGCGACCTTGGGGCGGGCGACGGGGTCCGGCGGCGGCGGCGGTGCTTCGGGCGGCGGCTCTCCCGCGGGATCGCCGGGAGGTGGGGGTAGCGGCACCGGCGGCGGCGTCACAATCTCGGCGAGAGACGGCAACAGCCGCTCGGGGTCTGCAAGCCTCGGGACCACGACGCTCATCGCCAACGGCTATGATAGCGGCGAGGGAGCCGTTCCGCCGGACGGGACGGCCGGTCGCGTCACGGTCGCCGATGTCGGCACAGTCGCTTCAGGCCTCCGCTTCGAAAGCCTGCAGATCGAATCGCTCGGCGCGCCTGCCGCGACCGCGCCGGCGGTCCAGTTCACCACCGATCGCGGCCCGATCCAGGTCGACGGACTGCTCGACGTCGATGCCAGCGGCGACGTCAACTTCGCCGCGACCGGCAGCGGGCGCGTCGTCGCGGGAGGAGCGGTGACCGTCACCACCGACAGGAGCGTCTTGCTGACTCACAGCGGCCGCTCTGCCACTTCGCCAACCCTCGCCGGCGCGAGTGTGACGCTCGATGCCGGCACCAGGGTCATGGGCGCGGCGGGGACGCTGATCTCGGCCACCGCCGGCGATGCAACGATCACCGCGCCACTGGTCGACATCGGACGAGTGACCGCGTCCGGCCTGATCGACGTCGACGCGACCAACATTTTCGTCGATTCGGCCGCTTCCGGCGGCAATATCGACCTCGACGCGACGGCCAACATCACGGTCGACCTCGCCAATGCCGGGGACGACTTCCTTGCCGATGCGGGCGCCAGCTTCACGGGCGGGACCGTCACCGCCAATGTCGGCAGCGACATCATCATCAATTCCGTCGGCAACCTCACGCTCGACGATGGCCAATCGAGTGGCGTCATCGAGCTCGCTTCCTCCGCCGGCAGCGTCTTCAGCTCCGGGCTGCTCGACGCTGGGACGGTGCTCGACATCAATGCCGCCGTCGACATCGACATCAACGACGCGGCCGCGGGCTCGGCAATCGACCTGTTCGCGCCCGGCAATATCGATGCCGGCGACCTGACCTCCGGCGGTTCGATCATCGTCAACGCCGACGGCGCCGTGACCATCGCGAGCGCCGCAAGCGACAGCTACACCACCATCCTCAGCGGCGGCGCCGCCAATCTCGGTACCGTCGAGGCCGCGAGCTCGCTCTACATTCAGGGCGGCTCGATCGACGTCGCCAGCGCGATCGCCGGCGATGACGCGACGCTGCAGAGCGCCGGCAGCATCGCCGTCGGGCTCGGCCGGGCCGGGGACGATTTCCGCGCCACAGCCGGCGGTGCCTTCACCGGCGAAGAGATCATTACCACCGCGCTCGCGGCCGATAGCGAGGCCGGCTACGGCGGAACCGGCGACGGCAGCAACATCGTCATCGACGCCAGCGCCGACCTGCGTCTCGACATCGGCGACGCCGCGGGCGGCATTTCCCTGACGGCTCGCCAAGGCAGCGTCTTCAGCGATCAGAGCCTTGAGGCCGGCACCGACATCGACCTCAATGCCAACGCAAACATCGACATCGCCTTCGCTCAAGCCGGCGACGACATCGACGCCAGCGCAGGCGGATCGATCACCGCCGATGAAGCGGTCGCCACCGGCTCCGCGGCGGACGACAGCGGCGGGTTCGTCGGGCTTGCCGGCAGCAGCATCCGTTTCGGCGCCCCAGGTGACGTCCGGCTCGACGATGGCGACGCGGCCGGCTCGATCGACCTCATCTCCACGGGTGCCAACGTCTTCAGCGACGTGAGTCTCGATGCTGGGACCAGCGCGGTGGCGTCCGCTCCAGGCAATATCGACCTGAACGACGTCACCGCCGGGACGCTGGCGTTCGCCAGCGCCGGCGGTACCCTCGACTGGGCGGACGTCGATGCGGGTGTCAACATCATCGGTCAGGCAGGCTCGACCCTCGATATCGCCTCGGGCGTGGCGGGCGGGCCGATGCTCCTCCAGGCCGGCGGCCTCGTCACCGCCGGCCCCCTGGAGGCCGGTACCTCGATCGAAGTGAACGGCAACGGCGTCGATGTTGCCAGCGCCATCGCGGCAACCGACGTAACGCTCAACAGCGACGCCGACGTCAACATCGACTTCGCCCAGGCCGGCGACGATTTCCGAGCCACCGCCGTCGGCCTTTTCACCGGTGCGCAGGTGGAGACGACCGGCGCGGGAGCTGACAACGAGGCCGGCGACGGCACCTCGGCAGGCGAGGGCAGCAATATCTTCGTCGACGCGAACGGGGACGTCCGGCTCGACGACGGCGATGCGGCGGGCTCGATCCGGCTGACTTCCGGCGGCGCAAACCTCGTCAGCAACACCGCCCTCGACGCGGGCACGAGCGTCGAGGCGATCGCCTCCGCCGGCGCGATCGATGTCGATGACGTGACGGCGGGAACCTCGGTTTTACTCCAGGCGGGCGCTGCCCTCGATGCGGGCAACGTCGGGGCGGGCACCTCGATCACGGCGACCTCCGGCCTCCAGCTTACACTCGCCTCGGGCGACGCGGGCGGCTCGATCGTGCTTCAGGCCGGCGGGCCAATTACCGCCGGTCCGCTCAGGGCGGGCACCTCGATCAGCGTTCTCGGCGATGGCATCGATGTCCAGACCGCCGTTGCGGGCGGCGACATCAGGCTCGACAGCGACGGCGACATCAAGCTCGCCTTCGCGCAAGCGGGTGACGATTTCTACGCCACAGCGGACGGCGCATTCGCCGCCCTGGAGGTGATCGCAACCGGCGCCGGGACCGACAACGAGGCGGGCAGCGGTTCGCCGTTCGAAGGCGCGAACATCATCGTTTCCGCTCCTGGCGACGTTCGCCTCGACAATGGCGACGCGGCCGACCGGATCGAGTTGGTCTCGAACGGGGCGCGGGTTCTGAGCGACGGGCTGCTTCGCTCCGGCGGCAACCTCACGGGATTCGCTTCCGGCGCGATCGAGGTGAACGATGCCGCCGCCGGCGCGGCGCTGAACCTCACGTCCCTCAATGCCGGGATCGCGGGCGGCGACCTCGCCGCCGGGACCAGCGCACAGGCGACGGGCCCGGGGAACATCGCCCTGGGCGATGTCGATGCGGGCACCCAGGTGCTTCTGAACGCGGGCGGTTCGCTCGCGGCGGATGAGGTCACGGCCGGCACTTCGATCACCGGCTTTTCGGGCCTTGGGATGAATATAGTATCCGGCAATGCCGGCGGGTCGATCTTCCTGCAGGCGCAGGGCGCGGCGGATATCGGCACGCTCACCGCCGGCACGTCACTCGAAGTGGGCGCCGCGGGGATCAGGCTCGCGAGCGCGACGGCGGGAAGCGACGCGACGCTCTTCAGCTCCGCCGGGATCGATCTCGGCTCCGCCCGCGCCGGCGACGATTTTCGCGCCAGCGCCGGCGCCGCCTTCACCGCGAATCAAGTGGAAGCCACCGGCGAAGGCGCGGACAATGAGGCGGGCTATGGCGCCGGTGCCGGAGAAGGGAGCAACATCCTCGTCGATGCGGGCGGCGATCTGCGCCTCGACAATGCGGATGCGGCAGCGGGAATCGACCTTGCGTCCGGCGGCGATATTCTCAGCATCGTTCGGCTCGCGTCCGGCACGGGCCTCGAAGCGACGGCGGCCGGCGGGATCGACTTGAACCAGGTGACGGCGGGGACCGCGATATCCATCGACGCCGCTGGCGAAGTGGTCGGCGCCGACCTCGTTGCCGGGACCTCGGTGAGGGCGCGGGGGCGCGAACTGACGCTTGCCTCGGTAGCGGCGGGCGGGCAGATCACGCTTGATTCCGACGGCGGCGTGCGGGTCCAATCGACGGCCAGCGGCGGCTCCACGACGATCCTTGCCGGGGGCGAAATTAGCGCCGGCGCGATCGGCGCGGGCGAGGACATCGAAGTTTCCGGCGCCCGGGTAGCGGTGGGCGAAATACAAGCCGACGACGAGGTAATGCTGACCAGCGCCGGCACCGCCAGCGTCGACTTCCTCCGCGCCGGCGGAACCGCCGACCTGGCAAGCCGGGACTCGATGCAGCTCGGCATTGCGAGGAGCGGCGGCGACTTCAGCGCCGAATCGCTCGACGCCTTTGCCGCGGACAGCGTCATCGCCGGTGGCAACATCCTCGTCGACGCCGCGCAGGATGTCCGGCTCGACAGCGGGAACGCCGCGGGCAATCTCGTGCTCACGGCCGGCGGCACGCTGCGGAGCGGGGAGGCCGGCACCGATACGCTGGGCAACCTGCGCGCCGGCGGCGACGTCATCGCCGACGCGGACGGCGATATCGCTATCGGGGCCGCCGTCGCCGGCGGCGACCTCAGCCTCGCAGCGGGAGGCAATCTTAGCGCGCGGCGCAACCTCGTCGCGGGCGGGGGCATCGAAGCTTCGGCCGCGAACATGCAGTTGCTGAGCGCGGGCGCGGGGATCGATATCGAGCTAAACAGCACCGGCGACATCGCCGTCGACCTGGCCGAGGCGGGCGACGATTTCACCGTCGACGCCGGCGGTGCCTTCACCGCCGACACGCTGCGCACCAGCGGCGGCGGCGCCGATGCCGAAGGCAATGGTGCAAGCATCGTCATCGCCGCGGGCGACGATATCGACCTCGACAACGCGGAGGCGGGCGGCAACCTCCTCCTAGCCTCGAATGAGGGTTCGATCGCCGGCGCGGGGTCGCTGAATGCCGGGCGGGACCTGCGCGCGACGGCGGGAACGGACATCGTCATCCTGGACGCTCAGGCGGGGGGCGCGATGCGGCTCCAGGCCGGTGGCGACATCGTAACGGCAGCGCTGGTGGGGGGCGAATCCGTCGCCGCGGTGGCCGGCGGCGAGATTCTCCTCGCCAGCGCGGACAGCGACGGCGCGGTCCAGCTGGCCGCAGGGGCGGACATCGCCGCCGATTCTCTCACCGGCGCCTCCGTTGCGGCGGCGGCGGCCGGCTCAATCGACGTCGGAGCGGTCGAGAGCGCCGGCGACGCGCGGCTCGCGGCGGGCGGCGATCTGCGGCTTGACGACGGCAGCGCCGGCGGAACGATGGAGCTGAGTTCGGCGACCGGAAGCATCCTGAGCGACGGGACCCTCAGAGCTCGGGCACTCCAAGCCAGCTCCGCCGGTGACCTCAGCCTCAACGACGTGGCGGTGGCCGCCGATCTCGTGCTCGCGGCCTCCGCCGGGTCCATCACCGGCAACAGCTTCACCAGCGACGCCGACATCGGGCTCGATGCGGCTGCCTCTCTGATCGTCGCTTCGCTGCGGGCCGGCGGCGACATTGCCGCCGAGGCCTCGACCGTGGCGGTGACGCGAGCCGATGCGGCGGGCGATATCGCCCTCATCAGCGAGGGCCGGCTGACGCTGGACGACGGATCGGCGGGCGGTTCGATCCGCCTTACCTCCCTCGACGGATCGCTGCTCAGCACCGGCCTTCTGGCGGCGAACGACATCAGCGCGCGGGCGGCGGCCGGCATCAACCTCAACCGGCTCCAGGCGGCGGGCAGCATCGACCTCGAGGCGCAGGCCGCCGTCGACGTCGCATCGGTCAGCGCCGGTGCCGGGCTCACCGCGGGCGGCTCGATCAATGTCCGGAACGCCTCTGCCGGCGCCGGCATCGATTTCAACGCGGCGGGCGACCTGCGTCTCGAAAACGCGGTCGCGGGCGGATCGATCGAGCTCACGTCGAGCGGCGGCGACATAATCAGCGGCGCCGGGGGCTCCGACAGCCTTGGCAGCCTGCAGGCCGGCACGGACATTATCGCCGATGCGGCCGGCGACATTTCCCTCGGCGGTGCACGGGCCGGGGCTGCCATGATCCTCCAGGCCGGCGGCGACATCGCGGCCCGCGCGGCGCTGCGAGCAGGCGGCGATCTGACCGCCACTGCGGGCGGCGACGGACGCTTCGCCGCCGTCGAGGCCGCCAATGCGCGATTCGAAGTCGGCAACATGGCCAGCTTCGACGGCTCCGTCCTCGCCGCGACGATCGCGGTCACCTCGGCCGATATAGCGGTCGGCGCGAGCGGCCGCCTCGGCGGCCAGGGGACCGAACGGGTCGACCTGATCGCCCGCGCCGGCGCGGGGCCCGTGGTGTTCGGCGGTGCCGAGCAGGGGCCCGCCTACACGCTGGACGAGGCCGAGGCGGGCCGGGTTACTGCTGGAACCTTCCGCTTCGAAGCGCCGCTTGCCGGGGGCCAGGGAGGTGTTGCCGCGGACCTGCTCGTCCGCAATGCCGCGCTCGATGCGAGCCGGCTCGGCCGCCTCGAGATTGCCACCCCCGGGGCCGTCCAGGTGGAAGGGGCGCTGCGGCTGGCCGACGCGGGCGCCGCCAATTCCATCGGCCTGTTCGCCGGGCAGCGGATCCAGCTGATCAATCCGAGCGGCAGCATTCGCATCCTCGGCGCCGACGCCCTTCCGGCGGGCACGCTGACGCTCGATTCGGCGAACATCTGGTCCGCGAGCGCGGCGCTGATCGCGCAGCTGACGGCTGATCCGAATTTCGCCGGGCGCGATGCCGCCCTGACGGTCAATGATGGCCCGCTGGAGCCGCGCGGCTATTTGGAGGGGGCCGACGTCGAGCTTCGCGCCAGCGACACGATCTTCGTCCAGAATAGCGGCACGGCCCAGGCCTTTGCCGGAATCACGGTCCTCGAAAATACGCTGACAATCACGCCGACGGGGACGAGCCCGATCGAGGTCTTCGCCTTCGGCCGCCGCCTCAACCCCGACGGAACCGTGGTCACCAACGACGACTTCTTCCGCGAGGTCCAGTTTCGGAAAGACGGCGCCGGCTTCACCGACGACGCGCAGTTCAACCTGTGCTTCATCAACACCGGCGTGTGCGGGGTCGAAGCGGAGGACCCGACCTTCCCCGAAGGTCCCGACCCGATCAAGGAGCCGCTCAACCGCGCTTTCCCGCGCACCGATACGCCCGAGCTCGTCGATACCAGCTTCTCGGCCGACCCGCTGATCGAGGAGCCGGTTACGAGCGGCGCCGACAGCATCCTGTGGGACTGCGACGAGGACGACGATCGCGACTGCGATCGGGAGACGGGAAATGAATAGGGCCGCCCTAGCCCTCGCGGGCCTTGCGGCGCTGTTCGCGCCGGCTGCGGCGGCGTCGGCGGCGGAGCCGCTCAGCGCGCGCGACAGCTTTAGGATCGGCTCTGGTGGCGGCGTGTTGTGCACCGCGCAAGCGATGCTCTCGGACGGGGCGTTGGTCGACATGTTCGACCGGGGCTATTCGATCGTCTGCCGCGACGCCGCCGTCCCGGTCGGTCAGGTCTACGCTCTCCGCGTGCGGCGCGGCGATCCGCTGACGCGCCTGGCGCAGCTCCGGGCCGAGCGGACGACCTGCGGCCCCGCGGAGACCAAGCCGATCGGCGGCCTCGGCCCAGTCGAGGTGTCGACCTGCCGCCTGGCCGGCACCGACATCGGCTATGAAATCTATGTCAAGCGTGAGGGGGGCACCGTCTATGTCGCCGAAGGCTTTGCCGGCTATGAAAGCGCGCTCGAGCTGGCCCTGCGCAGCGTTCTCGCCGACCGCGAGATCGAGGGCGAGGTTTCGGTCGCCACGACCGGGGCAGCCGACGCCGCCGCCTTCGCGCGGGTGCAAGCGCAGAGCCTGGACCCGCAACGCGCGCTCTCCGAAGCCTATCGCCGCAACAATGCCGGCAGCTATGCCGAGGCGGCCGAATTCTTTGCCCAGCTCACCGAGCGCGACACCAGCCCGGCCGCCCAGGCCGAGGCCTTGGTCAACGAAGCGCTGCAGAAATCGAATCTCGGCCGATACGCCGAGGCGGAGGCGCTGTTCGGCCGTGCCGAAGCCCTGGCCGGGGCCGAGCCCGTGACGGCGCGGCGGCTGCGCAATTATCGCGCCATGCACCTTCTCAACCAGGGCTTGCCGCGCCGGTCGCTGACCGAGCTCGAACGGCCGCTGCCAGCCCTCTCGGTCAGCGGCGAAGTCGCCGAGCTGGTAATCGACCGTTCGACGGCGGCGCAGCTCAGCGCCGAGTCGCCTGGCGCGCGGCGGCTGAGCGGAACCGAAGGTCTGACGCCGCAGGACAAGGCGCAGATACTCGATGGTCAGGCGCTGCAGCTTCGCGGTACCGTCCTTCGCCTGCTCGACCGTGACGCCGAGGCCGAGGCCGCGCTGGCCCGCGCGGCCGATCAGTTGGTCGCCGTCCGCGAGGGCCGGATCGCGGCGACGGTGTGGATGCGCGCCCAGATCCTGGGCGAGCTGGCGGCCATCGCCGAGGCGCGCAACGCGTCAGCCGAGGCCGAGCGGCTCCATCGCGAGGCGGTGGCCCTGCTCGAGGTCGATTATCCAGGTTCGTCGGCGCTGATGAGCGCGCAGGGCCGGCTGGCCGGCTATTATGCCCGCACCGGCCGCCCCGACGCCGCGACCTTTCTCTACCGCCAGATCGTCGCGGCGCTGTCCGAAGGAGCCGAAAGCTCGCCGACGTTGCGGCGGATCCTTGAACCTTATTTCGCGCTCCTGGCGGAGCGCGGCACCGACCAGGCGGCGGTCGCCGACCTGTTCGCGGCCAGCCAGGTGCTGGTCCGACCCGGCGTCGCACAGACCCAGGCTGTTCTGGCGCGGGAGCTTTCCGGCGGCAGCGACGAGGCGGCGCGGCTGTTCCGCCAGTCGGTGACGCTGACCCGGGACGTCGAGCGCATGCGGGTCGAGCTGACCCGGTTGGAGGCGGTTACCGCGCAGGGATCGGCGCAGGCCGAGCGGGCGGCCACGCTACGCAGTTCGCTTGCGCAGTTGCAACGCGACCAGGTGGAGACGCAGGCGCGCCTCGCGGCCTTTCCCCGCTATCGCGTCGTCGCTTCCAACGCGCTCGCGCTCGCCGATCTCCAGCAGCTGCTCGATCCCGGCGAGGCCTATTACAAGATGATGGTGCTGGAGGATTCCGCTTACGCCGTGTTCGTCACGCGCGGGGCCGCGCGGGCTTATGCGATCGCCGCCACGCCGGCCGAACTCGAGCGGCAAGTGAACGCACTTCGCGACACGATCTCGGTCGTCGAGAACAACCAGAACTTGACCTACCCGTTCAACGTCGAGCTGGCCTACCAGATGTATCAGGAGCTGTTCGGGCCGGTCGGGGCGGAGATCGCCGCCGTCAGCCACCTGATCTTCGAACCCGACGGCGCGCTGCTTCGGCTGCCCCCGAACCTGCTGGTCATGGATCGGGCGGGGGTCGATGCTTACCGGGCGCGGGCGGAGCGGCCCGACGATGACGGCTTCGATTTCCGCGGCGTCGAATGGCTCGGCCGCGCCCGCGACGTCAGCACGGCCGTGTCGGCCAGGGCCTTCCGCGACGTCCGCCGCGCGCCGGCTTCGCGCGCGGCGGGGGACTATATCGGCTTCGGCCAGAACGAGCCGATCAGCGCGGCCGGGCCCGCCGCAACGCGCGGCGGCCTCGGCCTGCACAGCGACTGCTCGTGGCCGCCGCTCGCCTGGAACCGGCCGATTTCCGCCGAGGAGTTGATGGTGGCCCGCCGGGCGATAGCTCAGGCAGGCGGCTCGGGGACCGACATTGTCACCGGCGCCGCCTTCACCGATACGGCGATCAAGCAGCGGCCGAATCTCAACGAATATCGGATCCTCCATTTCGCGACGCACGGCCTCGTCACCGGCCCGCGCGCGGATTGCCCGTCGCAGCCCGCGCTGTTGACCAGCTTCGGCGGCGAACAGTCGGACGGCCTCCTCTCCTTCGCCGAGATTTTCGATCTCAAGCTCGACGCCGACCTCATCATCCTTTCCGCCTGCGACACCGCCGGCCACGGCAGCCAGGCCGCTTCCGAAGCCGCCGGCGTCAGCGGCGGCGGCGGCGACTTCTCGCTCGACGGCCTGGTCCGCGCCTTCGTGGGCGCCGGCGGTCGGCTCGTCGTCGGCAGCCACTGGCCCGTGCCGGTCGATTTCAACGCGACGCAGCGGTTGATCTCCGGGCTGTTTAGGGCTCCGCCTGGGACTGGCACCGCGGCGGCGCTGCGCAGCGCCCAGCTGCCGCTGATGGACGAGCGCGAGACGTCCCATCCTTATTACTGGTCCGGCTTCGCGGTGATCGGCGACGGAACGGTTCCCGTTATCAGGACCGGCGCAAACTCTGGCCAGGGAGCGCATTGAACCTTTTTCCTTTCCCGGCGTTTGGCTTACGGTGCGGTGTGTTCGCGGGGGAAGCGGGGGGTTTGAAAGAGGCGAGGATCCTGCTGTTGGCGGCCGTCGCTGGCGGTGCCCTCGCGGCGCCGCTCGCTGCGCATGCGCAGGACTTTCCGCCGCCCGACCATGGCGAGTCTCCGCCCGGCGCGCCGATCGTCCCCGACAGCGAGTTCGAGGAGCAGCTCCCAACGCTCGATCCTGAGCTGGATCGCCCGCTCGAGCCGCTGGAGGCGCTCGAGCCGGTCGAGCCGGTCGAGCCGGTCGATCCCAACGCGCCGCCCTTCCCGCCGGTCCCCGGCCCGGTCGAGGACGCGCCGCTCGGCGATCCCGCGCTGGCCGAGCCGCTGCCGCCGCTCTCCACCGTCGAGACCGAGCCGGTGCAGGACGTCGGCGCCGTCGAGGAGGACGCCGACGAGCCGGTGCCGATCCGCTACACGATCGTCGTCGAGGGCATGGAGGAAGTCGGTCTTGAAGACCGCTTCCTCGAGCTTTCGGCGCTCGAGGACGCGCGCGGCGAGGCGGTGAACGGCGCGATGATCGCCGCCCGCGCCGAAGAGGACGAGGCGCTGGCGGTGCGGCTGCTTCGCTCGGAAGGCTATTATGACGCGGTCGCCGCTTCATCAATTGAGCCGCTGCCCGAAGACCCGGCGGCGCTTCGGGTCACGATCACCGTCTCGCCAGGCTACATCTACCGCTTCGGCGACATCCGCATCACCGGGGCGCAGACGGTGCCGGCCGGGCTCGCCCGCGAGGCGCTGGCGCTGGAGACGGGGCGGCCGATCATCGCCGAACAGGTCGAGGCGGCGGAGGCGAACGTGCTGCTGCGCCTGCCGCAGCAGGGCTATCCTTTTCCCGAGCTGGGACTGCGCGACATCGAGCTCGATCCGGCGACGCAGGCCGGCGTCTACACGCTGCCGCTGGATCCGGGGCCGCGGGCGACGTTCGGCGGCTTCACCACCGAGGGCAATCTCGCCTTCGATGCAGAGCATGTCGGCGTGCTTGCCCGCTTCGACCGCGGCGAGCTCTACGATCGGCGCAAGGTCGACGACCTCAGGGAGGCAATGGTCGCAACGCGTCTGTTCGAAAGCGTCTCGGCCGAACCGGTCCTCACCGGCGAACGGGCGCCGGACGGCACCGAATATGTCAACATCCTCGTCCGGCAGGAGGCCGGTCCGGCGCGGTCGCTCGACGCCAATGCCGGCTTCAGCACCGGCGAGGGCTTCCGCCTCGAAGGGGCCTGGGAGCATCGCAACCTGTTCCCGCCGGAAGGATCGCTCCGCGTCGCCGCCATCGCCGGCACCGCCGAGCAGAATCTCAGCGTCCGCTTCCGCCGCAACAACTGGCACCGGAGGGACCGCGCGATCCTGCTCCAGCTCGAGGCCGGCCAGCGCGATTACGAGGCGTTTCAGGGTTATACGGCTCGGCTGCACGGTCTCGTCACGCGCGAATCGACGCCGATCTGGCAGAAGGTCTGGACCTATGCCGTGGGCGCCGAGGTACTCGCGACGAACGAAAACCGTGTGCGGCGGGCGGATATCTCGCTCAGCGACGCCTATTTCATCGGCGGCCTGATCGGCCAGCTCGGCTACGATCGGTCGAACAGCCTGCTCGATCCCACCCGCGGCTTCCGCCTGCTGGGGCGCATCAACCCCGAAGCCTCCCTCCGCGACGGCACGGACTTCTACATGCGCAACCTCATCGAGGGGAGCACCTATTGGCCGCTCGGCGAGAGCTTCGTGCTCGCCGGCCGGGCGCGATTCGGCTCGATTTGGGGCGCGGAGCTCGACCGGCTGGCGCCCTCGCGCCGCTTCTATGCCGGCGGCGGGGGCTCGGTGCGCGGCTTCGGCTTCCAGGAGCTCGGGCCGCGCGAGATACTGGAGAACCCCGACTTCGATCCGGAGGACGAGGATTCGGAGCCGACCATCTCCGTGCCCACCGGCGGGCGCAGCCTCAACGAGTTCGCGGTCGAGGGCCGCTACCGCTTCGGCAATTACGGCGTCGTCGGCTTCGTCGATGCCGGACAAGTCTATGACAGCCAGTATCCGCGCTTCAGCGACATGCGCTTCGGAGTCGGGATCGGCGGGCGGCTCTACACAAATTTCGGGCCGCTCAGGCTCGACATCGCGACGCCGATCGGCCGGCGCGAGGGCGAATCGCGCATCTCCGTCTACGTCTCGATCGGGCAGGCTTTTTGATGGCGACGCAGGCGCCCGCGGCCGACGAACCGGTGGTGGTGGTCCGCCGCCATCGCGGCGTCACCGCTGCGAAGTGGGTGGGGATCGGCCTGCTCGCCCTCCTGGTCATCGCGCTCGCCTTTCTGGTGTGGCTGAACACCAACCCGGGGCGACGCTTCATCGTCGACCAGATCAACGGCTTCGAGGCAGCGTCGGGCCTTCAGGTACGGGTCGGCCGGATCGAGGGCTCGGTATTCGGCGAGATGACGCTTCACGAGGTCGCGGTGAGCGACCCCAAAGGCGTCTTCTTCCGGGCGGACCGCGCCGAGATCGATTACCGGCCGCTCGCTTATTTCCGCAACCATGTCGACATTCGCTCGCTGGTGATCCCGCAGGCGCGGCTCTACCGCCTCCCCGAGCTTCGGCCCGGCGACCCCAATGCGCCGCTCCTTCCCGATATCGATATCGACATCGGGCGCCTGCAGGTCCGTCGGCTGATGATCGACCCGCCGGTGAGCGGGCAGCGGCACCTGCTGACGCTCGACAGCCGGGTCAACATCCGCGACGGCCGGGCGCAGGTCGCCCTCGGCGCCGGAACAATCGCCGCACCCGGCCTCGCCGGCGGCGACCGGATCGCGCTCCGGCTCGACGCGGTGCCGGAGGCGAACCGCCTCGACATCCAAGCGGCCGTGAGCGGCCCCGCCAACGGCCTAATCGCCGGCATGATGGGGGTCGACCGGCCCGTCGCTGCGCGCATCCAAGGCCGCGGCGACTGGGACAATTGGCGGGGCCGCGCCAGCGCGGCCCTCGGCGGCGAGCGCGCTCTCGATCTCAACATCACCGCCCAGGACGGCACGTTCCGCATCCAGGGGCCGCTTCGCCCGGGCCTGCTCGTCGAGGGGCAGGCGGCGCGGCTGCTCGGCCCGGTGTCGCTGGTCGACATCACCACCACCTGGGAGAATCGCCGCGCCGACATGCGGCTGCGCCTCAGCAGCCGAGCGCTGGCGGTGGCGGCGGAAGGGCTGGTGGACTTGGGGCGCAACCGCTTCGAGAATTTCCAGGTGGCGGCGCGGCTGATCCAGCCGGGCGCCGTCGCGCCCAATCTCGGCGGCCGCAACCTGCGGCTGGCGCTGATCCTCAACGGCCCGTTCGCAACGCCCGGCGTGCTCTACGACCTCCGCGCCGACCGGCTGACCTTCGGCACCACCACGGTCGAGGGGCTGCGCGCCGTCGGCAGCGCCCGCGTCCGCGCCGACGACATCGTCGTCCCGGTTTCCGCCCGCGCGACCCGCATCCTCGGCTATGAGGCCGCGGCCGGCGGGCCGATCACCAACGTGCGGCTCGACGGCGAGATCGGCGTCACCGGCTCGCGGCTCGTGTCCGACAATCTCAGGCTGCGCTCCGACCGGATCAACGCCACCGTCGCGCTGGCGCTCGATTTCGCCACCGGCCGCTACCTCGCTGCCATCCAGGGGCGGGTGAACAACTATCTGGTCGACGGCGTCGGCCTGTTCGACATCACCACGGACCTCGATCTCACCAGCCAGGCCGGCGGCTTCGGCCTTCGCGGACGGATCGCGGCGCGCAGCCGGCGGATCGACAACACCACCGTGGCCGATTTGCTCGGGGGGCCGGCCACCGTCGCGGCCAATGTCGCGCTCGAGCCTTCCGGCCTGGTGCGGGTCGACAACGTTCGCCTTTCCTCGCCGTTGGTTCGGATCACGTCCGGCGGCGGCGTGTACCGGCCGAACGGAAGCATCGACTTCAGGCTGACCGGCGTCAGCCAGACTTACGGCGCGATGACGGTCCACGTCACCGGGACGGCGGCGGCGCCGCAGATACGGGTGTCGGCGGCCAATCTCGGCTTCGGAATCGGCCTGCGCGGAGTCGAGGCGACTGTCCGCGCAACGGCCGGCGGCTGGGCGATCCAGGCGACCGGCCAATCCGATTACGGGCCCTTCTCGGCCGACGTGCTTGTCCTGAACCGGGCGGGGCCGATGACGATCGACGTGAGGCGGCTCACCTTCGCCGGGATCGATTTCGCGGGCCGCATCGTCCAAACGCGGGCGGGCCCGTTCGCCGGCACGCTGACGATGGCCGGGCAGGGGGTGAACGGCCAAGTGCGGCTGAGCGCCGCCGGCCGCTACCAGCGCATCGACATCGCCGCCACCGCCAACGGCGCCCGCACGCCGGGCGAGGTTCCGATCATGATCCAGCGCGGCATCGTCAGGGCGACGATCGTGCTGACGCCGACGCCGTCGATCGTCGGCGATGCTCAACTCGCCGGACTCAGCAGCGGCACCCTGTTCGTCGATCGGGCGCGGGTCAGGATCAACTATCAGGGCGGAAACGGCACCGCCCAGCTGTTCGCCGAGGGGCGCCGCGGCGTCTCCTTCCGCATCGCCGCCAATGCGGCGCTCGCGCCGGAGCTGATCCGCGCTGCGATGCAGGGGCAGGTCAACAACATCCCGTTCCGCTTCGCCCAGCCGGCCGAGATCCGGCGCCTCGCAGACGGTTGGCACCTGCAGCCGGTGACGGTGGCGCTGCGCCAGGGGCGGATCCGGCTCGCCGGCCGCTGGGGGGATGGTCTCCTGATCCAGTCGCGGCTCGACAGCCTCGATTTGTCGATCCTCAATGCTTTCTCGCCTGGTCTCGGCGTCGGCGGGCGGGCGACGGGCAGCCTTGACTTCAACCTGCCCTCGGACGGCTCCTTCCCGCGCGCCGAGGCGCGGCTCAACATCGCCGACTTCACCCGCACCGGCATCGGCACCCGCTCGGTGCCGGTCAACATCGCCTTCGCCGGCAGTCTGGTGCCCGAGGGCGGCCGACTCGCCGCGGTAATCCGGCGCGGCGGCGCCGTCGTCGGCCGGATGCAGGCGCGGCTTCAGCCGCTCGGGCCGCAGGCGGGCTCCTGGTCGACCCGTCTGTTCGCGGCGCCGCTCGTCGGCGGCATCCGCTATAACGGCCCGGCCGACGTCCTGATGTCCTTCGCCAACATGCCGGGACACCAGCTGCGCGGTCCGATCGCCGTCGCGGCCGACTTCAGCGGGCGGGTGCAGGATCCGCAGCTGACCGGCCTCGTCCGCGCCAACAACCTGACCTACCTGAACGAGCAATATGGCACCCGGATCAGCAACCTCGCGCTGACCGGCCGCTTCAACGCCTCGCAGCTGCAGATCGTCCAGCTCAATGGCCGCGCCGGCGACGGCACGATCAGCGGCAGCGGTACGATCGGCCTCGCCTCGGCCGCGGGCTTCCCGATCAACCTCCGCCTCCAGTTCCAGGATGCGCAGCTGGCACGCAGCGACGATCTCGGCGCGACCGCGACCGGCACGCTCGCCATCGTCAACGGTCCGCAGGGGGCGCGCATTTCCGGCGAGCTCGGCCTCGGCGAGGTGCGCTACCAGTTCGTCCGCCAGGCGGCCGCCGAAGTCCGCCAGCTTGCCGGCGTCCGTCGTCGCGGCGAGCCGATCCCGCCACCCGACCAGGTGGTGGAGGATGAAGGCGTCCCGAGCATCTGGGAGCTCGACTTGCGCGTGCGTGCCGACAACCGGGTCTTCGTGCAGGGCATGGGTCTCGAATCCGAATGGTCGGCCGACCTTCAGGTACAGGGCACGACCGCGACGCCGCGCATCGTCGGCGAGCTCGACCTGATCCGCGGCGACCTCAACCTGGCGGGCCGGCGCTTCGAGGTGCGGCGCGGCCATGTGCAGTTTACCGGCGCCCGGCCGCCCAACCCCCAGATCGAGCTCGAGGCGGTCAGCGACATCGAAGGCGTCGAGGTGGCGATCGTCGTCACCGGCGCCTCGAACAATCCGCAGATCGCCTTCACGTCCTCGCCCAACCTGCCGCAGGACGAGGTCGTCTCGAGGATCCTGTTCGGCAGCTCCGCGACCGAGATTTCGGCGCTCCAGGCGGTGCAGCTCGCCGCGTCGCTGAACACGCTGCGCGGCGGCGGCGGGGGCGGCCTCAACCCGCTTGGAAGGCTGCGCTCGGCGACCGGCCTCAACCGCATCCGCATCCTCGGGGCGGACGAGACCACCGGCCGCGGCACCGCGCTTGCCGCCGGGATGTACTTGTCCGATGACGTCTACATCGAGATCATCACCGACGCGCGCGGCTTCACGGCGACGCAGCTGGAAATCTCACTGTCGCGCACGCTCAGCCTGCTGTCGCAGTTCGGCTCCACCGCCGCCACTAACGTCAACCTTCGCTACTCGCGTGATTATTGATCTTCGGCAGCCGATCCCCGGAGCGTGAGCAGGTCGTCCGTCACGGTCATCGTGAAAGCGGGCCTGTTCCCGGGCGGCGTTTCGGCGATCGCCTCGACGAAGGCGGCACGCGTCTCCGGGTCGTCATAGACCATCTTCGCCTCGAGCGCGCGTTGCCAGGTCGCCTCGTCGGGCCATTCCGCATAAGCGACGAAGCGGCCGTCGCGCTCGCGGTGAAGCCGCGATCCGAAGCTGCCGTAGATGCGGGTGATGTGCTCGGTGCCGCGGCGCCAGGCGGCGCGGAACTGTTCTTCCTTGCCCGAGTGGACTCGCCACCAATAAATCGCGACGAACATATGACCTCCTGACCAGATGCTGGCGCCGAGCGGATCCATGCGGCGGCCTTTTTGCGGCCTTTGACCCGCTTGGCAGGGTGTGACACACCGGAGCCTTGAACCGTTCGGCGGGGACATTGGCGTTGACGATCGTTGCTTCGGCGGCTGCAGACTATGCGCAGGCTCCTGGCTCGGGAGCCCTTGTCGGCGCGGTCGAGTGGATCCACGCGCTGCTGCTCGGCAGCGTCGCCACCGTCGTCGCCGTCATCGCCGTGGCGTCAATCGGGTTCCTGATGCTGGCGGGGCGGATCGACATCCGGCGCGGCGCGATCGTCATCGGCGGGTGCTTCGTCCTTTTCGGCGCGACGTCGATCGCGGCCGGGCTTCAGTCGCTCGCCTCGTCCGGCGTTGCGCCCGCGGACTATCCGTCGATCCCGCCGCAGGCCGCTGCACCGCCGCCGACGCCGCCCTCCGATGAGGGCGCATACGACCCCTATGCCGGAGCGGCCGTTCCGACCCGATAGCGGATAGCGTCGATAGGCTTCGGCCTGAAGTCCCGGTTGCCCCTCAACCCGCCTTTTTCGAGAGAACGACTTCCGCGACATGGCGGCGGCCCGCCGTGCGGGCCAGCTGGACGAAGACGTCGATCGTCGTCTCCACATAATGGCGAATGTCCTCACGGCTGAGCTGCGTCCCGGCCTGGAGGGCCAGCAGGACGATTTGTTCGACGGCGCGCTGGGCGCTGTCGGCATGGACGGTCGTCATCGAGCCGGGGTGGCCCGTATTCACGCCGCGCAGGAAGGCAAAGGCTTCGGCGCCGCGCAGCTCCCCCAGGATGATCCGGTCGGGCCGCATCCGCAGCGCCGCCGTGATCAGATCGTTCGCGCTGACCCGCGCCTCGCCCAGCTCGCCGCGGACGGCGAGAAGGCCGACGGCATTGTCGTGCCGCAAGTGCACCTCGGGTGTGTCCTCGATGAAAATCAGGCGCTCCTCGGCAGGGATCTCGCGTATCAGTGCGTTCAGGAAGGTCGTCTTGCCGCTCGAAGTGCCGCCCGAGACGAGGATATTCTTGCGCGCGCGCACCGCCGCGGCGAGCAGCCCGGGCAGGTCGCCCGCCTGCAGCCTGGCCGCCAGTTCGCGGTCCGGTCCGGAAGGCTCGAGCGCGGCGCGGCGTTCCGTCTGCGCGAAGGCGCCGCCGGCCGCATAATCGCTGAGCGAGAGATCGGGCGAAACATGCTTGCGGATGGCCAAAGCGAGCGGCCCGCGGGTGGCGGGCGGTGCCACCACCTGCACCCTCTCGCCGTCCGGGAGCGTCGCCGACAGGAGCGGGTGCTCGCGGCTGATCCCCTGGTGCGAGAGCGCCGCGATCTGGCGCGCCAGCCGCTCGAGGGTGGGCTGGCTGAGGTCCGGGGCCTCATGCCGCTCGATCGCCCCGCCGGTGGTCTCGAGCCATACCTCCCCGGGGCGATTGACGTAAATGTCGGTAACGTCGCTCCGCGCCAGCATCGCGGCGAAGGGCGCAAGGAAGGAACGCAGGTAGACGCGCCCGTCCTCCGCCCCCGTGGCGGCCGCTCTCACTGCCGGCCGGCCGCGCGCGTGAAATCGAGGTCGCGCGCGACGAAGATGCTGATGCTGGTGCCCTGCCGTACCCGCAGCGTCCTCGTGACCTGAGCCGGCTGGACCACCTGCGGCGCGGCTCCCTGCACCGTGCCGGGAAGCACGACCACGGTGCCGCGTCCCGCTGCGCCGGCCGCAAGGTTGACGCCGATGTCGAGCACCGATTGCAGGATCGCTCCGGCGAAGCGTTCGAAGAAGTGGCTGTTCACACGGCCCCTGATGCCGACCCGGCCGAGCGGGTCGCTGGCCGGCGAGCCGATCGCCATCGTCACGCCGTCGGGGCGGATCAGCCGCACCCAGTTGACCAGCGCGCGGCGCTGGCCCGCTGCCGCTTCCGAGGAATATTCGCCGATCAGCCGGCTGCCGCGGGGGACCAGCACGCGGCTGCCGTCGAACCCGCGCACGTCGCGGGACACGAGCGCGCGCGCGAGGCCGGGGCGGCTGGAATCGAGCGCGGTCTCCAGCACAGCCGGGATCAGCGTCCCCTGAACGACGGTCGTTGCTGGATTGGCGAACATCCCTGGGCGCGCGCGGGCACCGGAGACCGGTGCGTTCGGAACCGCCGCGGCGGCTCCTTCGGCCGGTGCCGCGGCCTGCGCCCCGCCGCCGCCAAGATCGACAACCAAAGCGGGCTCGGTGGAGCTGCGCGCCGGCGGGGGCGGCGGCGGCTCCGGCGCGGCGACCGCCGGCGCCTGCGGGACGTAGATGATTTGCGGCGGCGGCGGCGGCGCGGGCGGGGCCGACCGCACGGCGGGCGCCGGTGCCGGCGTGGGGGCAGGGGCGGCCGGCACTGGCGGCGGCTGCGGCACATAGAGCGGCGGCGGCGCTCCGACCGCGCTGGGTTCGCCCGTTCCGACGCGCACCTCCGGAGCCGAGGGCGCGCGACGACGGGCGTCCAGAATCGCGAACAGGATCAGGCCAGCGAGGACGGCCAGGACCGCGATCGCCCAGCCGGGAAGGCCGCTCCGGGGCAGCGCGACAACGGGGCGAACGTCGGCTTCTCCGGGTCCGAGCGGGACGGGGCGGGGATCCCCGGGCGGTTCGGTCACGGCCATCAAGGGGTTCCAGAGCTCTGGGGCGCGGGCCGTTGCCGCGACCGGCCGGCGACGCGAACCGCCCGGGCTTCGCGCCGGTCGATCCGGAAGACGAGCCTCGGCACGACCTCGTCGATGACGTAGACCTCGTCGCGCATCATGCCATTGACGAGCGTCTCCCGCCCGTCCGCGAGCAAAGCGTAGACCGCGGGAAGCTCGCGCTCCGGCGGCCATTCGATATAGGTGTGGACTCCGTCGTCGCTGATCCCCGCGGGACGTAGCGATCGAGCGCCGCTGATCCGGTAGCGCCCCTCCACGGAGGGTTCGGTGGCGGCCTGCGCCGTCTCCTCCGCTGCGGCCTCGCCGTTCGGATAGCGAAAGCGCACGGTGTAGGCCATTTCGGCAGACGCGCCATAGAGCGGCGCGAGCTCGAACAGGTAGACGCGCGCGTCGGTTACGACCGTCATATTGGTCGGTGCGGCCTGCAACGGTTTGACGAACAGATAATCTCCGCGGCGGTTTGCCGTCACCTGCCACGAGCCGCTGTCGCCGATGGCGACGTTCTCGATGCGCTCGTCGCCGAATTCCAGCGTCACCTGATAGCCGGGGGCCGCCTGCAGCAGCACGACCTGATCGGGATGGTAGTCGACGGTCTGGACGCGCGGGTCGCCTGCGCCGGGTTGCGGCTGCACCTGGGCGACAAGGGGCGCCGACGCCGCAAGCCCCAACAGAAAGACGAGGATGGGCGGCCTCATAATTGTATTTCGGCCTCGGCCGGGGGCGGGGGCGCGACCGGCGCGGGAGGTGCCGCGCCCGGCGTCGCGGGCGTCGCCGAGGGCGGGACGGTTGCGCCGGGGCGCGCTTGCCCGGGCACCGCGCTCGGCCGGGCCTCGTCGGGCGGCAGTGTCTCGGCGTCGCGGCGGTAGCGGAGGACCTGGAAACCGAGCGGATTGACGAACCGGTCCTCCAGTCGCATCGGCTCGCCGGTATAGCGGTAGCGGATCATCGCGACCCAGGCCTGCGGCGGCTGGAGCTGCCCGTTCTGCTCCCGCCTGAAGGTCTCGAAGCGGACCATCGCGACGTTCGGCCCGACCGGGGACACGCTCTTCACCCTGGTTTCGATCACGGTCGAACGCGGATAGCGGGCGAGCGGACTTTCCGGATTGGACGCCTGTACCTGCGAAATGTAGCTCGAGCGGGCGGTTTCCGCCGACCACAGCGCGACGCGGCGATAATTGGACTGGAGCGCGTCGATGTCGAAGCTTTCGCGCGCGATCACATATTGGACGAGGAACGACTGGGTGAGCGCAGTATCGCCGGAGAGGCGCTGCGGATCGAGCGGCTGCAGCGCCTGCACGAAGCCGGTATGGCGATCGACGAGCAACGTATAGGGTTCCACGGTCTTCAACGGCATGAGGACGATCAGCGCAATCGCTTCAAGGACGGCAATGATCGCGGCCCCCGACGCGATGACCCAGGCCGTCCGGCGCGATGCCCGCAACGAATCCTGCCGGTCGTGCGCCCACGTGCCGGCCTCGCGATAATAGGCTTCGAGGGCTTCGCGGGACTGCTTGTTCATGTCCGTTTGTCCCGCCGTCCGGCGCTCGCGGAGACCCGGTTGCGCGGCCGCCGGAAGCTCTGGCCGATCGGCATGGCCGTCGCCGCCACCGAAGGACCGGCGTCGCGGCCGCCGCGTCCGGGACCGGTGGGCTGATTCTGCCAGCCTTCGTTCGCAATGGCTGGACGCCGTGCCGCCTCGCGGCGCTGGGTCGCGGCCACGGCGTTGGCGACTTCGGCGGCGCGGCGACTCTCATCTGCAAGGGCGACCGACGCGCGGGGCTCGGCGCGCATCCGGAATTCCTCGTGGCGGATGACCGCGGCGGGAAGGGAGGGCACCAGCTCAGCGAATGTCGGCAGTCGAAGGCCGCGTGCAACGCGGACCGAGGCGAAGAGAACCGCGAGCAGCATCAGAGCGAAGATGAGCGAGATCGCCAGCACTTCGGCGGCGGCTCCGGAGACCGGGAGATTCAGGGCCCGACGGGCGAGCCAGTCGGCGAGCCGCGGCTCGAGCAGGGCCAGCTCGATCGACAGCGTCACGGCCGTCGCCAGCGCCCCGAGGGCCGAGCCGATAAGCACCCTCAGCCACCCTTCGAAGAGGCCCCGGGTGCCGCCGAAAAGCAGGAAGGCGATGAAGAACGGTCCGAGCGCAAGCAGGAGCCCGGCGACAAGGCGAACCGATCCGAACGCGGCGACGGCGCCGGTGAGGTAAATCGCCCGGCCGGTGCCCAGCGCGAAGGCCTCGAAGCCGCCGAACGGCGGCGGCGGCACTCCCGTCGCCATTCGCGCCTGCGGCGTCAGTGCGGCTTCCCCTGTCCCCACCACCGCCAAATAGACCAGCGAGCGATCGGCGCGCTGGAGACGCTCGGCCAGGCTGCTCCCGTCGAGCAGGCCCGCCGGTGCGCCGATCTCCGAAGCAAGCTGGGCGGGCGCGTCGAACGCAACGTCGTAGAAAATGGTACGGTAGGCGGACCAGCCGGTCGCGAGTGCAAGGACGAGGCCGAGTTTCGCCACGGCAAGAACGCCGTCCCGCACCGTCGGCACCTGCCCGAGCAGCATCCGGTATCCGAACAACGCCACGAACAGGCTGAGCAACGCGGTCAGGATCAGCGAGAAGGACGATCCCGGCGCGGCGAGGGCGGCATAGCCTTGCGCGCCGAGCGTGCGCGACTCGCAATCGATGAATTCGAAGACGCTTGCGAGGAAGTCGGCCGAGGAGGCGAGCGCTGGGCAGGCGGCCATCAGGCCACCTCCAGCAGCCGCGGAATCCACTCGGACGGGTCGTCCCCGCGCTCGGCCCGGATCTGGTCGAGCAGCCGGACCGTGCGCTCGCGGCCCGACAAAATCGTCAGGAGCTCGCGTTCGCCGGTCAGGTCGAGGCGGGCGACGACGCTTTCATTGCCATGCTTGATCAGGAAGCAATGAGCATTGTCCGGCAGCGTCCGGACCAGGTCGTATTCGTGCTGCGTGAGCCCGAACCCGTCCATATAATCGGCCGCGCGCGCCTTCGGATTGGCCATGAAGATCTGCGTTGCCGCCTGCTCGATGATGGCGCTCGCGATGCGGCTTTCCAGCGCGTCCTGCGCGCTCTGCGTGGCAAAGCCGACGATCCCGTTGCGTTTGCGGATCGTCTTCTCCCAATCCTTGATCCGGCGGACGAACACGTCGTCGTCCAGCGCCTTCCACCCCTCGTCGATGACGATGATCGACGGGGAGCCGTCGAGGCGCTCCTCGACCCGGTGGAAAAGGTACATCATCGCGGGGGTGCGCAGCGCCGGCTCGTCGAGGATCTGGGTCATGTCGAAGCCGACCGACTCCGCCTGAAGGTCGGTCAGGTCGAGCGCGTTGTCGAACAGCCACGCATGCTCGCCCTCACCCCACCAGGACCGCAGCCTGGCCCACAGATCGGAGGCGTGCGGGCGATCGCCGCCCCGGAACAGCTCGGCAATGTGCCGCAACCGCCGGTGCGCCGGAGGCTGGGCGAAATTGGCGTCGACCGCGTCCTTGATCTTCGCCAGCTCGCCATGGTCGACGCCGCCGGCGAGCAGCGCCAGCCATTCGATCAGGAACTGGCGATTGCCGGCGCTGTCCGGAAGCTGCAGCGGGTTCAGCCCCGACGGCGTGCCCGGGCGCAGCAGATCGTAGCGGCCGCCGATGGCCCGGATGAACAGCTCGGCGCCCCGATCCTTGTCGAAGAACATGATCCGCGGGCGGAACTTGCGGGCCTGCGCGAGAAGGAAATTGAGGACCACCGTCTTGCCGGACCCGGACGGGCCGATCACCGTGAAGTTGCCGAGGTCGCCGGAATGGAAGTTGAAGTAATAAGGCCCGGCCGCCGTCGTCTCGAGGAGCGTGACCGCCTCGCCCCAATGATTGCCGTCGGCCTTGCCGATCGGGAAGTTGTGGCCGCTGGCGAGGCCTGCGAAATTGCTGGTCGAAACGAGCCCGCGGCGGGCAATATATTTGAAATTGCCCGGAAACTGCGCCCAGAAAGCCGGCTCGAGCGCGATCTCCTCGCGCACGGATATGATTCCAAGGTCGGCAAGGGCAGCCTGAATCTCCGCCACCCCTTCGTCGACGCGGGACGGGCTTTCGGCGCGGATCGCTAGCGTCATGTGGTGCTCGCCGAAGCCGGCCCGGCCAGCCGCCACCTCGTCCTTGGCGCTGCCGAGGTCGGCGCGCAGGCTCAATGCCTCGTCCTCGGCGGACCGCATCCGGCGAAGCGCCAGGTTCATCCGCGCCAGCGCCGCCTGCCGTTCCACGAATCCGAAGGACTGCGACACCACCAGCTCGAACGGCAGCCGGAGCAACTCGTCGAACATGCCGGGGGCCGTCTGGGCCGGATAATCCTTGATGGAGACGACGCCGAGGAAGCTGCGCGCGGCTCCGGCCGCGGGGCCAAGCTCGACCGTCTCCTGGCCGAAGCTGATTCGCCGATAGGGCAGATAGGTGCCGAGATCCTCCAGCGGCAAGAGCACCGGGCGCATTTCGGCGTTGAGCAGGGCGGACAGGAATTCGAGCGGCTCGGAGCAAGGACCCTGCGGACTGGCGTAGACGCCGAGCAGCCGGGGCTCGTAGCTTGCAAGCGCGGCGAGCAGGGCGTCCCTCGCCGAATCCAGCTGCCGCCGCTCGTGGCTCAGGCCGGCATCGTTCGGCGCCGCGGCGCGACCGAGTCTTGCCCGCAGCCGATCGAGGCCCCCGACACGGCCCTGGAGGGGCCGCCGGATCAGCGTGAGGAAGAGGTCGTTGACGAAAAGCTGTTTGGTGGCCAGCCGCGCACGCCACGTCGAATCGAGCCGGCGCGAAAAATCGTCGGCATGGGTACCGGGCAGGTCGACATCGACCCGGCGCCGGATGATGTGGTGATAGACCGCGAACCTCGACGACCCGATCGCCTGCAGGGTCGCGTCCCTCAGCCGCTTGCGATAATTGATCTCCTCGGTATCGGCGGTCTCGAACAGAAGGCCGCGCAGGTGAATCACCTGCATGAGAAGGCCGTCGCGCGTCTCGATCGTATGATCGTCCACGTGGCGCGCATATGGGAGGTGATGCCCTGCCGAACGCTCACGCGTGACGGCGCGGCTGCCGAGGGCTAGGGGCGGTAGGAGTTGCATCGCCAGACACGATGGTTCGGGACGCGCGGGCAGCGGCTAGCGCGCGTGAGCCAGAGATCGAAAAAGCGCGGTTCGCGCAGACAAAGCAGAACGCCGGCAATATGAACGGCGAGGGCTGCAAAGACGGCCCAGAGCGAGCGAAAGATCAGGAACAGCTCGGTTGCGAGAACTGCATTGGCGACGAAGTAGCTGTACGTCACGCCGGCGAACATTTGCGGCCGCGTCAGTGCGACGAACAAAGTGTCTCGATCGAGCCCGTTCACGGCTCAGTTACCGAGGCTCGCGGTCGACTGAATGCCCGCTACGATGGAGGCTGCGCCGAAGAGGATGAAGCAGCCGAGGATGACGGTTGCACCGTAGCGCCAGTTGATCCGGCCGGTCAGCATGAGAAAGCCCACGCTCGCAACCGCGATTATGGCGACGACGGTAGCGATGGTTCCGAGAAGAGTACCCTCCAGCCACCGTACCGCGGCCACGATGACGCCCGAGCCCGCCGGATCGCTGAAGGAATCCTGCGCCCAGGCGGCCGCCGGCCAAGTTGCAGCCATCATCCACGCGAACAAAGCGGTCAGCGGCGTGGTGCCGTGATCGCGAATTTTTCCAAGCTTATTCATGCGATTCCCCCGCGCCGCAATTGTGCCCCGTTGCGTCCGCTTTGCCAATACAGAGAATCGCAGCGCCCGATTGCGGCGTGCGCGTGGCGGGTCGCGCGCGGCTATGCGGGGGTGCGCACCACCGGGGCCGGTTCCAGCCGTCGAATGTCGCGTCGAAGGATGGTGCCCAGGGGCGGAATCGAACCACCGACACCGTGATTTTCAGTCACGTGCTCTACCAACTGAGCTACCTGGGCATCGCTCCGCCGCGCGCGGACGCGGCGCTATAGAGGCGCCTAACCCTGCCTGTCCAGCCTGTCCTCAGCGCCCGCAAAGTCCTCCTGAGCCGCCGGCGGACCGGGGACCCGGTAGGCGTCGCCGAGCCAGTTCAACAGGTCGCGGTCGCGACAGCCGCGGCTGCAGAACGGCCGATGCTCGCGGGCCGCCGCGGCGCCGCACAGCGGGCAAGTCTCACCCTTGGTAGCTGCCCTGGACATGCCCGGACCATATGGAAAGCGCGGGCTCGGCCTGCAAGTCGACGCTGCCGCCGCTATGTCGGCGCAGCTCGTCGAGCCAATCCCGCTCCGACTTGAGCCGGGCGACGACGGCCGGCGCGGCCCGGATGACGAGGTTGCCGGTCTCCCGCTGCGCTCGCCGCAAGAGGGCTCGAGCCGCTGCTCCGGGCGGGTCGCCCTGGACGATTTCAGGTATCGACGCGCGTTCGCGGCGGCGGACGATCTGGAGGAAGCCGAAGCCGTTGACGGCGGTGCGCTCGAACGGTTGCGGGAGGACGGCATCGAAAGCCGCGGCGGCGGCTTGGCGCTCGGAACGCTGGCCAAGGGTGGGCAGGTCAATTCCGATCGACCCGGCGATAGCGAGCCGGCGGATGGCCCGCGCGGCGGCGGCGGCGCCGGAACGCGCGAGCTCGGCGGCGGGCAGGCTGCCGTCGACGTCGATCAGCGACATGGCCGGAGTCAGGGTCATCCGCAGCGCACCGCCGGGAAAGGCTATCTCGCCGCGCGCGGCCTCGTCGAGCAATTCAGACCAACCCACCTCCTCGAAACGGTCCGGCCCTACCGACCGGCTGAGCGTGTGGGCGCGGATCCGCTCAGCCAATGTAGGACCGGGCCGGGGCGCTGCGTCGGTGGCGCGAACCTTGGCAAGCTTCGTCCGGCCGGGTTCGGGGATCGCTTCGCGCAATATCTCGGCGTGGAACGCGCCCCCTTCGGCGACGCCCGGCGGCAGCGGCTCCACCAGCGCCTCCTCCCCATTCTCCAGGCGTGCGATGCCGCGCCGGAATGGAATCACGATCCGGATCAGCCGGACGGGCAGGACCGCGCCGGCACGGAAAGCGCAAGGAAGCTCGATCGCCGCTTCGATGATCCGGCCGCCCTCCACCAGGATCGCGCGATTTTCGCCGACCCCCGGTTCGTAGAGCCACTCAGCCAAGCGGATAGCCGGCGGCGCGAAGCAGCGCGCGCGTCTCGTAAAGCGGCAGGCCGACGATCCCGGACCAGGAGCCGGCGATGCGGCGGATCAGCGCCTCGGCCCGGCCCTGGATGGCGTAGCCGCCGGCCTTCCCGCGCCACTCGCCGCCGGCGAGATAGGCGTCGAGCTCGGCATCCGACAGCGGCTTGAAGGCGACGATCGCGGTGGCGACCCGGTGGCGGGCCTTGCCCGCTGTGTCGACCAGCGTCACCGCGGAGTGCACGCGATGGCGGCGGCCGGAGAGCAAGGCGAGCGCGTGCCTCGCCTCGGCTTCGTCTTCGGTCTTCGGCAGGATGCGGCGACCGGCGGCGACGACGGTGTCGGCCGCGAGGACCAGCGCACCGGCGTCGCTCACCGCCGCCGCTTTTTCCGCCGCCATCCGGCAGGCATAGCGGAGCGGAAGCTCGCCCCTGCGCGGAACCTCGTCGATCTCGGCGGGAACGACGGCATCGGGGACGACGCCGAGGCGCTGCAAGAGCTCGAGCCGGCGCGGCGAGGCGGAAGCGAGGATCAGGCGAACCGGCTTCTCCCCACGTCGGCATGCTGAACTTGGTTCAGCATCCCATTCTCCACCTGCCGCGCACGCGGGCCCGACCGCCTGAAGCAAGGTCAGCGTGACGACCTGTCGGGGCCGTCATTTGAAGCGATACGTGATCCGACCCTTGGTGAGGTCGTAGGGCGTCAGCTCGACAAGAACCTCGTCGCCGGTAAGGACCCGGATGCGGTTCTTGCGCATCTTGCCGGCGGTATGACCGAGGATCTCGTGGCCGTTTTCCAGGCGAACGCGGAACATGGCGTTGGGCAGCAGCTCGACCACCTGCCCGCGCATCTCGAGAAGCTCTTCCTTGGCCATTCAGTTCCTTAGCGTCCAAAAAGCCGGCCGCCCTTAGCGGCTCGCCCGCTAGAATGAAACCCCGCCGAAACGGTTCCGGCGGAGTTCCAGGGCCTTGCCCGGCGCTAGGCGCCCGCCCCCGCCAGCGCCGCCAGCAGAAGCAAAGCGACGATGTTGGTGATCTTGATCATCGGGTTCACGGCCGGTCCGGCGGTGTCCTTATAGGGATCGCCGACCGTGTCGCCGGTCACCGCGGCCTTGTGGGCCTCGGAGCCCTTGCCGCCGTGATTGCCGTCCTCGATATATTTCTTGGCATTGTCCCAGGCGCCGCCGCCCGACGTCATCGAGATGGCGACGAACAGGCCGGAGACGATCACGCCGAGCAGCAGCGCCCCGAGCGCCGCGAAACCCTGGTCGCGCCCGGCAATGGCCGAGATGCCGAAGAAGACGGCGATCGGCGCCAGCACGGGCAGCAGCGAGGGTATGATCATCTCGCGGATCGCGGCGCGGGTGACGAGGTCGACGGTGCGGGCGTAATTGGGACGGCTCGTCCCTTCCATGATTCCGCTGTTGCTGCGGAACTGCTCGCGCACGTCGATGACGACATTGCCCGCCGCCCGGCCGACGGCGGTCATGCCTAGCGCGCCGAACAGATAGGGAAGCAAGGCGCCGAGCAACAGGCCGACGACGACATAGGGGTTGGACAGCGAGAAATCGATGCCCGCCGGGCCGATGCCGAGCTCGGTTGCATAATGCTGGAGGTCGGTCGTGTAGGCGCCGAACAGCACCAGGGCGGCGAGGCCCGCCGAGCCGATCGCATAGCCCTTGGTCACCGCCTTGGTGGTATTGCCGACCGCGTCGAGCGCGTCCGTCCGGTTGCGGACCTCGTCCTCCAGATGCGCCATTTCGGCGATGCCGCCGGCGTTGTCGGTGACCGGGCCGTAGGCGTCGAGCGCCACGACCATGCCGGCCAGTGCGAGCATCGAGGTGGCCGCGAAGGCGATGCCGATCAGGCCGGCCAGCTGGTAGGAGACGATCATGCCGACGCAGATCACCAGGGTCGGCAAGGCGGTCGATTCGAGGCTGATGGCGAGGCCCTGGATGACGTTGGTGCCGTGGCCGGTGACCGAGGCCTTGGCGATCGAGCGGACCGGCCGGTAGTTGGTGCCGGTATAATATTCGGTGATCCAGACGAGCAGGGCGGTCACGCCGAGACCGACCATCATGCACCAGAACAAGTCCATGCCGGTGAAGCCGCCGGCCAGGGCCTGGTTGGCGACTTGCGCCTCGACCTCGGGGCCGGCCGCTTGGCGGGCGCCGCCGAGGACGGTGTTCATTCCCTGGTCGAGCGTCTGCGCGGTCACGTAGTAGAGCGCCGGGATCGACAGCAATGCCGTGGTCCAGAAGCCCTTGTAGAGGGCGCCCATGATCGACTGCTTGCGGCCCAGCCGGACCATGTAGGTGCCGACGATCGAGGTCAGGATGCAGACGCCGCCGATGATCAGCGGCAGGCTCATCAGCGCCGTCATCTGCGCGGTCGAGCCGCTGACCAGAAGGGCGATCAGGACCATCGTCGCGCCGACGGTGACGACGTAGGTCTCGAACAGATCGGCGGCCATGCCGGCGCAGTCGCCGACATTGTCGCCGACATTGTCGGCGATCACGGCCGGATTGCGGGGATCGTCCTCGGGGATTCCCGCCTCGACCTTGCCGACGAGGTCGGCGCCGACGTCGGCGGCCTTGGTGAAGATGCCGCCGCCGAGACGCGCGAAGATCGAAATGAGCGAGGCTCCGAAGGCGAGCGAGACGAGCGAGTCGATGACCAGCCGTGAATTCGGAGCTTCGCCGAGCACCGCCACCAGGATGTAGAAGAAGACGGCGATGGCGAGCAGCGCGAGGCCGGCGACGAGCAGTCCGGTAATGGCGCCGGCGCGAAAGGCGGTGGTGAGCCCGGCCTGGAGGCTGCCGCGGGCCGCTTCGGCGGTGCGGACGTTGGCGCGCACCGAGATGTTCATGCCGATATAGCCGGCCGCGCCCGAGAGCAGCGCGCCGAGCACGAAGCCGGCCGCCTCGAGCGCGCCGAGGAAGAAGAAGACCAACGCCGCGACGACGACGCCGACGACCGCGATGGTCGTATATTGCCGGCCGAGATAGGCCTTCGCCCCTTCCTGGATCGCCTCGGCGATCTGCACCATCTTCTCGTTGCCGGGCGAAAGCCGCAGCACCTGGCCGCTGGTGATGATCCCATAGAGCACGGCCACCAGGCCGCAGCCGATGGCGATGAGCACGACGGTCATGAAACGTCCTTCCCCTGAATTTCACGCAGGCAAGGGCAGGCGCCCGCGCGGGGCGCGCCCGATGTGGCGCGGCCTTTAGGGGCGAAAGGACGCGGATTCAACCGCTCACTCAGGCGGGTCGGCGGCCATGCTCGAAGCCGAGCGAATCGGGCAGCGGTACCCGGGCCCCGCGATCGGTCAGCGCCAGGCCGGCGCCGTCCCCGAAGCGGCCGATGGGGGAGAAGGGGAGGCCCATCTCCTCGCCGAGCGCGAGGATTCGCGTCGCGGCTTCGACCGGCGCGGCGAACAGGAGCTCGTAGTCGTCGCCGGCGGCGGCCGCCTCGAGCGCCGTGCCGCCCACGGCGCGCAGATCGGCGGAGAGCGGCACCGCCTCGAGCTCGATCAGGACTTGGCAGCCGCTCGCCTGCGCCATCCGCCGCGCGTCGATCAACAGGCCGTCCGAGACGTCCATCATCGCCGCGACGATCGGCGCCAGGCGCCGGCCCGCCTCGAGCCGCGGTCGCGGGTTGCGATAGCGCTCGATCAGGCCGGGCGGCTCGCCCCGCCGCTGCCGGAGCAGGTCGAGGCCGGCGCCGGCATCGCCGATCGTGCCGCTCACCCAAAGCTGGTGGCCGGGGCGCGCCCCGTCGCGGCCGGGCACGGGGCCGTCGGCGCGGCCGATGGCCGTGAGCCCGAGGACGCGCGGTGCCCCGGGGGCGAGCGCCACGGTGTCGCCGCCGAGCAGAGGGATGGCGAAGGCGGCGAGAGCGGTCGCGAGGCCGCGGACGAAGGCGCGGTCCCACGCCTCCTCGCCGAGCGCATAGCCGAGCAGCACGCCGACCGGCTCGGCGCCCTTCCCGGCGAGGTCGGACAGATTCACCGCCACCAGCTTCCAGGCAACGTCCGCGGGCGGGTCGTCCGGCAAATAGTGGACGCCTTCGGCCAGCATGTCGCAGGTCACGACCAGCCTCTTCCCCTCGACCTCCAGCACGGCGGCATCGTCGCGAAGGCCGCGGGCCGCGGGATCGGTGGCGAGGCTGCGCAGCGATTCGATGAACTCCGCCTCGCCGCCCACCTAGCCGCGCACCTCCTTCGCGACGGCGTCGAGCAGGCCGTTGACGAAAGCGGCCTCGCGCTTGTCGTAAAAGGCCTTGGCGACGTCGACATATTCGCTGATCACGGTTCCGATCGGGACGTCGCGCCGGGCGGCGAGCTCGTAGGCGCCGGCGCGAAGGATCGCCTTCATCGGCCGGTCGATCCGCCCGAGCGACCAGCCTTGGGCGAGCCGGGCGGCGATGAGGCCGTCGAGCTCCTCGCTCCGCGCTTCCACGCCCTTGACCAGATCGTCGAAGAAATCGACTTCGGCATCGGCATATTCGACGCCGTCGATGGTCGCGCCGAGGCGGTGATGGTGGAATTCGTGGAGCAGCTGGGCGAGCGGCGTCGCCTCCATGTCGCGCTGGTAGAGCGCCTGCACCGCCGCGAGGCGGGCGGCGGAGCGGGGAAGCGAGCGTGCGGCGGCGGCCATCGGCGGCGCCATAGCTAAGCGGCGTCGCGCATGAAATCCCGGATGGCCGCGATGACCGGCTCGGGCCGCTCCCACGGGACGAAGTGCCCCGCATCCGCGACGGCGACGATCCTGAGGTCGTCGACGAGGTCGTTCAGCCCCTCGAGCTGGACCGGGAGCAGCGCCTTGTCGCGCATCGCCCAGACGACGAGCGTCGGTACCTTGACGGGCGGGAAGGGGACCCGGGTCCAGAGCGGCAGCGACGCCTTCTCGCCGGTTTCCGGCACGACGATCTCGGAGGCGCGATACCAGTTGAGCATCGCCGTCAGCGCGCCCTCCTCGCCCCACTCGTCGAGATAGGCCTGGCGCTCCTCCGGAGGGATTTTGGACGTGTCGGCATGGCTTGCGAAGGTCTTGTCGAAGAAGGTGTCGAGACCCATAGCCCGGATGCCGGCGTCCATCAGCGGGTTCCGAAAGGCACGGATATATTGGGAGGCGGCGCGCTGCGCCTCGTCCTCGATGACGGATCGCTGGAAGAGGAGCGGGTGCGGGGCATTGACGATGACCAGCCGCTTCACGCGGTCTGGATGCCTGAGCGCCGCCGCCCAGGCGACGGCGCCGCCCCAATCGTGGCCGACGAGCGTGAAGCGGCCGATGCCGAGCGCGTCGGCGAGGGCGAGCAGGTCGGCGATGATCTTGTCGACCTTATACTCTTCTACCGACTGCGGCTTGTCCGAGCCGGCGAAGCCGCGCTGGTCCGGCGCGACGATGCGGTAGTCGCGCGCCAGATCCGGGGCAACGGCGCGCCAGGTGCGGTGCGATTCGGGAAAGCCGTGGAGCAGGACGATCGGCTCCGCCTCCTCGGGGCCGCCGAGCTGGACGCGAAGCGTTACCCCGGTGGGAAGGCCGATCCCGGTCAGCGCCAGCGGGGTCACCGACCGTCTCCGTTAGTTTCGGGTGGCTTGGTCACGGGTAGCTCACCGTCTTCGGCACTTCGGGGAGGGGGATGAATTCGTCCTTGTCGCCGGGCGGGAGCGGGAAGTGGCCGCCTTTCCAGTCCTCGCGGGCCTGGCGGAGGCGGTCGCGGCTCGAGGAGACGAAGTTCCACCAGACGTGGCGCGGTCCGTCGAGCGGGGCGCCGCCGCAGAGCATGACATGACCGCCGCTCTCGGAGCGAAGGGTGGCGCTGGTCCCGGGGCGAAGGACATAGAGGGTGGTCGGCTCGAGCCGACGGCCGTCGAGAGAGGCTCCGCCCTCGGCGACATAGAGGCCGCGCTCCTCCGCCTCGGGATCGACCGGCATGGCGCCGCCGGCGGCGAGCTGGATGTCGGCGTAGATCGTATGGCTGTGGCAGGTGACCGGCGAAGTCTCGCCCCACAGCGTCCCCATCACCACCCGCGCACGAGCGTAAAGGCCGTCCACGACCGGCAATTCGTCGCGGCCGACATGCTCGAAGGCGGGCTCGACCTCCTCCTTCGCCGTCGGCAGAGCGAGCCAGGTCTGGATGCCGGAAAGCTCCGGCCCCTCTGGCCGAAGCGCGGCCGGCGAGCGTTCGGAATGGGTGATGCCGCGCCCGGCCGTCATCAGGTTCACGGCGCCCGGCTCGATCGTCTGGAAGGTGCCGAGCGAATCGCGATGGTCGATCGCGCCAGCGAAGAGATAGGTGACGGTGGCGAGGTTGATGTGCGGGTGAGGCCGGACGTCGATCCCGCGCCCCGCCTCGAGCCTGGCCGGACCCATCTGGTCGAAGAAGATGAACGGCCCGATCATCGTCCGCTCTTTGTGCGGCAGCGTCCGATGCACCTTGAAGCCGCCGAGATCGTGAGTGGTGGGGAGCAAGGTCTGCAGGAAGAGGTCTTCGAGCATGGAGGTACCTTAGCGTCATTCCGCGGCGTTGCCGAGCGGCGTCCGCCCCGGCCGGAGGTGAATGGAAGGTCCGGAAGGTTCGGCTTCCCTGGGGAAGGAAACTTCGCTGGATCACCGGTGAAAGGTCCCAATGTTCGCACTGGCCATGCGATCGTCGAGCAGGCCATTCCCAATGCTCTCTTCCGCCTGGCAGGCGAGCTGCAGTTCTTCGGCGTCCGGCGGGCGGGCGTCTCCACAGCTGCGCAATGGACGAAATGGGCGGAAGGGGGGCTGACGCATCGGTTTGCGAAGCCAATAGAGTTCTGGCTCTGTTCCATTTCGCAGGGTAAGGCACAAAGGATGGGGTGTAGGAAAGTGTTTTTTGGGCTTGCGCCGAGTGGTTCGATCGCTAGCGTCAAAATGCGTGATCTAGATACGCCTTAAGGGCTCTACATTTTTCGCAGTACTCGAAGAATGGATCAGCCCAGACTGACATATCCGGGTTATTGAACTGGTAGCCGCGCATCTCAAGAACGAAGCTAAAGTGGCCGGACTCGTCGATGGCGGTCAGAATTGCTATGAGTTCTGGATCGAGAAACCTGTGCTGCCCCAGCACTCTTTCGATCGAAACTCGAGAACGATTTATCCAGTACTCGAACCATTGCATCCAGTTCGCTGGCGTGCCGGCTTGGCCGATTACCATTGGCGCGTTAGAATGTGGTGCTATCGCCTTAAACGCGTCCTGAATTTCCTCTCGAGAAACCACATCTAAGGTGAGCTTCTGCCCAGCTGAATTTACGAAATGACTCAACTGCCCCTCGCACGAGCCATAAACGCTCCTGGCATGCTTCTCTATATAAGGACGTAACCTCTCCTTTCCCCGCCATTCTCTTAGATGAACGACAAGCAGGTAGAATATGTAGCTTGCGATGATAGAGCCCAAGAGGCGCTCAGTAACCAAGCCAAACTCGTAACCGTGCTCGAATCCCTCGGGAATCTCATCCAGCACAATCACCTTAATCGCGAGAGCAGCCGACGAAACGACGAACGCGGTGTTCGCCGCAAATGACGCGGTCTTGAAGAACTTGAAAATTCTCCTAGCCGTCGGTTTTGGAGACCTCATTCCCCCGGCGCGCTTGCTCGGATCGCCAACGCGTGGATGCGGTCGCGCATCAGGTCGCCCAGAGCGGCGTTGACGGCGCGCTGGCGTTCGAGGCGGGACTTGCCGGCGAAGGCGGGCGCCTCGATCTCCACGGTGAAGTGGGATTCGCCGCTGCCGTCGTGGCCGGCATGGCCGCGATGCCTGTCGCTGTCGTTGATCACCGCGAGGCGGATCGGAGCGAGCGCTTCGCGCAGGCGTTTCTCGATTT
>DASVVV010000066.1:0-3178 GCA_036386375.1 Allosphingosinicella sp. | reverse complement strand
GCCAGGCTGTCGCCGTCGCGGGCGCAGCCGAGCAGGAGCACACCCCCGAGCGTGGTCCAGACGCCGCTGGTCAGCGGATCGGCAAGGCCCCAGCTGCGGGCGAAATTGTCGCGGCCCGGATCGTCGCCGAAGCTGAACTGGATGTCTTCGGCGGCGATCTCGAGCAGCCGCGCGGAATCGCGGCGTGCGAGCACGTCGAGGAGCTCGGCCCGGAATGTCACGAAACTGCCATCGGCGGCGCACTCGTCGCGCGGCGGCAGCGTCTGCGCCCCGGCGCGGGCAGCGAAAGCGAGCGAAAGGGCGACGGCCGACGCGGCCAAAGCGCGGTTCATCGGCCGAGGCTAGCGCATCTTTCGGAATCGGGGAAATGGCGCGAGTGACGGGGCTCGAACCCGCGACCTCCGGCGTGACAGGCCGGCGCTCTAACCAACTGAGCTACACCCGCTAATGGCAGGCGGGCGAGGTAGTGGAGGCACTTTGGGCTGTCAAGCGAACGGCCCTCCCTGGACCGGCCGAATCGCTCGCGTCAGGAACCGCCCGACGCCGGCCGCGGCTCCTCGGCATGCTCGTGAATCAGCGTCCCGTCCTCGAACAGGAATCCGGCTATGTCGGGCTTGCCGGCAGCGTCGAGGACGGTTCGGAAGATGATCAGCAGCGGCACCGCCAGAAGCGCTCCGGTCGTGCCCCAGACCCAGGCCCAGAAGCTCAGCGACAGCAGGATCAGCAGAGGATTGATGGTGAGCCTGCGCCCGACCACCGTCGGAGTCACGAAATTGGCCTCGACCAGGTGGATGACGACGAAGCTCATCGCCGGCAGCATCGCATACCAGGGGTCTTCGAACGTCATCAGCCCGCCGAGCGCGAGCAGCAGCGCCGAGCCGATCGGCCCCAGATACGGGATGTAGTTGAGCACGGTGGCGATGCCGCCCCACATCAGCGGCGTATCCATGCCGATCCAGTAGACCACCGCCGCCACGACCAGGCCCATGCCGACATTGACCATCGTGATCGTGCCGAGATAGGTGGAGGTCGCATCGACCACCTGCTGGATCACCCGCGCGGTGGTGAGCGCGCCGCCGAAGCTGGCGCGGGCGGTGATGGTGCGCTTCCTCATCCGGGTCCAGCCGGCGAGGAAGAAGTAGATGACCAGGACGGCGAAGAAGAGCTGGATCGCCGCGAACGGCGCCGAGGTGGCGATGATCTGCAACAGCGAATTGGGAGTTTCGACCTGGACCGTTTGCGGGGCCGAACCGGACGAGCGGCCGAACTCGCGAACCACCGAATCGATGAACTGCTCGAAGTCCGCATAGATCTCGAACAAAGGCGCCAGCGTCTCGCGCAGGCGGCCGATCCGCTCGGGCAGAAGGCGGAACCATTCGGTGGCCGGGAGGACGATCGCGGCCACCGCGATATTGGCGACCGCGATCAGCAGGATCAGGCACATGAGCGCGGCGAGCGCCGAAGGCAGCCGCCGCCGCTCCAGCCATTCGAGCACCGGCACGAGGGCGATGGCGATGACGAGCGCAGCCGTGACGGGAAGGAAGAATTCGGCTCCGGCGCGAAGCGCGAAGGGGAGAGCGAGCGCCAGGCCGATCCCGAACATCAAGGCCAGGGCGGCAAGCAGCCGGTCGCGGCGGAAGGCGGCGGCCTCGGCTTCGGGCTCCGGCCCGTGCGTTTCCGCCGTCGGCTCCGTGCCGGCATCGTCGCCGGTTCGCAATGCTTGTCCGCCTTCGCTCACCAGCGAACCATGCCCGCAAGCGAGCCGGCTGAGAAGCCGTAAGTGGTGCCCCTGGCCCGACTCGAACGGGCACTCCTTGCGGAACTCGATTTTGAGTCGAGCGCGTCTACCAATTCCGCCACAGGGGCCGGGACGGCTATCTAATGGCCGTCCCGACCCCCTGCAACCGCGCCCGGGCGCGCCGGGGTCAGGCGAAGACTTCGGCGGCCGGGCGGGTGTGCGAAAGCTCCCGGTAAATCCCGGCCGGGACCATCACGACCAGATAGGCGAACGGAATGCCGAAGATCAGCCCGATCAGCGCCATGCCGATACCCGGCTGCTGCGGGACGCCGCCGCCGCCCATGCCGCCCATCATGCTGGCGCCCACGAACATCATCACGACGAAGAAACCGACGCACAGGATGACTCCGATCAAGCCGAGATAGGCCATGATCCGCCACTGGTTCGGGCCGGTGAGGCGCCACGATTCCGACATGGCGTTCAGCAGGTTGAACATCTTGCGGTCGCCCATGACGCTGGTCGTGCAGCTGAATCGGACTGCCAGCCAGAAGAGAAGAACGACGATCAGGATGCCGATCAGCATGCCGATCGCGCCGCCGCCGGTCATGGCCAGCGCCGGATTCATCGCGCCCAGCGACGAACCGAAGGCGAGCATGAGCAGCATGACCAGGAACATCAGCACCGCCATCGCCGCCATGATGACGGTGTAGAGCACCGCGAACAACACCATCAGCGGAATCATCACCAGCAGCACCAGGATCGCCCCTGCCCCGCCCGCCTGGGCGACGATCGCCATCACGATGATCAGCGCGACGAACGCCACGATCATGATCACCGCGCAGATGATGCCGAAGACGATGGCGCCGCCGATCGTCTCGCCCGGGCCGAAGCCCAGCCGCCAGGCCGCGAAATAGCTGGACAGCTGCAGGATGTAGCTCAGCAGCATGGCAAGGGCGAGGCTTCCCATCAGCATCCCCGCGCCGCCGCCCATCGCGGTCTGGCTCAGCATCGCCGGGTTGTTCATCAGGCCGGTCGCGTTTCCGACGAGCACGAATTGAAGCACCGCTGGCGCCAGCACGCCCAGACCGATGATCAGGATCGCCATGTTGGCGGCGTCGCGGGACACGAACGCGACCCCGCTCGACCAGGCATTGCCCAGGCTGAACTGCTTCATTTTTCAAGATCCCCTTGTTGGCGCCCCGAAATAAGCCACCCCGGCGCGCCGCACCCCTTGCGCGCCGGGCGGCATGGTCGATCAAAAGTGCGGACGGATCAAGCGCTCGCTCGGCGTGTCCGCTCCGCGACGGGTCAGGCGAACACCTTGGCGTCGCCCGCGCCCTTGGGATCGGGGCCGTACCGGTTCGGTCCGCGCGTCCCCTCGATGAACATCATGATGACATTGTAGAAAGGGATCAGAAGGAACCAGCCCGACTTGTCCTG
>DASVVV010000065.1:0-4217 GCA_036386375.1 Allosphingosinicella sp. | reverse complement strand
ACCAGGCTTTCCTTGCAGCCGTAGAGATTGTCGAACTTCGACTTGGTCACGCTGTCGTTGACGTTGATCGCCGGGAAGGGAAGCTTGCCCTGCTTGGCGAGCTCGTAAAGGCGGTGCACGCCCGTAGTCGTCTCCTCGGAGACGCCGCGGATATTTTCCACGGTCTTGGTGAGGAAGCCCGGCGACTGCTCGACGCGGCGGCGGACGACCTGCTGGAAAATCTCCTCCTCCTCATTGGTCGCCTCGGGGAAGATCTCGCCCGCCTCGATGCGCGCGCCCCACAGCGCGAACATGGTCGCATCGCCGCCGTCGTCGAGGATCATGTTGGCGGTCTCGCCGCCGCCCCAATCGAAGATGCGGTCGATATAATCCCAATATTCCTCCAGCGTCTCGCCCTTGACGGCGAAGACGGCGATACCCCGCTCGGCGATGGCGGCGGCGGCATGGTCCTGGGTCGAGAAGATGTTGCAGCTGGCCCAGCGGATCTCGGCGCCGAGCTCGATCAAAGTCTCGATCAGCACGGCGGTCTGGATCGTCATGTGGAGCGATCCGGTTACCCGCGCGCCGGCCAGCGGCTTGGAGGCGCCATATTCCTGGCGGAGTGCCATCAGGCCGGGCATCTCGGTCTCGGCGATCTGGATCTCCTTGCGGCCGTAACCGGCAAGCGAGATGTCGCGGATCACATAGTCGTCGAACTGGGGCTTGGGCTGCGTGGCCAAGAGCGGTCTCCTCGGAAAAAATGAACGACCGCCGGCGCAATTTACGGGCGGTCGCAAGGTGCCTATCTAGGCGGGACCGCTCACAAATGCAAATATAAAGATATCTTTATATGTGTTGCCGGAGCGGAGCTGCGAGGGTTGGTCCGACGGTCAGAACGGCATGCCGGGATAGAGACCGAGATAGATGGCGACGAAATCGCAGCTGTTGGCGGTGAAATGCGCGGCGATCGGCGCGAGCAGGTTCCGGCCGGTGACGAGGTAGAGGAGGCCGAGCAGGATGCCTTGGACCGTTGCCTGCGCGATCCCGGATTCGCCCTGATAGAGGTGGGCAAGCCCGAAGGCCGCGTTTACGGCCAGCAACGCAGCGACCCAGGCGAAACGCGACCCACCCAGGATTTCGGCGACGCGCGGGAGTGCATAGCCGCGCCACACGAATTCCTCGCCGAAGGCCGCCAGGACGAGGTTGAGCGCGAGCAGGATTGCGAGCAGGCGGACATTGCCGACGAGGTCGTCGAAGGCGTGCAGATCGGGATAACGGCCAGTCAGTCGGTACAGGATCGGATTTTCGACGTAAAACTCGAATGCCCAGAATGCAGCGCCGGCGGCAACGCCCATGCCGATCAGAACCAGTCCGCGACCGTCCGTCTTCAGGCCCGCGGATCGCCACCCCGCCCCGCGCAGGCGCAGCGACGCCCAAGCGACGAGAAACAGAAAAGGCGTCTTCGATAAGGGGATGAAACCGGCGCCGTCGGCCCAGAAGATGAGCGCGAAGAGCGCGAGCTCGAAGGGAAAGAGGTGCAGCTTCGGGTCCGCGGAGGGCCCGTCGATCGCGGTCATTTTGCAGCCGCTCCCGGGCTGAGAATCTCGAGGACCAGCTTGCGGGCTTGCCGCCAGGCGAAGGCCATCGACAAAGCCGCCAACGCGATCAGGACCATCGCGAACCATGGCAAGAAGAGGGGCACGCCCCCTTCCCCGCCCACCAGCCGGAGCTGGACATCGTCCGGGCCCAGCCGGAAGAGCCCGACCGAGTCTGGGTCCAGCACGGCCCCGACGGCGACGAGGAGCGCCACCGCACCGCACAAGGCGGCGCCCAGCACCAGCGCGGAACGCCAGCCAACACGCCAGCCCCGCGCGAGGAGCGACAACACAGCTCGCCCGGTCTGGCCTAGCCCGACATCGCGGCGCGGGTCGCGGAATATCGCGCCCCCGATTAACGGCGCCAGAAATTCACGCGGATCGCCCATCCGATCGAGCGCCGCCTGGAGCCGCTCATGCTCCGCGGCATCTCGCGGGCCCTCAGCAACCAAGTCGCACACGTGGGCGGCGAGATCGTCGAGCAGCTCGCGGCGCACCGCGGGCGAAACCGAACTCAGCATCAGCTCGACGCGCATGCGGAAATGGCGCCCTGCGCGGCGCGCGCGGGGATCATCGAACATCGCGGCCGCTCCTGTCCTCAAGGATCGCATCGACGCCGCTGACCATCCCGGTCCATGCCTGCTTCATCTTTGCGAGCAGAGCGCGGCCTTCGTCCGTCAATGCGTAATATTTCCGGGCTGGGCCGCGCTCGGCGGCTTCCCATCGCGTCGAGACGAGGCCCTCGGCCTTCAGCCTGATGAGGATGGCGTAGAGCGTGCCGTCGCTGACCTGCACGCCGGCACCAGTCATGACATGCTCAACCAGCTCATAGCCATAATATTCGCGCCCCGAGAGCGCCGCCATCACGATCAACACCAGCACGCCCTTGCGCGCCTGTGAATCCCAGTTTGTCAGGAAGCGGCTGTAGCGAGCGTCCGACACGGCTTTCGAGTATAGCAAGCTATCTCGTTATGCAAGGTACCGGTGGCAAGTCGCGTGTATGTTTCGTCGTTGCGAGTGGGCGATCAGGCAGTCCCGCTCTCGGCCGTGAGAAGGCGCGGATCGACGCCGGCGCTCCTGAACGCATCGGACCAGCGCGAATTGACATCCGAGCCGTAGAGCAGCTGCTCGTCGCCCGGTGTCACGAACCAGCCGTGGCGGCCCATCTCTTCCTCGAGCTGCCCCGGCCCCCACCCGGCATAGCCCAAGGCGGCGATCCAGCGCTCCGGCCCTTTCCCTTCAGCAATCGCCTTGAGGACGTCGAGCGTCGCCGACAGCACCCACCGCTCGCCGACTTGCACGCTGTCGGCGCCGCCCCAGTCGCGCGAGTGGATGACGAAGCCGCGCTCCGGCTGGACCGGGCCGCCATGGTGGATAGGCGCATTCGGCGCCTCGCCCGGTGCGATGTCGAGCTGCTTCAAGAGATCGTGAAAGCCGAGCCTGGGAATGACTCGGCCGAGGCCGATGCCGAGGGCGCCATTTTCGTCATGAACGCACAAAGCGATCACAGCTTTCTCGAATCGCGGGTCGCCGATGCCGGGCATGGCCAGCAGGAACTGGCCGCTGAGGAACGGGGGCGCGTCCATGGCTGCGCTATAGGCACCCGCGGCGGTGCAGGACAACGCCAGCTTGGCCTATCGCGGGGCGGGACGCCTTGCTAAGGGGCCGGCCTGTTTCGAGACCAGAAGGAGCCCCGAAGATGACGATCCAGGTCGGCGACCGCATCCCCAGCGCCACGCTCATGAAGGCGAGTGCCGAAGGTCCGCAGCCGGTCGAGACGGACGAATTCTTCGCCGGCCGCAAGGTCGCGCTTTTCTCCGTGCCCGGCGCCTTTACGCCGACCTGCTCCGCGCGCCACCTTCCCGGCTTCGTCGAGAAAGCCGAGGAGCTTCGCGGCAAAGGCGTCGACGAGATCGCCTGCGTATCGGTCAACGACGCCTTCGTCCTCCAGGCCTGGGCGCAGCAGGGCGGCGCCGAGGGCAAGGTGACGATGCTCGCCGACGGCAATGGCGACTTCGCCGCGGCGCTGGGGCTCGCCGCCGATTTCTCGAAATTCGGCATGGGCAAGCGCGGCCAGCGCTGGTCGGCGATCGTTGAGGACGGCGTCGTCAAGGAGCTCAACGTCGAGGAGCCGGGCGCCTTCAGCGTTTCCAGCGCCGATTATCTGCTCGCCCAGCTCTAGGCGCCGGCGGCGGCGCCGGGCCGCGCGGGTCGGCAACCCGGGTAGAGGCTGCCTTACTCCACCGGCTCGGGCCGGCTGACGCCCGACGCCGCCGCGACTTCGGCGGCGAAGTCGTCGGTCTTCTTCTCGATGCCTTCGCCGAGCTGGAAGCGGGCATAGCCCTTCAGGGTCACGTCTTTGCCGAGCCGCTTGGCCTCGCCCGTGATCACGTCCTCGACCTTGCTCTTCTGGTCGATGACGAAGATCTGCGAGAGCAAGGCATTCTCCTTGCGGAACTTGGCGAGCGCGCCGTCGACCATCTTCTCGACGATGTTCGCCGGCTTCCCCGATTCGGCCGCTTTCTCCTGGGCGATCGCGCGCTCGCGCTCGACCATGTCTGTATCGAGATCCTCCCCGCGCAGCGCGAGCGGATTGGCGGCAGCGATGTGCATGGCCAGCTGCTTGCCCAGCGTCTCCAGCGC
>DASVVV010000064.1:0-21974 GCA_036386375.1 Allosphingosinicella sp. | reverse complement strand
GGAGTTAAGGGCCGCGTGCGCCGCGTGCGCGAATGCGACGAACGGAAAAGCGCCTCAGTAAGTGAGCGTGATCACTTTTGCCGCGGCGGGGGCGCTCGCTCTCGAATCCGCCGGCATCGGGGCGGCGTCCACCGACACGTTCACGGCCACCGATTCGGAGCATAAGGCGTGCGCGGACGTCGTCGAGTCGCGCGCCGTGGAGACGGTGCAGCCCGGAAGGACGGTGGCCTGGATGCTGAGCCGCGCCTGCACCTGACGCGGCGCCGCCGGAACGGCGGCTACGGCGAGCGCAGCCAGGAAGAGCGCCCCCACTTCGCTAGCCCGGCCGACGATCGTTTCGAGGCATCTATTCCCCCACCTCCCGCACGGACCGCACAGTGACCGCGGCCGGCTTACCGGCTCTCAACACCGGTTACGGTAGTTCCACCAGTGGGGTTGTCGCACCCGCCCCGTTTCGGGGCAGAGTCGGCCCTGCCCTTGACTGATCCGGCGGCTACTCGGCGGCCGCGGTCGGCGGCGGCCCGAGCGGACCGACGTCGTGCAGGGTGACAGTGAAGTCGAGCTCGGCATTGGCCGGCACGACGCCGCCGCCCGCGCCGCGCTCGCCATAAGCGAGCTGCGCAGGGATCCAGAAGCGGTAGCGGCCGCCGACGCGCATCATCAGCAGCGCCTCGGTAAAGCCCGGGATCAGCGCCGAGACGGGGAGGCCGGTCGGCTGGGTCGCGGAATCGAAGACCGTGCCGTCGGCGAGCCGCCCTTCATAGGTGACAAGGACGGCGCCGCCCGGCTGCGGGGCCGCGCCCCTGCCCGGGGCGAGCGTCTGGATGCGCAGGCCGGACGGCGTGGTGACCACCCCCTGCCCGACCGTCGGTGCGGCCGGCGGCGGTACGGCGGCCGGCGGCGCGGCGGGCGGCTGAACGGCGGCGGCCTGGGCGGCAATGAGAAGGGCGATCAAGGACATAGGCGGCCTGTGAAGCCGCCCGCCGCGCTTGGCAAGATGCGACAATTCCGGACGCGCAACGCCCCCGCCTCGGGGGAGGCGGGGACGCGCCCCGGAGGGGGCTCGGGGACCGGGCGTCAGAAAATGAAGTCGGCGCCGGTCAATTGCGCTGCCGATACGTTCAGGACGGTCAGAAAGCCGCCGTCCCAGCTGATCGTCGCGTCGCCGTTCGCATTATTGGCGATGGTGAGGTCGGCGCGGGTCATGTCGTCCTCGAACTTGATCCGGTCGACGCCGTCCTGGAAGTCGAGGATGGTGTCGCTGCCGTTGGCGAAGCCGTCCATCTCGAAGATGTCGCTCCCCGAACCGCCGGTCAGCCGGTCGGCGCCGCGGCCGCCGTCGAGCGTGTCGCGGCCGGAGCCGCCGAACAGCTGGTCGTTGCCGTCGTCGCCTTCGACCTCGTCATTGCCGGCGTCCCCATAGACGAGGTCCGCACCGGAATCCCCGCGCACTTCGTCATTGCCGTCGCCGCCGTGGACGACGTCATTGCCTTCGTCGCCGCGGACGCGGTCGTCGCCCGCGCCGCCGTTGAGGATGTCGTTCCCCGCCCGGCCGCGGATCTCGTCGCTGCCCGCAGTGCCGTTGATGCGGTCCGCGCCGCGCGTGCCTTCCAACTTTGCCATTTCCCGTATCTCCTTAAACTTGCTCTCGAAAAGCGTGGGGACAACGGGAGCGGCGGCACCTTATTCCGGCGGCCTGGAAAAAAATTCTCGCGGCGGGCCAGAGACCCGGACGCGTCGGCGCAGGCCCGCGAGAGCCCTCGTCACCCTGCGCCGAAAGCGGACTTACAGACGGTAGGAGAGCGTGGCGCCGGTAGCGAAATCGGTGCTGTTGGTGGTGAGGCCGGCGGTGCCGTAGACGACCAGGCGGGTGCGCTCGCCGAGGCGAAGGCTCGACCAGGCGGTCACCTCGGCGAGGTCGCCGCCCCCCTCGCGGCTCGATTCCTGCCAGTAGAAATCGGTCCCAAGCGTCACCGTGTCGGAGGCCCGATAGCTCGCGCCCGCGCCCGCGCCCCAGACATCGCGCAGATCGAGCGTCGGAGAATCTCCCACGAATTTGCGGCGGACGCCGCCATAGACGCTGCCGCCGCCGAAATCGTGCACCAGGTCGGCGCCGACTGTCACGTCCACTTCGCCCGTGCCGAGCCGCTCGCTGCGCGATGCCGTCGGCACCTTCACCCGCGCCGACGCATCGACGAAAGTGCTGCCGCCGACGGGGAGCGAATAAGCGGCGGTGATAACGAGATCGCCGATGCCCTGGCGGCTGCTGTCGCTCAGTCCGCCTCCGCCGGCGCCCCCGCCGGTGCCGTCACCGTCGTCATCATCGTCATCATCGTCATCATCGTCATCGTCATCATCGTCGTCATCGTCATCGTCATCGTCATCATCGTCGACTTCGCCGCCGCTGCCGCCGCCGCTGCCGGGTCCGCTATTGTCGCCGCGGCCGCCGTCGCCGCCGCTCCCGCCGTCGCCCTGCGGCGTGTCGATCAGCGAGCCGGGGCCGTCGACCCAGACGTAGGGAAGCGAAACCCGGATCGAGAAATTGCCGCGCGTGTAGCGCACGCCGACCGGGACCGAGAAGACGTCGGTGTCCTCCGGATCGCCATAGTCGCCGGTCGAATAATGGCCGCCGACGGACAGGCGCCAGACGCCGTCGCTTCCGGTCACGCCGCTGGTCGTCGAGCTGCTTTCCTGGGCGAGGGCGGTGCCTCCGAACAGACAGGCCGCGAAGGCGGCGGCGCCGGCGCGCATCATCATGATGTCATCTCCCCTGTTCGAGCGAGGCTATCACCGATCGCCCGCGAGTCAATTAAACAAAAGGATTCCCGGCAGTTACGCCGCCGGGAATCAGGCACGAAGGTCGAGCTCAGTCGTCGTCGCGCCCGCCCCGGCCCCGTCCGCGGCCGACGGCGTGGCCGGGCTCGCGCATCCTGTCGGCGCCATCGCCGTGGCGGCCGTGGCGCTCGGCATCCGCTCGCGGGACGCGGTCGCTATCGCGGATGCGGTCGTGGACGCGACGTTCGCGGTCATCGTGGTCGTGGCGGCGCAGGTCGCCGCGATCCTCGTCGCAGCCGCGGCAGTGGCCGTCGTGGTCGGGACCGTCGTCGCCCCCGCGCCGCGCCTCGGCGGGACCCGCCAGGGCGAGAAGAGCGGCACCACCCACGAGGCAAAGGCTGAAGCGGTTCATGTTCGTCTCCTTGCACGCGCCCCCGAAGCCGGGGACGTGCGACAACGGAGCCGCCGCCGCTTTATTCCCGGACCGCGGGCGGAGCGCTCCAGCCCGAAGCGATGAGCTGGCGCTCGCGCTCGGGATCGAAAGGATCGCCGGCGTCGAGGCGTCGGTAGACGGGGTCCAAAGCCGCGCCGTCGCCGCCGGCGGTGCGCATCTCCCCGGGATCGGCGGCCGGTCCGCTGCCGGCGGCGACGCCCTCGACCGCCCAGCGCCCGCCGCGGCGGCAGGCGACGCCGACCCGCGACTCCTCGCCCGCCAGCGCGAATTCGCGGCAGAAGCGGCCGCTGCCGTCGGCGAAGCTGAGCGTGAGGGTGAGGGTCTCGCCGCCGCTCAGATGGGCGACCTGCCGCGACGGCAAGGTCTGCATCGCCACCTGGAACTGCTCGGTGGCGAACGGATCGCCGGCCCCACCCCCGACCAGGCCGAGCGAGACGGCCGCGACGAGGCTGGCGGCAAGCGCACCGCCCAGGCCCCAGCCCCAGCCGGGTGAAATGCGCCGCCTTTCGCGCCTGGCGCGCGCTTCGCCGAGATCGACCACCTTGGCCGGAGCCGCCGGCTCAAGCCCGAGCCGCGCCGCCATATCCTCCGGCACCGGCAAGTCGAAGGCGGCGCGGAGCCGGGCGTCATTGCGCTGCCACCGCTCCAGCATCTCGGCCAGCTCCGGTCGCTCGCCGACCTCGCGCTCGAGCGCTTCCGCTTCCGCCGCGGTCATCGCGCCGTCGAGATAGAGGGTGATCCGATCCTCGTCGGAAAGGCTCATGACAGCCTCCGCCGCCGCTCGCCGCCGTTGAGCCTGGCGTCGATCGCCTGGCGGGCGCGCGCGAGCCGGCTCATCACCGAGCCGATCGGCATGTCGAGCGTCTCCGCCGCCTCGCGATAGGAACGGCCGTCGACGACGATCAGGGCGATGAGCGCACGCTGCTCCTCGGAAAGCTCCGCCATCGCCTCGACCGCCGCCTCGAGCTCCGAGCGCTGCTCGACCGTGACCCGGCCGTCCTCGCCCGCACGCTCGGCGATCGCGTCGAGATCGACCGCGACGCCTCGCGTGCGCCGGGAGCGGGCCTGGTCGATATTGATGTTCTGCGCGATCCGGTACATCCAACTGTCCAGCCGCGTGCCTTCGCGCCATTGGTCGCTGCGCGCCAGCGCCCGCTCCACCGTCGCCTGCATCAGATCCTCGCCCGCATCAACGCCGCCGCCGATGGCGATGCAGAAGCGGCGAAGCCGGGGCAGGAACTGGACGATCTCGCCGCGTATCCGTTCATCAGGAGCTCCACCTATTGACGATGGCATGGGTGCACCCCAAGAACGGACCGGCGGCGAACTTATTCCGTCGAAGGGACTAATCTTCGTCCGCCCGCCCGGCAATCGGAATAAAGGCGGCGTCGCTGCGTTGTCGCCGCGCAAGGACATTACGGAGCCTGCATAACGTGTGCCTTGAAGCGTCTCGAAGCAGCGGTAGAGGTTGGTTGACCGCGGCTCTGCTCGCCGCCTCCCTTGCGATCCCCGGCGCCCCTGCGGCGTCGGCGCATGACGAGGACCGGGTCGAGCGGGCGACCGACCGGGATTCCTCGGGCAGCGACGACCGCCTCGACCGGATTGACGACCGCTCCGGCTCCTCCAACCGCGACCTCGACAGTAACGCGGATCGCGACCTCAGGCGTGCCGAAGAGGACCGCATCCGCGACGAGATCCGCGCTCGCGAGGACGCCGCCGAAGATGCGGCGCGCGCGGCCGAGGACGCCGCGGAAGACGCGGCCAAGCTCGCCGAGGATGCCGCCGACGACGCCGCCGACGCCGCCGAGGACGCTGCCAAGGCGCAGGCCGAGGCCGAGGAGGAAGCGGCCGAGGCCGCCGAGGACGCCGCCGAAGAGGCTTCGGATATGGCCGGCGCTTCGGGCCTGCGCGACCTTGCCGGATCGGAACGGCCCGAGCTGGATGCGGAAGGTTATCCGGTCCGGCGCGGCGAGGTGGTCGCGCTCGATCTCAGCGACCGCACGCGCCAGGCCGCGCTCGCCCAGGGCTTCGCTGTGCTGGAGTCCACCAGCCTCGAGGAGATCGGCAGCGCCGTTACCCGCCTCGCGGTGCCCGGCGACCTCAGCGCGCGCGAGGGGCTGGCCCGGCTGCGGACGATCGATCCCGGGGGCACGTTCGACTTCAGCCATTATTACGGCCTCCATTATTCCGCCGCCGGCAACCTCAGCGCCGCGGCCCGCAGGGCGGTCGCCGCGCCCGCGGCGCGCCGCCGCGATACGGACCTTCGCGTCGGCATGATCGACACGGCGGTGGCGGCCCACCCCGCGCTGGCCGGCGTCGAGTTGAGCACGCGCGACTTTTCGGGCGGGGCGCCGACCACCGCCCACGGCACCGCCGTCGCTTCGCTCCTGGCCGGCGAGGGCGCCGGGCGAATCGTCGCCGCCGGCGTGTTCCGTGGGCAGGGGCAGCGTCATTTCACCTCGGCCGACGCGATCGCGCGCGGTCTCGCCTGGGTCGTGGCCCAGGACGTGCCGGTGATCAACATCAGCCTCTCGGGCCCGCGCAACCTGATCCTCGACCGGCTGATCGGCCGCACGATCGCCGCCGGGCACATCGTCGTCGCCGCCGCCGGCAATGGCGGCCCGGCCGCTCCACCCGCTTACCCGGCGGCGCTGCCCGGGGTCGTCGCCGTGACCGCGGTCGACTCGCGCAACCGCATCTACCGCTATGCCAATCGCGGCCCCTATGTCCGGCTGGCGGCGCTCGGCGTCGGCGTCCCGGCCGCGGCCGGCGCCGGCGCGCTGGCGCCGCACAGCGGCACGTCCTTCGCGGCGCCGCGGGTGGCCGCGCGCCTCGCCCGCTGCGCGCGGCGGGTGGTTCCGTCCAATGCCGGCTGCGTCGCGGCGCTGGAGCGCGAGGCGATCGATCTCGGCGCGCCCGGGCGCGACCCGATCTACGGGGCCGGCGTCATCCGCTGAAATGGATGTTCCGTCTCAGGGTTCGCGTTCGGCGCAGGCCGGGCGCTCCGGGTCGGCCCAGCAGCTGAGGCCCTGACGGATGTCGGCATGGCCGGGAACGGCGAGATCCTCCTCGACGAACACATATTGGAAGACGAGCGTCCCGGCGCCGGCGCTTTCCGCATCCTCGTAGAAAGCGGTCTCGGTGGCGCCGCTCGCGCTCTGGAGGAGCAACCGCCGGATCGTGGCGAGGCGCGAGGGCTCGATCTCCCCGGCCGCGCAGGCGGCCTCGGCTGCAGCGCCGAAAGCCGCCGCCGCCGACCGCTTGAACGCCTCGAGCCGCTCGGGCGGGAAGGGCTCGGCGTCCTCGCGGGCGAAGGACGCGGCGTCCAGCTCGACCTGCCGGGGCGTCGCGCAGGCGTTTGCCGGGAGACCGGCGGCCGCATTGCCGGGAGGCGCGACTTCGGGAGCGGCGGCGGCGGCGTTGGATGCGTTGTCGACGGTTTCGGCCGGTGCCTCGGCACTTCGTCCGCAGGCGGGGAGCGCGGCGAGGAGCAGCGCGGCCATAAGGGGCGAGCCCGGCCTCATCGCGGCACTTCCTCTCCCGCCGCCGGCAGCCGCACCAGCATCTTGCCGATATTGGCGCCGCGAAACAGGTCGATGAACGCTTGGGGCATGACCTCGAGCCCCTCCCGCACCGTCTCGCGCGACTTGACCTGCCCGGAGGCGATCCAGCCGCCCATGTCGCGGTAGAAATCGGCCATGTGCGGCAGGTAGTCGGTGTAGATGAAGCCCTTCAGCATGATCCGCGCGGCGATGATCCGCATGATGTAGCGGAAGGCGTGGTTCGACCCCTGATTATAGTCGTCGATCATCCCGCAGATGGCGAAACGGGCGTCCTTGCGCGCGGCCGCGAAGGCGGCGTCGAGATGGTCGCCGCCGACATTGTCGAAATAGACGTCGATTCCCTTCGGCGCCGCCTCCATCAGCAGCTTCGCGATCGGCCCTGACTTGTAGTCGAGGCAGGTCTCGGCACCGAGCTCGCTCACCCAGGCGCATTTCTCCGTCCCGCCGGCGGATCCGATCACGCTCATCCCGCGCGCCTTCGCGATTTGGACGACCGCCGAGCCCACGGCCCCCGCCGCCGCGGAAACGAAGACGATGTCGCCCTCCTTCGCCTGGGCGGCGTGCAACAGGCCGAAATAAGCGGTTGCGCCGGTGAGGCCGAGATTGCCGAGCCACTGATGGTCTTCGACCGGCAGCGGCGGCACCTTGTTGAAGCGCTCCGCCGGACCCGAAGCGGCCTCGCGCCATCCGGACATGTGGAAGACGGTGTCGCCGACACCGAAACTCGGGGCACGCGATTCGATCACCTTGCCGACCGCCCCCCCCTCCATCGGCGCGCCGAGCTCGAACGGGGGGACGTAGCTCTTCACGTCGTTCATCCGCCCGCGCATATAGGGGTCGACCGACAGCCAGTGATTTTCGACCCGAATCCAGCCCTCCTGAATCTCGGCCAGCGGCACTTCCTTCAGCTCGAAATTCTCTGCCGTCGGCAACCCCTGAGGGCGCGACTTCAGATGCCAGGCGCGGGTGGTCCGGGTCATTTACACTCCTCGGTCACCCCAGCGGGGGCCGGGGTCCAACTGGTCCGTCACCCCAGCGAAGGCCGGGGTCCATCTCGTCTCCGTCACCCCAGCGAAGGCCCGGTCCAGCGGGCCGCGGGGCGAGTCGCTGAAGCGGCTTGGATCCGCCTTCGCCGGGATGACGGGAAGAGTCAAAAGGCCCGGCGGAAAGGCTTTCGTGGGGCCGTCCGATTCTCCTTCTAGCGCTCTTCGTCGCGGTAGGTGCCGGAGAAGCTGCGACTGAGGATGTGCGGGCCTTCGCCGTCACGCTCGAACATCGCCGAGCTGCGCTCGACGTCCTGCCAGCGCCGCATCGCTTCCTCGGCGCTGATATTGAGGCGGACCTTGTCGTCGACCGTCTCGACCCAGGCGCAGGGGATCGAATGGTGATGGCCGCCCGCGCTGGGATCGTTCTTGGTCAGGACGATCGCGTCGCCGCGGGCGGCGTCGACGGTGCCGACATGGGCCCCGTCGGAGCCGACCACCTCCATATGTTCGGTCGCCCGGCCGACCGCCTGGCGCTGCTCCGTGCGCCGCTCGCGCCATTCACCGAATTCGCGTTCGAAGCGGCCTTCATTCTCGCGGCAATAATCGCGATAATCGCGGTCGAGCTGCTCGGCCTGGCGCTGGCGCCACTCGGAATAATAAGGGTCGTGGCGCGACTGGCCGCGCGGCTCGCCGCCGCCCTGTTGCTGCTGCTGTTGCGATCGCTCGAGCTCGGCATAACGGCGCGCCGAGCTGCTCCAGCCCCCGCCGGCGCTCACGCCCGCGCCGCCGCGATAGTCGCCGCCGATCGCCGACGAGACCGGGTGGACGCCGTGCGTTCCGGTGCTGCCGACATCGGCGCGGTCGAAGCGCGGCCCGCCGAAGCCCGCGTCATAGCCGGGAGCGCTGAAGAAGCTGTCGGGGTCGGTAGTCGGCCCGAAGCCCTGGCCGCCATAGCCGCTCGCCGGGGCCCCGCCGTAGCGTTCGGCGCCGTAATCGGGATCGTCCGGCTCCCCGCGGAAGTGGCGGTCCCCGAGCCCGCCGCGCCGGCCGGTCTGGTTGCCCCAGCCGCCGCCGAACGCCTCGTTGGTGCGCCACTGCGTCTCGCGTCCGCCGCGGTCGCGCTCGTCCCGGTCGTCATGGGCCATGTCTTCACTCCTCCTGATGGCATTTCCTCGCTGGGAAACGTACCAGCGAAAGGCGCCGTTCCGGGGGCGGGACGGGGCGTGGCGGAGGTCGGGCGGAGCGGGCTGAGTTCCGGCGAACGCGCTCAGCGGCGTGCATTGCAAGACCGAAGCGCCGCCGCTATCTGGAGCGCCCGCCTGGGACGGGGCCGTAGCTCAGCTGGGAGAGCGCTGCAATCGCACTGCAGAGGTCAGGGGTTCGATCCCCCTCGGCTCCACCATCCATTCAAGGCTTCGCGCCCGTGCGGGCCCTGAAGGCGGAGACGTTCTCGAGCTTAACCGCGTCGTTCGGTTCCTCCCCTCCCGAAATGCCGGCGTACTGGCCCTGGCGCGCGTGCGAGGTAGAGTGGCGCGGCCAACTTGGCGCGGAGCGACATCGCCCCTGTGCGCGCCGCCGCGCCTTGCTGGCTGGGCGAGCATCTCTCCCAACCAAAGCGGCCACGAGCGTACCCGGGCACGGGCGATACATCTGTCGGTAACGCAGGTTAGTGGAACGGCCGTGCCGATCAGAGGGTTCTGTCCCGGAATGAAGTATCTGCAGTTCTGCATGTACCTGGCCTTGCTCGCAGCGTCCTGCAGCGACTTTCCTCGCGATCCCCATGGCACGCTCGACCGGGTGCGAAACGAGGGCAGCTTTCGTGTCGGCCTGGTCACGGTGGATCCGAGTGAGGAAGTAGCGGCGCTGCTCCGAGGAATAAGTCGAAGAGCCAGGGCTGCGCCGCGATTGATCCGCGGGGATGCGGAGCCGATGCTCGATCTATTGGAGCAGGGCGAGCTCGATCTCGTCATCGGTCGATTTGAAAAGAAAAGCCCTTGGGCGCGGCTTGTGACGATCGGGCCGCCGATAAAGCGCCGCATGCAAGGCGACGTTGAGTTCCGCTTAGCCCCGGCGATGCGAAACGGCGAAAATGCCTGGATTGCGCTGGTGGAGCGCGAAGCCCGCGACGTCGCTCCGGACGCCCGGTGACAGGGCGCTATCCGCCGCATGTGATGGCCGGCATCGCACGCGGCCGCAAGCTCGAATACTGGACCTTGGCGTGGCTGACCACCGTCGTGCCCTCGATGGCTCTGGTCGTCGGCTCGAGCCAGGCAATGAAGACGGTGTGGATCGAGGACATGCTCGGTTTCATTCCGCCCCTCGTATTTCTCTTTTCGGTGCGGATGGAGGGCAAGGATCCGACGCCCGCTTTCCCCTTCGGCTTCGCTCGGGTCAACGGGGTTGCGTTCGTGGTCTCGGCGGTCGCGCTGACGCTGATGGGCTTCTATCTGCTGTTCGAAGCTGTGATGACGCTCGCGACGGCCGAACACCCCACCGTTGGGACCATGCGCGCTTTTGGTCGCGACATTTGGATGGGATGGCCGATGATCGCCGTCCTGCTGTGGAGCTCGATTCCATCGATGATCCTCGGCCGTCTGAAGCTGCCGGTCGCGCGCACGATAAACGACAAGGTTCTGCACACTGATGCCGACATGCAGAAAGCCGATTGGATGACGGGGCTGGCTGCCATTGGCGGGGTTATCGGAATCGGTTTTGGCTATTGGTGGGCCGACGCCGCCGCCGCGGGCTTCATTTCCATTGGGATATTGAAAGACGGTATCGGCCAGTTACGCGCTTCCACCGCGGAGTTGATCGACGGCGCGCCTCGCGAGCTGGAAAAGGACGAGGTCGCGGCCGAGGCGCGCGCTCTTATCGACGAACTCGAACGGCGGTTTCCGGGCGCGGAGATCCGGCTTCGGGAGACGGGCCGCGTCATTCGCGCCCAAGTGTCTGCTCGCCCGCCTGATCAACCTCTGGACCTGGCAGCCATCTGGCCCGGGGAGAAGCACCGAGCTTGGCGATTCAGCCAGCTTTCCTTCGTCCCGTCGCAGAGTGCCGTCGAAAAGGAAGTTTCCCGGGAGTCGCCCGAGGAGAGCAGAGAAGACGACCGTGAGCCAGCCTGAAATTTCAGCGAGCACGCCGCGAGCTTGGACGCGACGCCGAGCCTGGACGCTTGCTCCGGCCGAACCGCTCAGCGCCGCGGGAAGTGCTCACCGCGTCCGGCACTCGGGGTTGTAGACGTAGCCGGCGCCGCGCACGGTGCGGATGCAGTCGGGCTTTGAGGGGTCGGGCTCGATCTTCCGGCGCAGGCGGGTGATGCGGGTGTCGATCGAGCGGTCGAACGCCTCCATCTCCTTGTTGTGGGCAAGGTCGAGCAATTGGTCGCGGCTCAGCACCCGGTTCGGGCGCTCCGCGAAGGTCTTGAGGAGGTCGAACTCCATCGCCGTGATCTGCACCTCGCTGCCGTCGGGCTCGTAGAGCCGGCGCGTGTCGAGGTTCAGCCGACACTTGCCCATCTGCACCTCGCGGCCGAGCGTCGCCGTCTCCTCGCCGCCGTGCCTGGCGCGGCGCAGCACCGCCTTCACCCGCGCCAACAGCTCGCGCGGATTGTAGGGCTTGGTGACATAGTCGTCGGCGCCGACCTCGAGGCCGACGATCTTGTCGAGGTCGTCATTGTTCGCGGTCAGCATGATGATCCCGGCCGAGCCCGACCCCCTGATCTCCCGCGCCAGCGTGAGGCCGTCGTCGCCGGGCATGTTGATGTCGAGCACGGCAAGGTCGATCGGCCGCGCCGCCATCACCTCGCGCAGGGCGTCGCCGCCGTCGGCCTCGGTGACCGCGAAGCCGTTGCGGCGCAGATATTCGGCGACCGTCTCGCGGACGTCGGGGTCGTCGTCGACGACGACGATGTGGGCGGCTTCGCTCATTCGGCTTTACCTTCTTCCTTGATGGCGGCGATGAGGCAGCGGACGCCGACCTTGGTGAACGGCTTTTCGAGCACCGGGCGGCCGCAGCTGCGCAGGAAATCGTTCATGCTGGTGCCGAGCGTGTCGCCGGTGACGAAGCCCATCTTCGCGACGAGATGGGGGCGCGTTTCGGAGAGGCGCGCATGGAGATCGGGGCCGCTGACGCCGGGCATGCGAAGGTCGGAGACGATCAGGTCGAAATCCTCGCGGTCGAGCGCCATCAGGGCGGCGGCGCCGTCGGAGGCATAGGTCACCTGATAGCCCTCGCGCTCGAGCAGCTCGCACAAGGTCTCGGCGACGTCGGCCTCGTCCTCGACGATCAGGGCGCGGCCGCCGTTGACCGGCGCCTGGCGCTCCGGCTCGATCGGCACGGCGAGCAGCTCCGAGCCGACCGGTGCCGGCGGGAGGGTGATGCGGAAGGAGGCGCCGCGCCGGCTCGGCTGAAGCGTCAGCGTGCCGCCATGGGCTTCGACGATGCCCTGCGAGAAAGCGAGGCCGAGGCCGGTGCCGGTGCCCAGCTTGGTCGTGAAGAAGGGGTCGAAGATCCGGCCGCGCGCCTTTTCCGGGATGCCGGGCCCGGTGTCGCTGACCTCGAGCACGACCTTGCCGCCATCGAGGGCGGTGCGGATGGTGAGCGTCTTGTCGAACAGCTCGCCGTCCTCCATCGCCTGCTGGGCGTTGATGATCAGGTTGACCAGCACCTGGTGGAGCTGGTCGCGGTCTCCGTCGACCGGCGGCAGCTGGCTGCCGAACGTCACCTGCACTGAGATGCCGGCGGTGCGCAGGCCATAATCGGTGAGGTCCAGCGCCGAGTGGATGATGTCGTTGACGTCGACCAGGCCGCGCTGCGGCTCCTTGCGCCGCGCCATGGCGAGGAAGGTCTGGACGATCTTGGCGCAGCGCTCGGCCGCGGAGCTGATCTTCTTGGCGCGCGCCTCGAACACCGTGCCGGCCGCATCCTCCTCGAGCATTTCGGCCTGGCCGACGATCGCGGCCAGCGGATTATTGAGCTCGTGGCTGACCCCGGCGAGCAGCGAGCCCATCGCCGCCAGCTTCTCCGATTCGTGGAGCGCGTCGCGCGAGCGCTGAAGCTCCGCCTCGGCTTCCTTGCGGGCGGTGATGTCGAGATGGATTCCGGTGACCATCGTCACCTCGCCCGTCTCCGCGTCGCGCTGGGCGCGGCCAAGCGCGTGCAGCCAGCGCACCTCGCCGTTCGGCCACACCACGCGATGTTCGATCGAGACTGTCTTCTGCGGGAAGCCCTGGCGGTAGGGCTCGCGCACGACCGGCCAGTCGTCGGGATGCACCCGCTCCTTGATCACCGCCACGTCGATCGGCTCGTCCGGGGTCATGCCCCACATCTCCCGCGAGATGTCGGAATGCCAGACGGCGCCGGTATTGGGATCGACCGACCACAGTCCGAGCCGCGCGCCCTCGACCGCGAGCTCGAGCTGGCGCCGGGCCTCGGCCAGGTCTTCCTCGGCCTTCTTGCGCTCGGTGATGTCGAGATGGATGCCGCTGACGGTCTCGACCTTGCCGTCCTTGTCGCGCAAGGCGGTGCCGATCGACTGGACCCAGCGCTGCTCGCCGTTGGGCCACACGACCCGATGTTCGAGCTCGATCGAATCGCCGGGAAAGCCCTTGCGATAGGAGTCGATCACCAGGTCCCAGTCGTCGGGGTGGATGTAGGACTTCAGCGTTTTGGCATCGAGGCGAAGCTCTTTGTCGAGCCCGTGCAGGTCGCGGGAACGATCCGAATACCAGGTCGCGCCGGTCTCCGGATTTACGGTCCAGCTGCCCAGCTTCGCGCCCTCGACGGCAAGCTCGAGCTGGCGGCGCGTCTCGGCGAGATCCTCCTCGGCCTGCTTGCGCTCGGTGATGTCGAGGTGAATGCCGTTGACGGTATGGGCGACGCCCTTCTCGTCGCGATTGGCCGCGCCCAGCGAATAAATCCAGCGCCTCGACCCGTCCGGGCAGGTGACCCGATATTCGACCTCGACGCGATCCTCTTTGAAACCGTTGAGATAGGGGTCGGCGACTTCCTCCCAATGGTCGGGATGGACCGAGTTGCGGATCACCTCCGTCGTCATCTCGGCGTCGAGTGGGAGGCCGTACATTTGCTTCGAGCGGTCCGAATACCAGGTCTTCCCGGTCCTGAGATCGTAGGTCCAGGTGCCGAGCTTGGCGCCTTCAACGGCGAGCTCGAGCCGGCGGCGCGAATCCTCCAGCTCCTCGTCGCCTTCCTTGCGGTCGGTGATGTCCATCAGGATTCCGTGAACCGTCTGCGGCACGTCCTCCTCGTCGCGGATCGCGGCGCCGAGCCCGTAGATCCAGCGGATGTCGCCGTCGGGCATGACGACTCGATATTCGATCGCCAGCGGCTGGCGCGGATAGGGCGCCATGTAAGGCGCGATCAGCCGGCCCCAATCGTCCGGATGGACGCGCTCGCGAAAGGCGGTCGCGTCGGGAAGGAAGTTCGATTCGAGCCCGAGCAGGGTCTTGGCGCGATCGGAGAACCAGCAGGCGCTGGTGCGCGGATTGAACGACCAGACCCCGAGCTGCGCCCCTTCGATGGCCAGCTCGAGGTGCTGGCGCATCAGCTCCAGCTCCTCCACGTCCGTGAGGTTCTCGGCCCTCAGGACCACGTCCGATTCGTCCAGCACCGGCCGTTCCCCCAAACAGCAACATCAACGCCAACGCCGTCCCCCTTAGCAGCTTCGGGGTCGCGCTGCACCTGCGAACTGTAACAATTGTAACAATTTTGGGCAGGCCCCGGCATCGGCGTGCAACCGGCCGCGGCCAGTTACCCGTGGCCGCCGCGGGAAGAAACGCGGGGCAAGGGAGACGTGAAATGACGACGAGGATGATCAACCGCAAGAAGGGCCGCCTCCGGCTCGTCCTTCTGGCCGCCGCGGCGCTCGGCTGCAGTTCGGCCTCTCTGGGCGGAGTGCTCGGCACGTTCGCCATTCAGCAGCCCGCCGGAAGTCGGACCCTGGTCTGACTTTCGCGCGAGGGAGACCCCGCGATGTTCCACAAGTTCAGCTTCGAGGACGTCCTGTCCTCCTCTTATCGGGCTGCCTGGCAAATCGAGGATGTGCTGCCGAACGGCGCCGTCCTCGATTTCGCCCGCGACCTGATGCCTGAAAACCTCGCCCGCACCGGCGCGATCCGCTTCCTCGACGAACGTCAGCGCCGCATCCTCAACCAGATTCGCGGCCATGAATATCTGGCTCTGTTCGGCCTTGTCGAAGAATTCATCCTGCCGTTCGTGCTCGACCATGCCCGTCCGCAGCTCAACGGCGACGACCACCGCGTCCGCGCCCTGCTCAACTTCGCCTCCGAAGAGGCCAAGCACATCCACCTGTTCCGCCAGTTCCACCAGCTGTTCACCGACAGCTTCGGCACCGACTGCGCGCTGATCGGCCCGGCCGAGGCGATCGCCGCCGAAGTGCTTCGCCACGACCCGCTCGCGGTCGCGCTCGCCATCCTCCAGATCGAGTGGATGACCCAGAACCATTATCTCGACAGCGTTCGCGACGACGGCGAGCTCGATCCCCTGTTCAAGAGCCTCCTCAAGCATCATTGGATGGAGGAGGCGCAGCACGCCAAGCTCGACACCTTGATGGTCGAGGCGCTGGCGGAAGGCCGCGACGAGGCCGGCATCCAGTCGGCGATCGACGAATATCTCGAGATCGGGATGTTCCTCGACGGCGGCTTCAAGACCCAGGCCGGCTTCAACCTCGACGCCTTCGAGCGCGCTTCCGGCCGCACTTTGACCGCGGCCGAGCGCGAGGAGCTTACGGCGCAGCAGCATCAGGCGCTGCGCTGGACCTATCTCGGCTCGGGCATGGTCCACCCGAGATTCGTCGCAACGCTGGAGGCGATGTCGCCCGCGGCTGCGCGGCGCATCGCCGAAATCGCGCCGGCCTTCAGCTGAGCCAATAAGACAAGGAGTGTATCAAGTGTTCGACAGCAGCTCGCAATCGCCGGACGAAGGAACCGCCGAAGTGTCTCGCGCCCAGACGACGGTGAACGGCATCGACCTCGACGCCGTCGACGAGATGGTCGCCGCGATCGAAGCCAATAAACGGTGCGGGATGGCGGGCTTTCGCGTCAAGACGCAGTGGAAGGGCCAGACGCGCAGCGAATCCACCGTCGAATCCTTCACCTGCGCGGGCGAGCCGATCCCCCGCAACTTCACGATTGCGGCCGACGAGCCCGAGCAGTTGCTCGGCACCGACACCGCCCCCAATCCGCAGGAGCTTTTGCTGTCGGCGGTCAATGCCTGCATGATGGTGGGTTATGTCGCCCAGGCAGCGGCGCGCGGGATCACGCTCACCGACTGCCGCATCGAGACCGAAGGCGAGCTCGACCTGCGCGGCTTCCTCGGCCTCGGCGACGAGGTGCCCGCCGGCTACCGGCGCATCAACTATACGGTGCATCTCGAAGGCGACGGCACGCCCGAGCAATATGACGAGATACACCGGGCGGTGATCGCCACCTCCCCCAATTATTTCAACATGGCGCAGCCGATCCAGATGTGCGGCCGGCTCGCCTGATCTCCCGAGAGCGAGGGAGTCTCCCCGCCCCCACGGGGAGACGCGGCTCCGGCGTCTGCGAGCGCCGGAGCCGCTTTTCCGATCAGCCGCGCAGCGCCCGCTGCACCCGGCGCCGGTCGAGCAGGCCGAGCCGGTCGGCGAGAAAATCGGCGACGGTGCCGGCCTCGAGGCTGTAGAGCCGCTCCATCAGCGCCCGGCGCGCCTCGGGCTTGGCCGCGCTCAGGGCCGCATTGACGTCGCGCTGGAGCTCGCGCCGCTTCCACAACTGCTTGGCCTGTTCCTCGACGAGGTCGTGAAGCGCGGCGCCCCCCAAGTCGCGCTGGCCGGCCACTGCGACGGCGATGCGCGCGCCGTCGGCGACGCTGCGACCGGTATGGGGCTGGAGGAAGGCGCCGCGAAGTCCGAGCTTCGCGACCCGCGCGCCGCCGATGCGCCAAAAAGCGGCGAAGTCCCCGCCGACCGGGAGCGGCCGCGAAGCTGAGCTGCGGTCCTCGGTATGCGCCACTTCCCAGCCGCGCATCGCCAGATAGTGGTCGAGCCGCGCCTCGGCCGCCTCGTCCGGCTGCGCCCGCTCCGAAACCAGCGCCTTGCCGATCCTGAGGCTGGTCTCGCCGACCGGGAAGATCTGGACGAAGCTGAACCCCGCCCCCTGGTCGAGCGCCGCGTCGGCCAGCACCGGCCGGTCGAGCCGGTGTGGCGCCGCCAAACGCACGACGCGCTCCACCCGCGTCTCGTACAGCAGCCGGAGCATCGACAAGTTGGCCGCGCCGCGGGCGTCGATCGCGCCTTCGGCCTTGATCGTCTCGCCGCCGTCGAGGACGAGCGCGTCGTCGCGGACCGCCACCACCTTGGTGCCGAGCCGGTACTGGTCGGGCCGCAGCGCCTTCAGCATCGCCCGGTGCAGCGCCTCGGGCGCAAAGCCGCCGAGCTCCGCCTTGAGCTTCCTCGTCATGCCGGGAAAGGCGACGTAGAAGCCCGGCCAGGCATGCTCGACCAAAGGCGCGACCAGCGCCCGCGCCTCGCCCTCCAGCTCGCTCTTGAAGACGAAGCGGAAGCGTTCCCCTCCGAACCGCTCCCGCTCCTCGACGATCAGCAGGGGGACGTCCGGGCGCAGCCGGGCTAGGGCGAGCGCGGCAAGGCAGCCGGAAAGGCCGCCGCCCGCGATCAGCACGCCCTGCCTTCGTCCCCGCGCCATAAGCGAGCGCTCCTACTCCATCACGGGGGCGAGGCGCCACGCCCGTCGGGCGGCAGCCTCATTTTGGGACTGTCGGAATCTGCTGCCGGCGCGCTATAGACAAAGGGTGAACGCTGCGCCCGCCGATGCGACGCCGGCCGAGCCGGTCCGCAAGATCATCCATATCGACATGGACGCCTTCTTCGCCAGCGTCGAGCAGCGCGACGATCCCGCGCTGCGCGGCAAGCCGGTGGCGGTGGGCGGGTCCACCGCGCGCGGCGTCGTCGCCGCGGCGAGCTACGAGGCCCGCAAGTACGGCGTCCGCTCCGCCATGCCTTCGGTGACCGCGAAGCGCCGCTGCCCGGACCTGATCTTCGTCAAGCCGCGCTTCGACGCTTACCGCGAGGTGTCGCAACAGATCCGCGCCATCTTCGCCGAATATACGTCGCTGGTGGAACCGCTCAGCCTCGATGAGGCCTATCTCGACGTCACCGAGGATCTGAAGGGCATCGGCGTCGCCACTCGCATCGCCGAAGAGATCCGAGCGCGCATCCGGGCCGAGACCGGCCTCACCGCGTCGGCCGGCGTGTCCTACAACAAGTTCCTCGCCAAGCTCGCCAGCGACCAGAACAAGCCGGACGGCCTGTGCGTCATCACGCCGGCCAAGGGCGAGGCCTTCGTCGCCTCGCTCCCGGTCCGCCGCTTCCACGGCGTCGGCCCGAAGACTGCCGAGAAGATGGCGCGGCTGGGGATCGAGACCGGCGCCGACCTGCGCGCCCAGAGCCTCGCTTTCCTTGCCCACAATTTCGGCAGCTCCGGCGAATATTATTACAACCTCGCCCGCGGCATCTGCCACCGCCAGGTCAAGCCCGACCGCCCCTACAAGTCGGTCAGCGCCGAGGACACTTTCCGCGCCGACCTCGCCGACCCCGAGGCTTTGCTCGCCGAGCTCGACCGCATCGGCCGCCACGTCTGGGGCCGGATCGAGGCCAAGGGACTCGCCGGACGAACCGTCAACCTCAAGGTCAAATATCGCGACTTCCGGATCGTCACCCGAGCCCGATCGCTCGACCGGCCGGTCGGCGACGTCGCCGAATTCCTCGCGCTCGGCGAAACGCTGCTTCGCGGCCTGCTGCCGGTGCCCAAGGGCGTCCGCCTCCTCGGCCTCGGCCTCTCCAACCTGGGGGGCGAACCGGCGCGCCCAGCGCTCGAGGTGCCGCTGCCTCTGCCGCTCTAGAGCCGCTCCGACCGGCGCGCGCGCACCACCACCTCCTGCTGGCGGAAGCGTCGCTCCAGCTCGTCGCGAAAGCCGCGCCACCAGTCGCGATCGAGCGCCTCGGCCATCACTTCGAGGATGACGATCTCGTCATGGCTCCTTCCCTCTTCGGCTTCCCACAGCCCCTCGGCAGGGCTTCGGCTGAACGCCGTCAGGCCGGCGAAGCGCTCGACGAGCGTTTCGCGCACCCATTGCCACTGCTCAGCGGGAAAGGCGCGGCCGTCATTGTCGCTCAGCGGAAGGAATATCTCGACGACGTACATTGTTCGATCCCAAACGCCCGGGACGGCCGAAGGGGTGCTCCTCTTCCCTCTTGCGGGACAGCGGATTGTCGCTTCTATTCGGCTTATTCGCATGTCTTTTTTTTGGGAGCGCATATGGAAGTTTCACGACGCACGCTTCTCATCGCCGGCGTGGCTTTCGTCGCGGCCTGTGACGGCGGCGACGGCACTCTGACGCCGGCGCCCCCGCCGCCGCCGCCGCCTCCCGCGGCGCAGCCGGTGACTCTGAATTTCTCCTTCGCCAACGACTTTGCCGGCTGGGAGACCGGCTATACCGATTTCACGCAAGGGCAGGAGGAAGCGATCGACTTCCGCTTCGGCCACGAGCGTCTGCCGGCGCCGCTCGAAGACCGCACCGGCATCTTCCTGTCCGGCAATAACGCCCCGGACGACCTTTTCATGTATATCTTCCGCCGGCTCGACGGACTGGTCGCCGGCCAGAGCTACCGGGTCGATACCCGCATCGCCTTCGCCACCAACGCCCCGCAGAACTGCGCCGGAGTGGGGGGCCAGCCCGGCGAGAGCGTCTGGATCAAGGCCGGCGCGAGCAACGTCGCCCCGGCCCGGGTCGCGCAGGCCGGCGGCTATGTCGCCAGCAACATCGACAAGGGCGACCAGATCCAGGACGGGGAGGACATGAAGGTGCTCGGCAACTTCGCCCAGCCGGAGCCCGGCGGCGACTGCCTCGCGCCCGCCTACGCGCTCAAGACGCTCGACGGCGCCGGCAACGGCCCGGTCGTCACAAGCGACGCGCAGGGACGATTGTGGCTCGTCATCGGCACCGAATCCGGCTTCGAGGCGGTCACGCGCATCTATTATCTGGACGGCACGATCACTCTGACCCCGGTGTGATACCGCCATTGTGCCGCCCGGCCGGCGCGCCTAGTGAGGGTTCATTCCCCGGGGGACCGCCGAAGCTGCGGTTGAGAGTCGGCCAGGCCAGGCCGAGACCCGTCGAACCTGATCCGGCTCACACCGGCGTAGGGAGGGAGCGGCCGCCACCCTGGTCCCGCCCCTCCTTCGAGGAGGCGCGATTGATCGAGACGGCCATCTTGGCGATCCTCATCGGCCTCGTCTGCCTCGCGTCCGGCATAGGCGGCCTGTTGAGCCCGCAGGACTGGCTGGAAATGTTCGACGAATTCGAACGCTCGCCCGGCCTCACCCTCACCATCGCCTTCATCGCCATCCTGTTCGGCGCCTTCATCATCCTTTTCCACCGCAGCTGGAGCGGCGCCCCCGCCGTCGCCGTGTCGCTGATCGGCTGGGCGACGTTCCTCGAAGGGCTGATGCTGCTCGGCCTCCCGCGCCTTTACATCCGGCTCGTCCGACGGCTGCTCGTTTATGCGCGCGCCTGGGCGATCTTCGCGCTGCTGCTCGGCGCCTGGCTCCTCGCCGCCGGCATTTCCGCCCGCTCCCCCGCTTTCGACTGAAGGAAAAGATCATGGCCGACGCACCTGCCCGCACCGAACTGACTGCCGAAGGCAGCCAGCGCCCCGAAGGGGTGCTGAACGTCACCACCGGCCCGATCCGCGGCAGCCGCAAGGTCCGCGTCGGACCGCTCGGAGTGGCGATGCGCGAGATCGACCTCGAGCCCTCGTCGGGCGAGCCCCCGCTGCCAGTCTACGACACGTCCGGCCCCTATACGGACCCCGAGGCGCGCATCGACATCATGGCCGGCCTTCCCGAACTCCGCCGGGGCTGGATCCGCGCCCGCGGCGACGTCGAGGAAGTGCTCCAGCGCGAGGTCCGCCCCGAGGATAACGGCCAGCTCGGCCCCGACCGCTCCGGCGGCGTCCAGCCTTTCCCGAACGTCCGCAAGAAGGTCCTCCGTGCCCAGCCCGGCGCCAACGTCTCCCAGATGCATTATGCGCGGAAGGGAATCGTCACGCCCGAGATGGAGTATGTGGCGGTCCGTGAAAACCTGGGCCGCGATGCCATCGCGGCCCAAGCCCGCGACGGCCAGGATTTCGGCGCCTTCATCCCCGATTACGTCACCCCCGAATTCGTCCGCGACGAGGTCGCCCGGGGCCGCGCCATCATCCCTTCCAACATCAACCACCCGGAAAGCGAGCCGATGGCGATCGGCCGCAACTTCCTCGTCAAGATCAACGCCAATATCGGCAACTCGGCCGTCGCCTCCGACGTCGCCCAAGAGGTCGACAAGATGGTCTGGTCGATCCGCTGGGGCGCCGACACGGTGATGGACCTCTCCACGGGGCGCAACATCCACGACACCCGCGAATGGATCATCCGCAACAGCCCCGTGCCCATCGGCACCGTCCCCATCTACCAGGCGCTCGAAAAGGTCGGCGGAGTCGCCGAGGACCTGACCTGGGAGATCTACCGCGACACGTTGATCGAGCAGGCCGAGCAGGGCGTCGACTATTTCACCATCCACGCCGGCGTCCGCCTCCCCTACATCCCGATGACGGCGAAGCGCGTCACCGGCATCGTCAGCCGCGGCGGCTCGATCATGGCCAAATGGTGCCTCGCCCACCACAAGGAGAGCTTCCTCTACACCCGCTTCGAGGAGATTTGCGAGATCATGAAGGCGTACGACATCGCCTTCAGCCTCGGCGACGGCCTGCGCCCCGGCTCCATCGCCGACGCCAATGACGAAGCCCAGTTCGCCGAACTCGCGACGCTAGGCGAACTCACCCAGATCGCCTGGAAGCACGACGTCCAGGTGATGATCGAGGGCCCGGGCCACGTGCCGATGCACAAGATCAAGGCCAATATGGACAAGCAGCTCGAAGCCTGCGGCGAGGCCCCCTTCTACACATTGGGGCCGCTCACCACCGACATCGCCCCCGGCTACGACCACATCACCAGCGCGATCGGCGCCGCGATGATCGGCTGGTTCGGCACGGCGATGCTCTGCTACGTGACGCCCAAGGAGCACCTCGGCCTCCCCGACCGCGACGACGTCAAGGTGGGGGTG
>DASVVV010000063.1:0-63185 GCA_036386375.1 Allosphingosinicella sp. | reverse complement strand
TGGGGGTGTGGGGGCTCGGCCGCCGAGAACTACCGCAAGCGCCCGACCCTCTCTCCCTAGCCTCTCCGGGCCGGGGAGAGGGAGGAGGCGCTGATGGACGCAATCGCCTCCACCCGCCCGCTCGACTGGCTCGCCGATTTCCCCGCCATTCCCGAAGGCTGGGCCTATCTCGACAGCGCGGCCACCGCGCAGAAGCCGCGGCCCGTCATCGAGGCGATCACCCGCGGCTATGCCCAAACCTACGCCACCGTCCATCGCGGCGTCTACCAGCGCTCAGCCGAGATGACGCTTGCCTTCGAGGCGAGCCGCCGCCGCGTCGCCGAGTTCATCGGCGCCGCCGGCCCCGAGGAGATCGTCTTCGTCCGCGGCGCCACCGAAGGCATCAACCTGGTCGCGCAAAGCTGGGGCCGCGACCATCTCAAGCCCGGCGACCGTGTGCTCCTCTCGCAGCTCGAGCATCACAGCAACATTGTTCCCTGGCAGCTCGCCGGGGCCCCGATCGACGTCGTCCCGCTCACCGCGGATCACCGCATCGACCTCGATGCCATGGCCGCGATGATCCGCCCCGAGCACAAGATCGTCGCGCTCGCCCATGTCTCGAACGTGCTCGGCTCCGTCCTCGACGCCCGCCGAGCGGCCGACATCGCCCATGGTGCCGGGGCGAAGCTGCTGCTCGACGGCTGCCAGGCGGTGCCGCGCCTGCCGGTGAACGTCGCCGATCTCGACTGCGATTTCTACGTCTTCTCCGGCCACAAGCTTTACGGCCCGACCGGCATCGGCGTGCTCTGGTCGCGCTCCGACATCCTCAAAGCGATGCCGCCTTGGCAGGGCGGCGGCGCGATGATCGAAAAGGTGACGTTCGAGCGCACCAGTTTCGCCCCGCCGCCGGCGCGGTTCGAGGCCGGGACGCCGCACGTGGTCGGCGTGCTCGGCCTCCACGCGGCGATCGACTATGTCAGCGGCATCGGGCTCGACGCGATCGCCGCGCACGAGGCGGCTCTGGTGCGCGAGGTCCGCGACGCCCTTTCCGGCCTCAACAGCGTCCGCCTGTTCGGGCCCGAGGACAGCGCCGGCATCGTCAGCTTCGCGCTGGAGGGGGTGCATCCGCACGACGTCGGCACCATATTGGACGAGGAGCGGGTGGCGATCCGCGCCGGCCACCATTGCGCCCAGCCGCTGATGGCCGCGCTCGGCGTCGACGCGACGGCGCGGGCGAGCTTCGGCGTCTATAACGGCAAAGCCGACGTCGAGGCACTGGTCCGCGGCATCGAACGGGTAACGAGGATCTTTGGGTGAACGAGCAGCGGAAGATCGAGACGGAGGAAGTGGAAGGCGTGCCGCCGCCCCCCAAGGCGCGCGTCGGCGACCTCCGCGAGGGCTTCGAGCGCAAGAAGGATTATCTCGAAGGCTTCCTCGCCCAGGCGCCGCGGCCGGCCGAGCCGGAGCCGGTCGAGCCTGGGGGCGACCTTTACGAGCAGGTGATCGAGGCGTTGAAGGACATTTACGACCCCGAAATCCCGGTCAACATCTACGATCTCGGCCTGATCTACGACGTCGAGGTGACGGCCGAAGGCCACGCCTTTATCAAGATGACGCTGACGACGCCGCATTGCCCGGTGGCGGAATCGATGCCCGGCGAGGTCGAGCTTCGCGTCGGCGCCGTGCCCGGTATCGGCGACGCCGAGGTCGAACTGGTCTGGGACCCGCCCTGGGACCCGCAGAAGATGAGCGACGAAGCCAAGCTCGAACTGGGGATGCTGTGATGGTCCTTGGAGACGGGACTTCGACCGGTTCGGTCCCTCTTCAGGCTGAGCGGCCAAGGAGAGAATCATGACCATCAATACCGCTCATCGTGATGAGCCGCTGAGCTTGTCCAAGCGGCGTCTCGAACGACCGGCCCCGGTGAAACTGACCCCGGCCGCCGAGGCGCGCATCGCGGCGCTGATGGCGCGCGCGCCCGGCAGTGCCGTCGGCGTCAAGCTGTCCACTCCTCGCCGCGGCTGTTCGGGGCTCGCTTATTCGGTCGATTACGTGACCGAGGCGCAGCCGTTCGACGAGAAGATCGAGACGCCCGGCGGCGACTTCTACATCGACGGCGGCTCGGTCCTCTACCTCGTCGGCTCGACGATGGACTGGAAGGAGAACGATTTCGCCGCCGGCTTCGTCTTCGACAATCCCAACGCCAAGGGCGCCTGCGGCTGCGGCGAGAGCTTCACGGTCTGAAGGCGATGAGGGGGGCGGCCTCGGCATTGCTGACGCTCGCCGCTTCTCTCGTCCTGCCCGCCGCCGCCGCCGCCAATGACGGCATCGCCGAGCGCGAGGCGGGCGGCCTGGTCTTCCGCACCACCGATGAGATCGACATGCTGTCCGAGGATCTGTTCGTCTCGATGGACGAGATCCGCGTTCGCTACGTCTTCCGAAACCGCACGCCGAACGACGTCCGCGTCACCGTCGCCTTCCCGCTCCCCGACCGCGATCTCCGCGAGGATTTCTACGGCGACATCGCTTATCCCCGCGACTTCCGCACCAGCGTCGACGGCCGGCCGGTCGACATGCAGGTCGAATATCGGGCTTTCTGGAACGGCGCCGAGCAGACCGAGCTGCTGAACCGGTTGGGCGTGCCGATCATGTATCAGGGCGAAGGCCTGGAACCGATCGTCGCCGCCCTGTCCGCACTATCCGAGGGGGAGCAGCAGCGCCTGCTCGCCATCGGCCTTGTCGAGCCGTTCGACGACCCGCAAGCCGGCCGCACCCTCTCGCCGATCTGGACGGTGCGCGAGACATGGTATCGCGAGCAGGTCTTCCCCGGCGGCCGCGAGGTGACGGTCGAGCATCGCTACCGCCCCGGCGCCGGCGGCTCGCTCGGCACCGGCCTCGTCAGCCCGGATATTCGCCAGAGCGAGGAGGGGCGCGCGACCATAGCCCGCTACTGCATCGACGAGGATTTCCTGCGCGCCGTCGACCGCATCGCCGCCCGCGGCAATAGCGGCTATATGTCGGAGCAGCGGGTCAGCTACATCCTCACCACCGGCGCCGGCTGGGCCTCGCCGATCGGCGAGTTCCGGCTGGTGGTCGACAAGGGCAGCCCCGCCAACATCGTCAGCTTCTGCGGCGAGGGCGTGAGGCGCATCTCGCCGACGCGGTTCCAGATGCGCCGCCGCGACTGGCGCCCTACCCAGGACCTCCACGTCCTCATCCTTCGACCATGGCAGGGGGAATGAAATCAATGAAACGCCTTATCGCGCTGACGCTCGCCTTGCTCGCCGCCGCTCCGGCACAGGCCAATGACAGCACCGCCGAAGCCGCCGCGGGCGGCCTCGTCCTCACCCGGAATTCCGATATCGACATGGTCTCGGAAGATCTGTTCGTCTCCGCCGAACGGGTGCGGGTGCGCTACGTCTTCCGCAACCGCTCGCCGCGCGACGTTCGGGTGACCGTCGCCTTCCCGATGCCGGACCGCAATTTCGCCGAGCTGCGCTACTCCGACGCCGCGTTTCCCGCCGACTTCACGACCCGCGTCGACGGGCGGCCGATCACGATGCAGGTCGAGCGCCGCGCCATGGCCGGAGGCGCCGACCACATGGCACTGTGGCAGAGCCTCGGCCTGCCCCTCACGGCCGACAATTTCATTGTCGCCGTCTCCGAGGCGGTCGACCGGCTGACTCCGGAGCAGCAGCGCAGGCTGGTCGAGCTCGGCCTGATCGAGGCGTCCGAATATGACATGGGCGAGGGCCTGCGCCGCTATTACGAGCCGGTCTGGACGCTCAGGGAGACCTGGCACTGGGAGCAGGTCTTCCCCGCCGGCCGCGATCTGGTCGTCGAGCACAGCTACACGCCCGGCGTCGGCGGCACGGCCGGCGTCCCGCTCGCCAACCGCGAATATCGCAATTCGGAGGACGGCCGCCGCTATCAGGCCGAATATTGCACCGACGCCGCCTTCCTCGCCGCGCTCGACCGGATGACGGAGCGGGAAAGCCGCGGCGGGCCCTATCACACCGAGCAAAGGATCCGCTACGTCCTCACCACCGGCGGCAACTGGCGCTCGCCGATTGGGGACTTCCGGCTGGTCGTCGACAAGGGCCGGCCCGACAATATCGTCAGCTTCTGCGGCGACGGCGTCCGCCGCATCTCGCCGACCCGCTTCGAGGTGCGCCGCACCAACTGGCGGCCGGACCGAGACCTTGCGATCCTGATCGTCACTCCTAATAGCGAGGGCAATTGATCGAGGCCGCCCGCCCGGCCCGCTTGCTACTGAGCGGTCCAGCCGCCGTCCATCGACAGGTTGGCTCCGGTGATCGCGCTCGCTTCGTCGCGGCAGAGGAACAGGGCGAGCGCCGCCACCTGCTCGACGGAGACGAATTTCTTGGTCGGCTGGGCGGCGAGCAGGACGTCGTTCATCACCTGCTCGCGGGTCAGGCCGCGGCTCCGCATCGTGTCCGGAATCTGGTTCTCGACCAGCGAAGTCCAGACGTAGCCCGGACTGATGCAGTTGACGGTGATCCCCGCCTGGGCGGCCTCCAGCGCCACCGTCTTGGTGAGGCCGGCAATGCCGTGCTTGGCGGCGACATAAGCCGACTTGTTCGGGCTGGCGACGAGGCTGTGCGCCGAAGCGGTGTTGACGATCCGGCCCCAGCCTTTCGCCTTCATCGCCGGAAGCGCGAGGCGGATCGTGTGGAACGCCGCCGACAGGTTGAGGGCCAGGATCAGGTCCCATTTCTCGACCGGGAACCGATCGACCGGCGCGACATGCTGCATCCCGGCATTGTTGACGAGGATGTCGACCGGCCCGGCCTCGGCCATCATCCGCTCGATCTGATCGGGCCGGGTGAGGTCGGCATCGCTGTAGCCGGCGCCGAGCTCTTCCCGGAGCCGCGCGATCTCGGCCGCGTCGCCGAAGCCGTTCAATGTCACCGACGCGCCTTCGGCCGCAAGCGCGCGGGCAATGGCGAGGCCGATGCCGGAGGTGGAGCCGGTGACGAGCGCGGTCTTGCCGGTCAGGAACATTCGCCTAGCCTTTCACTCTCGCAGCGGCTGCTCCTTTTGCTGCGACCGCGGGCGAATGCAACTGCGGCCGCTGCCGATCATTACACCCCCGCAAGAGGAGTCGGCTGATGCGCTTCGGAGGAAGAAGGACGAGCAGCAATGTCGAGGGCCGCAGCGGCGGCGGCGGCTTCGGCTTCGGCGGCGGCGGCGGCGGGCTTGGGGGGGGCGGGGGACTGCTCCTCGGTCTCGTCTTCAGCCGCTTCGGCCTCGGCGGCGTCGTCGTCCTGCTCCTGATCATGTTCCTCCTCGGCGGCGACCCGCTCGGCATGACCGGCGGCGGCCAACAGGCGGTGGCGCCGCACCAGGCCGGCCAGCAGAAAGGCGCCGGCGAGGCCTGCGCGACCGACCCGACCAAGCGCTTCCTGTGCCAGGTTCTGGCCTCGACCGAGGACCAGTGGGGGCAGATGTTCCAGCAGTCAGGCCGGCCGTATCAGGCGCCCACGCTCGTCTTCTACCAGGGCGGCACACGCACCGGCTGCGGCGTCGGCCAGGCGCAGATGGGGCCCTTCTACTGCCCGGCCGACCAGCGCATCTTCATCGACACGACCTTCTTCGACGAGCTCGCCCGGCGGCTCGGCGCGCCCGGCGACTTCGCCCAGGCCTATGTCGTCGCCCATGAGGTCGGCCACCACGTCCAGACCATCACCGGAACCTCGGACCGGATCCGCCGCGCCCAGGGAGCGGCGCGTGAAGGCGAGGCCAATGCCCTCCAGGTGCGGATGGAGCTTCAGGCGGACTGTTTCGCCGGCGTCTGGGCGTCGCGCGAGCAGGCGGCGATGGAGCCGGGCGACCTCGAAGAGGGCATGACCGCCGCCGCGGCGATCGGCGACGACACCCTGCAACGCGCCGGCCAGGGCCGTGTGGTGCCGGAAAGCTTCACCCACGGAACGTCGGCGCAGCGCCAGGAAGCGCTGATGCGCGGCTATCGCGGCGCCGACCCCGCGGCCTGCGACACCTATACCACCGGAATCTGAGGCCTTGCCGCCCTGCAGGGCCGGGTTGACACTAATGAGAATGACTTGCAATAGCGCCTCGTGTAGCCGGAATGCCGGCGCGACAAGGGGCCGATCTTGCACAATCCGCTTCGTAAGGGGGCTTGCCAGCCGCTTTTCCTCGCTTTGGGCTGCGTCGGCTTCATCTGCTCCCCTGCTCTCGCCTCCGATACCGCGCAGAGCGACGTCCAGCAGCCCGGGGACGAATCGATCCTCGTCACCGGCACGGCGACGCAGCAGCAGCTCGAATCCCCCAAGGCGACGGCGCCGCTGCTGGATACGCCGCAGACCGTCACCGTCATCAGCGACCAGACGCTCCGCCGCCAGAATCTGCTGACGCTGCGCGACGCGCTGACGACGATCCCAGGCATCACCTTCGGGGCCGGCGAGGGCGGCGGCGGCTATGGCGACGCGATCAACCTGCGTGGCTATTCGGCGAGCAACGACATCACCGTGGATGGCGTCCGCGATAGCGCCCAATATAGTCGCACCGACCCGTTCAACCTGCAGCAGATCGAGATCTACAACGGCGCCAACAGCGTCTTCAACGGCGCCGGCAGCGTGGGCGGGACGATCAATCTGGTTTCCAAGGTGCCGCAGCCGAACGACCTGGTCATCCTCCAGGCGGCGGCCGGCACCGACGATTATTACCGCGCCACCGTCGATGCCAATCAGCGGGTGAGCGACCTGGTCGCGCTCCGGATCAACGCGATGTGGCACAGGAACGACTTTCCGGGCCGCGACTTCGAGGAGTTCCGGCGTTGGGGCATCGCTCCGGCGCTCACGCTGGGCATCGATTCGCCGACCAGCCTGACGCTCGCCTACCTGCACCAGCAGGACGAGAACACACCCGTCTACGGCGTCCCCTATTTCCAGAGCCTGGTGAATGCCGGTCCGCTCGAAGAGGCCGACGACAGCGACTATTTCGGCTATCGCAACCTCGACGAGCAGGATCTCCGGGTCGATCGGCTGACGGCGACGCTCCGCCATGAATTCACCGACGCGCTGTCGGTGCGCAACCTGACGCGCTGGCAGCGGGTGCGGGCGGTGACGGTCGCAAGCGCGCCCCAAGGTACCTTCTGCCTCGCCGAGACCGGACGGCAGCCGGTCGGGGCGGGGCCGGATGCGACGGAAGGGCTCCCATGCCCGCCGGGCCTCGCGCCCGGCTCCTTCCAGCCTACCGGCCCGCACGGCCGGGTGCGCGACCAGGTCAACGACCTCCTCCACACGCAGACGGATCTGACCTGGGTCGCGGGGGAAACGGGCGCCGTTCGCAACGTCCTCGTCGTCGGCGGTTCGCTCACGTGGGAGGATTATCGCCTCGAAACCGCGGAGCTGGCGCGCAATCCGGATGGGTCAGCGGCGCCACTACCGATCGACAGCATCGCCGACCCGGCCGGCATCTATACCGGTCCGGTCAACCGTACGGTCACCGCGCGCGCGCGCGGCGATTCCAGCAACATCGCCGCTTACGCCTTCGATACGCTGGAGCTCGGGCCGATGTTCGAGCTCAATGCCGCGGTCCGGCTGGAGCGGGCGGATGCGCGGTTCATCAACGTCCCCTTGCCCTTCTATCCCCCCGGCACCACGTCGCTGCCGCCCGACCAGCTCGCCCCGCGGGGGCAAGCGGAGACGCTCTTCTCCTACCGGGCCGGAGGGGTGTTCAAGCCGACCGCGCAAACCAGCCTCTATGCCGCCTTCGCTAATTCGCAGACGCCCGCCGTCGCCAACGTGCGCACCGACTGCACCCAGGGATCAGGTGCCACGTTCGTCAACTTCTGCGACGTCGCGCCGGAGCGGGCTCGCAGCTACGAAATCGGGGCGAAGGCCGAGCTGCTCGGCCGGCGCCTCCTCCTGACGGCGGCCGTGTTCCGCAACGAGCGGACCAACTTCCGGGTGGCCGCCAACGAGCCGGGCGCGCCCGATCCGCAGGTCCTGGACGGCCGCGCGCGCGTGGACGGGCTGGCGCTTGGGGCAAGCGGCTATCTGACGCCGCGATGGTCGATCTTCGCCAATTACACCTATCTCGATTCGGAGGTGCTGCAGAGCGTCTCCGACTTCTGCCTCGCCAATGCGGGCAGCGCCGGCTGCGGCAACAGCACTCAGATACCGGACCCGCAACGCGGGGACCGGTTGCTGCAAACGCCGCGGCATTCCGCGAGCCTGTTCACTTCCTACCGCTTCCCGTTCGGGCTCGAGCTCGGCTACGGCCTCACCTATCAAGGCCGTTTCGCCACGCATCAGCGCAACCTGCTGCAGCGCCGGCAATTCTACGCCGGCGATTTCCTGATCCACCGGCTGTTCGCCGCTTACCGGATCACCGACGGCCTGACTGCCCAGCTCAACATCCAGAACGCCACCAGCGAGCGCTATTTCACCGCCGTGCGCAACAATGTGAACGCGACGACGGGCGCGATAACCGGCGGCTGGGCCACGCCCGGCGAGGGCCGCTCGGCCGTGCTCAGCCTGTTCTACAGCTTTTGAAGGAGCTAGCGGCGCACCGATGATGATCGCCGTTCCCGATCTGCTCGACCGAGCGGGCGTGGCGCGGGTGCGCGCCATCGTCGACGCCGGTGAGTGGGTAGACGGCAACGTCACCTCCGGGCATCAGTCGGCGCTGGCGAAGCGCAACCGGCAGCTGCCGGAGGAGAGCGCCGCCGCGCGGGAGGCGGGACGCATCGTGCTGGAGGCGCTCGGGCGCTCGCCGCTGTTCATCGCCGCCGCACTTCCGCTCAAGATCTTCCCGCCTTTGTTCAACCGCTACGAAGGCGGAGAGGCTTTCGGCACCCACGTCGACAATGGGGTCCGCATCCACCGCGGCAGCGAATTCCGGGTCCGGAGCGACCTCTCGGCCACCCTATTTCTCGAGCCGCCGGAGGCCTATGAGGGCGGTGAACTGGTCGTCGAGGACAATTTCGGCGTCCATTCGGCCAAGCTTCCGGCCGGCCATCTCCTTCTCTACCCGGCGTCAAGCCTGCACAGGGTCGAGCCGGTCACGAAGGGCACCCGGACAGCCTCCTTCTTCTGGATCCAGTCGATGGTCCGCGACGATGCCGCGCGAACGATCCTGTTCGACCTCGACCGCTCGATCCAGTCGCTCGCCGGCGACCGCGGCCACGCCGACGGCGAGGTCATCCGGCTGACCGGTATCTACCACAATTTGCTGCGCCGCTGGGCGGACACCTGAGGGAAGAATCGATGGCCGAATCGACGGTAATGCGCCTGCGGAGCGCGTGGTTTCAGGTCCACAAGTGGATCGGCATCCTGCTCGCCTTGCTGATCATCCCGATCTCGCTGACCGGCTCGGCGCTGGTGTGGCACGACTGGCTCGACGAGACGCTGAACCCCGGCCGCTACGCCGTTACGGGGAGTGAGGCCGCGCTCGCACCGTCCGCCTATGCTGAAGCGGCCCGGCCCGTGCTCGCGCCGGGCGAGCGGGTGATGTCGATCCGCTACCCCGAAGGCGAGGGACCGGTGCTGGTCCAGGCGGCACGGCCGCCGCAGCCCGGCGGCGGACGCCCGGTCCGCACCAACGTGTGGCTCGACCCGCCGACCGGGCGCGTGCTCGACAAGGCCGGCAGCAACGAGGGCGCCGCTCGTGTCCTCCATGTGCTGCACGGCAGCCTGATGATCCCGGAGACGGGGCGCCAGATCGTCGGCTGGGTCGGCGTGGCGATGTTCGTCTCCTGCCTCACCGGCCTGTGGCTGTGGTGGCCGGCAACCGGCGGCGTGCGCCGCGGCTTTCGCTGGCGCCGGCAGAATTCGACCAATGCCAACCTCCACCACCAGATGGGCTTTTGGATACTGCTGCCGCTGGCGATGCTCTCCTTCACCGGCGCCTGGATCTCCTTTCCGCAATTTTTCGGACGATTCGAGGCTGCGCCGCAGTCGAAAGCGGGCGGTCCCGGTCCGCAGGCGCAGGCGCGTCCGCTCGAGCGCACGGCGGCCACGCCCGAAGCGGCGCTGGCCGCGGCGCGCGTGCACGCCGGCGGTGCTCTCGCCAGCATCGGCTGGCCGAACGAGCGGGACCATGTTTGGACATTCGAATTCGCGCGCGAAGGCGGAGCCGCTCAGGTCGCCGTCGACGACCCGACCCTCGTCGCCAAGCCGCCGCGCCCGCCGCGTCCTGAAACGCGAGCCCGGCTGATGCGGCGCTGGCACGACGGCACGGGAATGGGGCCGTTCTGGCAGACGATCATCTTCATCGGCGGCATCATTCCGGCGCTGCTCGCCGTCACCGGCATCCTGATGTGGCTCAGGAGCCGCCGCTGGCGCCGCCGCCTCGCCGCAAAGCGCAAAGGGCAGCAGCTGGCGCCGCAGCCGGCGGAATAGTCCGGCGCCCCTCCTCATGAGGCTCAGTCCCTGTTCGGCATGAGCGGGAGGGGGTAAGGCGGGTGCAGTGCCTGAACCCGCCTTCTTCGCCACGGAGGCCGATTTCCGCCGCTGGCTCGAGGCGAACCATGCGACGGCGGAGGAGCTGCTCGTCGGCTTCTGGAAGAAGGGGAGCGGCCGTCCCTCGATCGACTGGCCGCAGGCGCGAGACCAGGCGTTGTGCTTCGGCTGGATCGACGGCATCAGGAAGTCTCGCGGCGACGACAGCTACACGATCCGCTTCACGCCCCGGCGCAAGGGCAGCGTCTGGAGCAAGGTCAATCTTGAGCGTTACCGCGCTTTGGCGGCCGCCGGGCTCATGACTCCCGCCGGCGAGCGCGCCTTCGCCCTCGGCAAGGAGAATAAGAGCCATTATTCCTACGAGAGCGAGGCGCGTGCGCTGGAACCGGACGAGCGCGCCCTTTTCAGGAGCAACGAAGCGGCCTGGGCCGATTGGAAGAAGCGCCCGCCCGGCTACCGCAAAGTCGCGCTGCATTGGGTGACCAGCGCCAAGAGGCCGGAGACGCGCGCCCGGCGCCTCGCCAAGTTGATCGCGGACAGCGGCGCCGGGCGGAAGATCGGCACGGTCGACATCAGCAAGGCGAAAGGCTGAGCGGCAGCCCGCCCGCGGGGCGAAGCGTCACCATCCCGGACGGCCGCACGACATATCCTTCGACCGGGGCGAAGCGCCAGCGGGCCAGCCATTGCGCCAGTAGCGTCAGCGCCTCCGCGGTGGCGAAGCGGGCGCCGACGCAGACGCGCGGTCCGCCGCCGAACGGCAGATATTGGAAGCGGTGCCGCTGCGTCGCGCCGGGCCCGAAGCGGTGCGGGTCGAACGCGTCGGCGTCCGCCCAGAGCCGGCGATGGCGGTGGATGAGCCACGGCCAGATCGAAACGATGTCGCCCGCTCCGACCTCGGCGTCGCCGAGCCGGTCCGCCGCTACGGCCTGCCGGTCGAAGCGCGGAACCGGCGGGTAGAGACGAAGCGATTCGTCCAGAACGCACCGCAGCAGAGGCAGCCGCTCCGGCAGCGACTCGTCGTCTGCCCCCGCCTCGAGCGCCGCGCGCGCCTCTTCCGCCGCCTCGTCCTGAAGCTCAGGCTGCTCGGCCAGCAGGTACATCGTCCAGGTGAGGGCGTTGGCGGTGGTCTCGTGACCAGCCAGGTAGAAAGTGGCGGCATTGTCGACCGCCAGCGCCTGCGCCTCTTCGGGGGGGAATTTTCCGTTGAGGGCGCGGATGAGCCGGCCGAGGAAATCGTCCGGGCCGCCGTCCGGAAGCCGATCGCGCACCACCTGCGTCAGCGTCTCGCGCAGGAAGCGCTGGCCGCGGTGGGCGCGGCGGCCGCGGAGGCTCCAGGGCATCAGCGGAAGCCCGAGCAGCACCTGGAGCCGGGCCTCGCTGACCCCTTCGAGCGCGGCGGCGATATGGTCGATGGCCGCGCGCGTCATCAGGCGCGGGTCGCTCGCGAACAGGCTGTCGGCGATGATGCGCATCGTCGCCGCGACGGCCTCGGCAGCCATGTCGCGGGTGCCCGGCCGCCACGCCTCCGCGGCTTCCCTCCCGGCGCGCGCGAAGAGTGGGATCAGGCCGTCGACGGCGGCCGGTGCGAAATTGGCGGCCACGATCCGCCTCTGTTCGCGCCAAAGCGGTCCGTCAGAACTGAGCAGACCGCGGCCGATGGTGCGCTCGAGCAGCCTCTTGACGAGGTCGGGCTTCACATAATTGGCGGCATTGTCGAGCAGGACGTGCTGGACCAGCTCCGGCTCGAGCGGGATGTGCACGTCGTAGCCGAGCACGTTGCGCTTGAAATAAGGCAGCTCGAACGCTCGCTCGGACCAGCCGTAGACGGCGGTGCGGGCGCGTTCGCCGAAAAAGCCGCGCCACACCGCCACCGGCCCGGCCGGCCGCGCCGGGTAGGGCGGGACGAAGCGCTCAGCCGCCGAAGCCATGCCGCTCCGCCGCCGCCCGGATGCGCGCTTCGCGCCCCGGCGCGAGTTGCTCCATGCGCTTCTGATAGACCCCCACAAGCGCTTCGCCTGCGCGCTCGGGCGTTCCGGAGTCGAAGGGCGGCGCCGGATCGTATTCGAGCGCGAGCTGGACGACGCGCGCATGGGCCTCGCCGCGCACCGCCGCCGTCAGCGCCAGCGCGAAATCGATGCCGGCGGTGACGCCGCCGCCGGTGACCCGGTTGCGGTCGAAGACTACGCGCTCCGCCACCGGCTCGGCGCCGAACAGCGGCAGATGGTGGCGCCACGCCCAGTGGCAGCCGGCCCGATAGCCGTCGAGCAACCCCGCCGCGCCGAGGATCAGGGATCCGGTGCAGACGCTCGTCACCCATTGCGACTTGGCGCCGACGGTGCGCACCCAGGCGAGGGTCTCGTCATCCTCCATCACGTCGACGCAGCTGATGCCGCCCGGGACGCAGAGGATGTCCGCCATCGTCACGTCGGCGAAGGTGGCGGTCGGCACGATGGCAAAGCCCGCGTCGGTCATGACCGGCTCGGCGGTCCGGGCGACATAGTGGACCGTGGCATTGCCGAGCCGCGACAGGAACTGGGCTGGACCGGTGAAGTCGAGCTGCGTCACGTCGGGATAAAGCAGGAAGGCGATCGAAAGCGGCGTCAGTTCGGGCATGGGAACCTCCTTGAAGGCTGCTGCCCAGGCGCGCGGCTCGTCGCATTCGTCCGCGCTCCATGGTGGTGCTCCACCCGTCAGGCGCCAGTCACGCGGACGATCTTTAGCTAGCCGACCCGCCGGCCGGCGGCAACAGCGGGGTCAGCCTGAAGCCGCTGTCGAGCTGAGGTGCCATCGCGCGAAGCGCCGCCTCCAGCGCGGCGCGGCTCGGGAACCGGCAGCCGGGCCGGTCGGGACCCCCGACCACTTCCGCGCCGGCCGCTCGCGCCGCCGTCAGTCCCTCCCCTTCGCAAGTCGGGAAGAGGAGGCTGTGGCTGCCGTCGGCGTTGCGGCGCAGGACGCCATAGAGGCGCATGTCGGGGTTGGTCGCCTGCTCTTCCATCGCCGTCACCCACGCGACCGCGAGCGCTTCGGAGCCGCCGAGCGCGGCGAGGCCGAGAGCGAAGGCGTCGCCCTCGTCGGTCGTGCCGTTTTCACTGATCGGGACCAAGCGGGTGGTCCCGTCCGGCAGGTGCGAGACCCGCACGGCGCCGGAATCGAGCATCCCGGCGCTGTCGCCGCGCAGCCTATAGTCGCCGGCGGGGAGCACATGGCGCGACTCCGAGAGCTGGTAGAAATTGTCGCCGATCCAGCAGCCCGAGAGCAACAGCGCGGCGGCGGCCCAGAGGACGGCGAGGCGGGACGCCGCAGCGCTCATTCGGCGGCGAGCAGCCGTTCGGCGCCGCCGAGATCGACGCTGACGAGGCGGCTGACGCCTTTCTCGATCATCGTCACGCCGAACAGCCGGTGCATCCGGCTCATCGTCACGGCATTGTGGGTGACGATGAGGTAGCGCGTGGCGGTCTCGCCGACCATGCGGTCGAGAAGGTCGCAGAAGCGCTCGATATTGGCGTCGTCGAGCGGCGCATCGACCTCGTCGAGCACGCAGATCGGCGCCGGGTTGGTGAGGAACAGCGCGAAGATGAGGGCGATCGCGGTCAGCGCCTGCTCGCCGCCGGAAAGCAGGGTGAGCGTGGCCAGGCGCTTGCCGGGCGGCTGCGCCATGATCTCGAGGCCGGCCTCGAGCGGGTCGTCCGATTCGACCAGCTCGAGATGCGCCTGACCGCCTTGGAACAGGGTGGTGAAGAGGCTTCGAAAGTGGCGGTCGACGTCCTGGAACGCGGCGAGCAGGCGGGCGCGGCCTTCGCGGTTGAGGCTGCCGATCGAGCCGCGCAGGCGGTGGATCGCGACACCCAGCTCCTCGCGCTCGGCCTGGGCCGAGGCGCTGCTTTGCTCGAGCTCGCCGAGCTCCGATTCGGCGATCAAATTGACCGGGCCGATCCGCTCGCGCTCCTGGGTCTGTCGTTCGAGCCGCGAGGATTCGGCCGCCACCTCGGCGATCGAGCCTTCGTCGAAGCCGACCTTCTCCGGCAGCAGCGGCGGCGGGCATTCGAACTTCTCGCCCGCAATGCGCGCCATTTCGACGCGGCGGCTGTCCTGGCTTTCGGCGCGCGCCGCGGCGCCGGCGCGCGCTTCGCGGGCGGCGGCCAACGCCTCGCCGGCTTCGGCGAGCTTCGCCTCGGTCTGGCGGAGCACTTCCTCGGCGGCGCGCTCATAAGACGCGGCGGCCTGGGCCGCTTCCGACGCCGTGACGGAATCTACCGTCAGTGCCTCGATCCGCCGTTCGAGCTCCCCGGGCGCGTCGGCGAGCCGCTTCGCCTCCGCTTCGGCCTCAGCGATGCGCCGGCCAAACTCGGCGTGGCGCTTGTCGGCCTCGGCGGCGCGGCTGCGCCAGTCGGCCTGCTCCTTCTTGGCCGTCTCGGCCCGCTGCCGGTCGGCGCCAACCGAGCGGGCGTGGGTGGCGGCGTCGGCGCGGACTTCGGCCAGGGCGGCCTGCGCCCGCTCGGCCGCCCCGCGCAGCTCGGTCACTTGAGCCTCGATGCCGGAAGCGTCCGGCAACGCGGCCAAGACCGCCTCCGCCTGCTCCAGCCCAGATCGCGCATCGCCGAGGTCGGCTTCCGCCTGGGCGGCGCGCTCCGCGAGACCGGTGCGGCGCAACGCGAGCCGCTCCAGCTCGACCGAGGCGCTGTCCTCCTCGCGCTCGGCCTGGCGGATCACGGCGGCGGCTTCCGCCTCCCTGCGGCGGGCGGCGTCAGCGGCGTCGCGCGCCTCCGCCATGGTCGAGCGCGCCTTCGCGCCGGACCGCTCGGCCGCTTCGACTGCGGCCCCGGCCGGCGGCAGCGCCTGCTCGATTTCGGCGAGGCGGTTGACGCGGATCAGCCGTTCGGCGGCGGCAGCGCCGAGGCCGGTGGCGACAAAGCCGTCCCAGCGCCGCAGGCGCCCGTCCCGCGTCACCAGGCGCTGGCCGACGGCGAGCGCGATGCCGCCGTCGTCGCTTTCGACGACGCCGATCTGGCGCAGCCGGCGGAGCAGGGCCGCCGGCGCCTGCACTCGCTCGGCCAGCGACTCGCACCCCGCCGGCAAGGCGGGATCTCCGGCCGCGACGACCGCTCCGGCCCAGCGTCGGGGACCTTCGCCTTCGATCGCGGCGTCGAGATCGTCGCCGAGCGCGGCGGCGAGGGCGCGTTCATAGCCGCGCTCGGCCCGCATCCGGCTGATAGCGCGATCGCTGCTGACATTTTCGACCGCCTGGATCAGCGCCTTGGCCTCCGATTCCAGCGCGGCGAGGGCGGCGCGGGCGGCGGCGGCCTCGCTCTCCGCTTGGTCACGTTCGGCGGCGGCCTGCTGACGGGCGGCGTCGGCCGCGGCGATGGACGCCGTCGCCTCGGCGAGGTCGTTCTCAGCGCATTCGCGCTTGGCCCGCGCGGCCTGCGCTGCCGCTTCGAGCGCCGCGCTGCCGCCGAGGTTCTCCATCTGCTCCGCGATGCGCGCGGCCTCGGCCTCGGCGCGGGCGAGCTTCTGCCGCGCCGCTTCGAGCGCCGCCTGCACGACCCGCGCTTCCGCTTGCTCCGCCGCCTGGCGCGCGCGCATCTGGCCGAGGGCCGTGTCGGCGGCGCGGGCCGCATCTTCGAGCTCGATGCTGCTGATGTCGATGGCGGCCCGGCGGCTCTCCGCTTCGGCCAGGCGCGCGGCGATCGCCCCAAGCTCCTCTTCGAGCCGCGCCAGCGCGCCGGCCGCGTCGGCCTTCAGCGCTTCCTCGCGCTCCCGGTCGGCGGCCAAAGTCCGCTGCCGTTCCGCAAGCTCGCCGATGCGGCGGCGGACGGTGTCGCGCTCCGCCTTGAGCGCGGCGAGCTTGTGACCAAGCTCCGAGGAACGCTCGCGCGCGGCCTCGGCGGCCTTGCGCTTGTCGGCGAGGTCGCTTGCAGCCAGACTCTGCCAAGCCGCGGCGGCCCGTTGCGCCTCGCCGGCCTGCGCGACCGCCGCCTCGGCCGCCTGCGCCTCCTTCCGCGCCGCCTCGGCCGCCTCCGCGGCCTCACGCCAGCGCGCGAAGATCAGCCGGCCCTCGGCGATGCGGATCTGGTCGGAAAGTTTTCGATAGCGCTCTGCGGCGCGCGCTTGGCGGCGGAGGGCGGCGGCGCGCTGCTCCATGTCGACAAGCATCTCGTCGATTCGAGTGAGGTTCGTCTCGGCCGCCCGCAGCTTCTGCTCGGCGTCCTTGCGCCGGACGTGAAGGCCGGCAACCCCGGCCGCTTCCTCGAGCAGCTGGCGCCGCTCGGTCGGCCTGGCGGCGATGACGGCGCTGATCCGGCCCTGGCTGACCAGCGCCGGGCTGTGGGCGCCGGTGGCGGCGTCGGCGAACAGCAAGGCGACGTCCTTGGCCCGCACGTCGCGGCCGTTGACCCGATAGGCGGAGCCGGCCCCGCGCTCGATGCGGCGCGTGATCTCGACCTCGCCGGCCGGAGCGACCGCGGCTTCGCTGTCGACCTCGCGCGCCGGCCGCTCGACCAGCATCGACACTTCGGCGAATTCCCGCGCCGGGCGCAGCGCCGTTCCGGCGAAGATGACGTCATCCATGCCGGCGCCGCGCATCGACTTGGGCGAGGATTCGCCCATCACCCAGCGAATCGCCTCAAGGACGTTGGACTTGCCGCAGCCGTTCGGGCCGACGATGCCGGTTAGGCCGGGCTCGACGATCAGCTCCGCCGGTTCGACGAAGCTCTTGAACCCCGAAAGCTTGAGACGCCTTACCTGCACCTGCCCCCGCTTGCCCTCCCGGCTTCGCCGTTACTGTCCCGCCCGCAACAGCGGCTCCAGCGAGGCCCAGTCGTGAACGTTGGGGGCCAGCCGGCCGTTGATGGCGAAGCTCGGCGTCCCCTGGACTCCCGCGGTGTCGCCGGCCTCGCGCATTTGCAAGACGCGGTCGAGCTGGCTCTGGTTGCCGAGGCAGGCCCGCGCTTCCTCGGCGGAGATGCCGTGACGGGCGCCGATCGCGTCGAGCCCGGTCCAGGCGACGATTCGCTGCATCCCCTGGATAGGCTGAAGGCTCTGCAGCTGCTGGCGCTGCTCCGCCGTGAAGCCCTCGATCCGCCCCATCCACTGCTCCTGGCCGCCGAGTATCGCGTGGTTGAGCGCGAAATAGTCCTGCGGCGCGGCGCAGCGGCTGAGGAAGGAGGCGGCGAGGTCGTAGGCGTTGAGAACGAAGTTGCGATATTCGAGGCTCACCCGCCCGCTTCGCACATAGTTCTGAATCAGCCGCGGCGTGCCTTCGTGGGCGAAGTGGGCGCAGTGCGAGCAGGTCAGCGACAGATATTCGACCAGTTTGACCGGCGCATTGGGGTTGCCCATCCGGAAGCCGCCCTCGGGCGTGCGGGAAACGACCTGTGTCCAGTCGCGCTGCGCCTGGGCGAGCGCGGTGCCGGCCGGAACGATGTGGACGGGAAGCCCAGCGAGCGCGGCGGCCGCGAAGAGGAGCTTAGTCTTCATCTCAGCCGCCGACCGCGGTGCGCAGCCGCTGCTGCACGCCGGCCCAGTCATGGACGTCGAGCTTCTCCCCGTTGATGATGAAGGTCGGCGTCGAATCCACCTGCAGCTCCGTGTTCGCCCGGCTGGTCATTTCGGTGAGCTGCTGAACCGCCTGCCGGTTGCCCAGGCATTCGTTGAAGCGCGGCTCCGGCATGCCGCGGCGCGCGAAGAAGGTGTCGAGGTCCATCGCCCTTGCGAGCGGCGCGATCTGCTGCTCCGGCGGGAGCGCGCTGATGCGCTGCGATTCCGCTTCGTCGATCGCGCCCACGAATTCCTGCTGCTGGCGGAAGATCTGCTCTACAGCCCCGAAGAAAGCCGCCGGCGGCTGGCAGCGCGCGAGGACGGAGAGGGCGACGTCGGGCGCTCCGAGCAGGAAGTTGCGGAACTCCCAGCTCACCTGGCCCGAACGGATATAGGTGTCGCGCAGAGTCGCGGTCGCTTCCTCGGAAAAGCGGGCGCAATGCGGGCAGGTCAGCGAGGCATATTCGACCAGCTTCACCGGTGCGTCGGGATTCCCCATCCGGTAGCCGCCGTCCGGCGTCTGGCTGACCACCTGGGTCCAGTCGCCGTTATTGGGGGCCGGGATCTGGGGCAGCGCCGCGTTGGTGTTGGCGGCCGCCTCGTTCAAATTGCCGCCGCCGTCGCCGCAGCCCGAAAGGATCATGGCTACGGCAAGGGTGACGGCGCTGAAACCTGCTTTCATCTTTTCCTGTCTCCACCAATTCTGCCCACGACCGGGATCGAGGTCACGACCGGCGCCCCTTCGCCGGACGAGAGCCCGCGCGCAAGGGATTCAAGACAGGCGCGCAGCTCCGGATCCGCCACCGCGCGCAGCGAGTCCCCCAATTCGGCCGGGATGGGCCGCAGCGACGGCGGAGCGGCGCGGGGTTTCGCCTTCTCCACCTGAACGATACCTTGCCGGAAGCTGAGGCGTTCGACCGCCGCATAGCCGAAGAAGCGGTTGACGCGCTCGACGATGGCCGGCGCGACATGCTGCATCATCGGCGCGTGGGCCCCCTGGACGACCAGGGTCAGCGTGCCGTGACTCTTGCGGCCGTGGGGGAAACGGATGCATTCCGGCGAGGAGACGGCGGCGTAGCGCTCGCCGACGATCTCGCGCCAGCGGCTGACGATCGCCGACTGGACGAAGCCGAAGCGGCGGAAGGCGGCACCCCCGACCTCGGGCAGGAGGTCGGAGACGGCGCGCATCCGCCGCGACCTGGCCGGCTCAGCCCCCGCCTTTTTTCCTGGCCCGCCCGATTTCGCCATGAGAGGGAGCATGGCATAGGCGGCGCATGGCCGTCGATGCGTCAAATGCCCTTTTATGTTGGTATGCTGTGGATAAGCGACAGCTGCCGTGGCGGCCTAAAACCGGGGCCCGGGCGGACCCCTATCGGGTGTGGCTGTCGGAGATCATGCTCCAGCAAACCACCGTCGCCCATGCCCGGCCCTATTTCGAAGTCTTCACGGGCCGCTGGCCTGACGTGACCGCGCTCGCCGCGGCCGAAGATGCCGAGGTCATGGCCGCCTGGGCAGGCCTTGGCTATTATGCCCGCGCCCGCAACCTGCTCGCCTGCGCGCGCAAGGTAGCGGGCGAGCTCGACGGCAACTTCCCCGACACCGAAGCGCAGCTTCGAGCGCTCCCCGGCATCGGCCGCTACACCGCCGCCGCCATTGCGGCGATCGCCTTCGGGCGCGATGCCGTTGCCGTGGACGCGAACGTCGAGCGGATCGTCGCGCGACTGTTCGCGATCGATCGGCCGCTCCCGCAGGGGCGCGCCTTGATCGAGGCACGCGCGGCGGCGCTAGTGCCGCGAGCACGAGCGGGCGAGTTCACCCAGGCGATGATGGAGCTGGGGCAGACCGTCTGCCTGCCGCGGGCGCCCGATTGCCCCCGCTGCCCCCTGACCTCCCATTGCGAGGCATATCGCCACGGGAAACCGTGGCTCTATCCGGCGAAGCCGGCCAAAGCCGCCAAGCCGCACCGGCAGGGGACGGCCTACTGGCTCGAGCATGGCGGCCACGTGCTGCTCGAGCGACGGCCGCAGCGGGGGCTGCTCGGCGGCATGCTGGGCCTTCCCGAAAGGGAGCCGGCGACGGTCGCCTGGCACGAGGCGGGTGCGGTTGACCATGTCTTCACCCATTTCGCGCTGCGCATGCGGCTGATGTGCGCGGAAGCCGAGCGGCGGCCGGAGGGCATCTGGTGGCCGGTCGAGCGCATCGGCGAAGCGGGCCTGCCCACGCTCTTCGCCAAGCTCGCCCAGCGCGGCGCCGAGTGGCGGGCGGCGTGACGCGTCCCGGCTTCACTGGCGCCGGCCTTGACCGGGCCGACCAGCTCAGGCTCGACGAGGCGGCGCTAAGGGCTCTGGCTGGGCACGAACGAGCGCGGATTCTGCAGCTGGCGGAGCTGGATCCGGTGCTGGACGACGAGGGGCGGCTGCTCTGGTCGGCGCTCGAAGGCGTCGAGACCGAGCTGATCTTCCTCGGCCTCGAGGAGGAGGCGCCTTTATTCGCGCCGCTGGTGCGCGCCGAGGTTCTGGGACGGCGGGCGTGGAGCGTGTTCCGACTGCTCGCCCTGATGAGCCCGCGCGACGCGGCGATCTGGGGCGCCGCCCGCAGCCTCAACGAATGGCATAACCGCCATCTTTTCTGCGGCCATTGCGGCGCCGCCACCGAGGCGTTCCGAGGCGGCTGGGGCCGACGCTGCTCCGGGTGCCGCGCCGAGCATTTTCCACGCGTGGATCCGGTCGTGATCATGCTGGCCCAGCATCGCGGCCGAGTGCTGCTCGGGCGCCAGCCGCAATATCCGGCAGGGCGCTATTCGGCACTGGCCGGCTTCGTCGAGCCGGGGGAGTCGATCGAGGAAGCGGTCGAGCGCGAGCTGTTCGAGGAAGCGGGCCTGCGCGTCGGCAACGTCCGCTACGTCGCCAGCCAGCCCTGGCCCTTCCCGGGATCGTTGATGATCGCCTGCATCGCTGACGCCTCCTCCGACGCGCTGGCGCTCGACCTCACGGAACTCGAGGATGCGATGTGGGTGGGGCACGCCGGCGTCGAGGCCGCGCTGGCTGGCGATCCGAACGCGCCCTTCCTGGCGCCGCCGCCTTTCGCCATCGCCAACACGTTGCTCCGGCATTGGGCCGGCACATTTCAGGAGACATAAGGATGCGCATGCTCGCGACGGCCGCCCTCGTGGCACTGGCCGGCTGCACCACCGGCGGCCCGCCCCGATCCGACCTCAGCGTGACGATGACTGGCCTGCAGGAGGTGCCCGGCCCCGGCGACAGCGACGGCACCGGGATCGCCACCCTTCGCGCCGAACCTGCGAACGAGCGCATCTGCTGGAGGCTCTACGCAAACGGCATCGATGCGGCGACCGCCGCCCATATCCACCGCGGGGCCGAGGGGAGTGCGGGACCTCCGGTGGTGCCGCTGACGCCGCCGGCGGCCGGCGGCCGGAGCGAGGGTTGCGCGCCCGTCGCGCCGGCGCTCGCGCGCGAGCTCAGCCTGCAGCCTCACAGGTTCTACGTGAACGTTCATACGGCGGCTTTTCCGGGCGGCGCGATCCGCGGGCAGCTGCGCGGCGGCGCTAGTCCTGAGCGGCGCGTCCCGACGACCCGTTAGCGGCGCGCCGCTTCCCGCCCTGCGGCGGCGCGACTGGGTCGCCTGCCTCGGCCGCGCTGTCGGCGGCGCTGCGCAGGCCGTCCTCGACACCGTCGAGGAAGCGCTGGAAGCCGTCGAGCACGGCCGCCTTGAGGGTTTCGACGAAGCGTTCGGGGTCGGTCATCGCCGTGCGCGCCGCCGCCCCGGCCGCGCCGCGATCGGCCTTGGCGGCGGCGGCTCCCACCGCCGCTGCGGCGACTTCGCGCACCACTGGATTCCCTGCGAGGCGAATCGCCCTATTGGCCTTCTTACGCACCTTCTTGGGTATCTTCACCCCGGCGACACGCTTCGGGACCTTGAGCCTGGCCATCTCTTCACTCCACGATGATGCGCGCGCTCATGCCGCGCAGGCGATGGATGAGGTTGCCGCTGCGGGCGCGGTATCGGCCGGGCCGCGGCACCAGAGCGATCGTCCGCCGCTCGCCGGGGGCAAGGCGGATCTGGCCGCTGCGGACCACGTCGGCGTCGCGCGAGCGCAGCCGCGCCGCGCGGAAGAAGCCGTCGGCCGAGAAGCTGAACGTGGCTTGCCCCTGATTGACGAAGCGCAGCTTCACCGGCCGGTTGGCGGGGAGGCGGATCGGATCGGGCTCGAAATCCCAGGGGCTCAGCAGCACGTCATATTCGGGCGCGGTGCGCCATTCCGGCTCCTGCGCGGCCGCGGGCGCGGCGAAAAGCAAGGCGCAGATCAGAAGCAACAGGCGCATGGCGTCGATCCCTTTCCCGCCTCTGCCTAGCACAGCTCTAGTCAGAATCGCAGCGGCTTCACCCGCCTGACGCCCGGCAGCGATTCGAGCTGGCCCACCACCCCCTCGCCGATATGGCCGTCCACCGCGACGAGCGCGACTGCCTCGCCTCCCTCCTGGCGCCGGCCGAGGTGGAAGGTGGCTATGTTCACTGCGGCTTCGCCGAGGATGGTGCCGAGCCTGCCTATGAAGCCGGGCCGGTCCTCGTTGACGATGTAGATCATCTCGCCGGCAAGGTCGGCTTCGACGGCGACGCCGAACATCTCGACCAGGCGCGGCGCGGCATTGCCGAACAAGGTCCCGGCCACCGAGCGGTCGCCGTCGGGCGTGGCGACGGTGACCCGCACCAGCGTGTGGTAATCGCCCTCGCGGTCGTGCCGCACCTCGCGGACGTCGAGCCCCCGCTCCTTCGCCAGGAAAGGCGCGTTGACCATGTTCACGCTGTCCGAATGGACCCGCATCAGCCCGGCCAGGACGGCGCCGGTGATCGGCTTCTGGTTGAGCCCGGCCGCGGCGCCTTCGACTTCGATGGCGACGCCGGCAATGCGGCGCCCCTCGACCTGTCCGACCAGCGACCCGAGCTTCTCCGCCAGTTCCATATAGGGCCGCAGCCGAGGCGCTTCCTCGGCGCTCAGCGACGGCATGTTGAGAGCGTTGATGACTCCGCCGCGGATCAGGAAGTCCGACATCTGCTCGGCCACCTGGATGGCGACGTTGACCTGCGCCTCGGTCGTGGACGCGCCGAGATGGGGCGTCGCGATCAGCCCGGGCGCGCCGAACAGCGGGCTGGCTTTGGCGGGCTCCTCGGCGAAGACGTCGAGCGCCGCTCCGGCGACATGACCGCTTTCAAGCGCGTCCTTGAGGGCGGCCTCGTCGATCAGGCCGCCGCGGGCGCAATTGATGATGCGCACGCCCCGCTTGGTGCGGGCGAGATTCTCGCGCGAGAGGATGTTGCGGGTCTGGTCGGTGAGCGGCGTATGGAGCGTGATAAAGTCGGCGCGCGCGAGCAGCTCGTCGAGGTCGACCTTCTCCACCCCGAGGTCGATCGCCCGCTCCGGCGTCAGGAAGGGGTCGTAGGCGATCACCTTCATCCTGAGGCCGAGCGCCCGGTCGGCTACGATCGAGCCGATATTGCCGCAGCCGATCAGGCCGAGCGTCTTGTTGGTGAGCTCCACCCCCATGAACCGGTTCTTTTCCCACTTGCCGGCCTGCGTCGAATAATCGGCGGCGGGGAGCTCGCGGGCGAGCGCGAACATCAAGGCCACCGCATGCTCGGCGGTGGTGATCGAATTGCCGAACGGCGTGTTCATGACGACGACGCCGCGCTCGGTGGCGGCCGGGATGTCGACGTTGTCGACGCCGATGCCGGCGCGTCCGATCACCTTGAGGCTCGCGGCGGCCTCGAGCAGCTCGGCCGTCACCTTGGTGGCGGATCGGATCGCAAGGCCGTCATAGCCGCCGACGATAGCCTTCAGCTCGTCCTTCGAAAGACCTGGGCGTTCGTCCACGTCGACGCCGTTGGCGCGGAATATCTCCGCCGCCTTAGGGTCCATCGGGTCGGAGATCAGCACTTTGGGCATGGCTGCTCCTACCCTTCGAGGGCTTCGTGAAAGGCCCAGTCGAGCCAAGGGCCGAGCGCTTCGACGTCGTCGCTGTCGACCGTTGCCCCGCACCAGATACGAATGCCGGGCGGCGCCTCGCGATAGCCGGCGATGTCATACGCGGCATCCTCGGCTTCGAGCAGGGCCTCGATCCGCTTGGCGAGCGCGCGCTGCCCGTCCTCATCGAGGCGGCCGGCCGAGGCTTCGGCGAATTTGAGGCAGACGCTTGTATTGCTGCGGGTGGCGGGGTCGGCGGCGAGATGCTCCGCCCACGGCGTCCGCTCGACCCAGGCGTCGAGCGCGGCGGCATTGCCGTCGGCGCGGGCGATCAGGGCGGAAAGGCCGCCCTGCAGCTCGGCCCATTCGAGCGCCCAGATATAATCCTCGACGGCGAGCATCGAGGGCGTATTGATCGTCTCGCCTTTGAAGAGGCCCTCGATCAGCTTGCCGCTCTTGGTGAGGCGGAAGATTTTGGGCAGCGGCCAGGTCGGCGTGTGGCTCTCGAGCCGCTCGACGGCGCGGGGGCCGAGGATGAGCACGCCGTGGCCGCCTTCGCCGCCGAGCACCTTCTGCCAGCTTAAGGTGACGACATCGAGCTTGTTCCAGGGGAGGTCGACCGCGAACGCCGCCGAGGTGGCGTCGCAAATCGTCAGGCCATCCCGATCGTGGGCGATCCAGTCGCCGTTCGGGACGCGCACGCCGGACGTGGTGCCGTTCCAGGTGAAGACCGTGTCGGCCGCGGGGTCGACCTGATCGAGATCGGGGAGCGCGCCGTAATCCGCGCGCATCACAGTCGCCTCGAGCTTGAGCTGCCGGGCCACGTCGGTCACCCAGCCCTCGCCGAAGCTTTCCCAGGCCAGCATCGTCACCGCACGCGGCCCGAGCAGGCTCCACAGCGCCATCTCTACCGCGCCGGTGTCGGAGGCCGGCACGATGCCGATGCGGTGGCTTGCCGGCACGCGCAGCACGTGTCGGGTGAGCTCGATCGCATGGGCGAGGCGCGCCTTGCCGAGCTTGGACCGGTGCGAGCGGCCGAGGCAGCCCAGCGCCAGCTTGGAGGGGGACCAGCCGGGCGGCTTCGCGCACGGGCCGGAGGAAAAATAGGGACGCGCAGGCCGCGCGTCCGGCTTTGGGTTCGACACTCGTAACTCTCCTCGCAGAGAGCGCGCGCCGCGTTGGGACGGCGTGGCCCGCGCCGGGGATTAGGGGCCGCGGGGGCTTGTCGCAAGCCGCCCACGCTTCGACTCGTCCCGATTGACGGGGCGAAGGCGGTGAATCACGCTTCGACGGTGCGGTGGGGGTTGGCACTGGCGATGCTGCTGATGCTGGCGGCATGCATTCCGGGCGGCGGAGGCGGCCGGCGCAACCCGCCGCGCGCCGAGCAGCCGACAAGGACGGACCCCCGCCGCGCGACGCTGCAATGCCATATCGAACTGGCGCGCGAGGAGGTCCGCTTCCGAGTTCTCGAGGATCGGCGCTTCGAGCGCGGCTGCTCGGCGGTGGGGTCGGTGCAGCTGCTGGAGATCGGCACGCCGGTCACCAATCTCGGCGCGATGACCTGTCCGCTCGCCCGCCAGTTCGCGCGCTGGGCACGGGAATCGGTCCAGCCCGCCGCCGAGCGCTTCCTCGACTCGCCGGTGCGGCGGATCGAGACGATGGGCACCTATGCCTGCCGCGGCGTCAACGGCAGTTCCGGAGGGCGGCTGAGCGAACATGCGTTCGCCAATGCCGTCGACGTGTCCGCCTTCCTGCTCGCCGACGGCCGCCGGATCACCGTCGAGGAAGGGTGGAACGGCGGGAGCGAGCGCGTCCGCCGCTTCCTGCGCACGATCCACGAGGGCGGGTGCCGGCGCTTCAACATCGGCCTCGGCCCGGATGCGAACGCGTATCACTACAACCACTTCCATTTCGATATGGGACGCGGCCCTTATTGCCGCTAAGCCGCGCCGCGATGGCCGATCCCGTCCCACCGAAGCGCGTTTTCCACCCGGCCCGCGTCGAAGCCGAGGCCGCGGCGCAGCAGACGGAGACGGCGCAGACGGTCCATCCCGCCTATCGCCTCGCCTTCCAGGACATGGACTTCCTGCTGCGTGAGGATTTGCGGCCGGTCCGCTTCCAACTCGAACTTCTGAAGCCGGATGTGCTGATGGACGAAGCGGGGATCGCCTCGACCTTCGTCTTCTACGGCTCGGCGCGCATCCCCGAGCCCGCCAAGGCCGACACGCTGGTCGAGACGGCCGGGACGGATCAGCAGCGCCGGATCGCGCAGGCGCTCAAGGCCAAGTCCCGCTATTATGACGAGGCGCGAAAGCTGGCCCAACTCGCCAGCCGGGTCGAGCCCGATGCCGAGGGACGGCGGCATTTCGTGGTCTGCTCGGGCGGGGGCCCCTCGATCATGGAGGCGGCCAATCGCGGCGCGGCCGACGAGGGGCGCGACACGATCGGTCTCAACATCGTCCTCCCCCATGAGCAGATGCCGAACCGCTTCGTGACGCCGCAACTCTCCTTCCGCTTCCACTATTTCGCGCTCAGGAAGATGCACTTCCTCCTGCGGGCGCGGGCGGTTGCGGTCTTTCCCGGCGGCTTCGGAACGATGGACGAAGCGTTCGAGCTGCTCACCCTCGTCCAGACCCACAAGATCAAACCGCTGCCGATCCTCTTCTTCGGCCGCGAATTCTGGGAGCGGATCGTCGACTTCGAGGCGATGGCCGACGAGGGCGTCATCGCTCCCGACGACATTCACCTATTCAGCTTCTGCGAAACCGCCGACGAGGCCTGGGAACGGGTGTGCACCTATTATGGCGCGAGCGCCAAAATGCCCGGCTGCGGCGGCAGCCGAGAAGCCTAGTGCTGCTGCTGCTGCCCTGCCTGGCCTGAGGTATCGGGCGCGGCGGGACCTTTGACGGTGCCTTCGGTGCGGGGCGTCGTCGTGGCATTGAGCTGCGGCTGCTCGGAGCCCATGTCGCCCTGCGCCGGGGCGTCGGCCTGGGCTGCCGCCGCCTCGGCGGGATTGCCGGCCGCCGCGGGCGGCGGCGGCAGCGGCAAGTTGCTGCCCTGCTGGTTCAGATAGGCCATCAGATTGGCCCGGTCCTCCGCGTCGCCGAGGCCCGCGAAGGTCATCTTCGTGCCCGGCGCGAAGGCGCGGGGGCTGCGCAGCCATTCGTTCATCGCTTCCCAGGTCCAGGTCCCGCCCTTGCTGCGCAGCGCCTCCGAGAAGGCGTAGCCGGCGTGGCCCGTACCGATCGGCTCGCCCATCACGCCCCACAGATTGGGCCCGAGCTGGTTCGGCCCGCCCTGAGCGACCGTGTGGCAGGCAGCGCACTTGCGGAACACCGCCTCACCGGCCGTGGCGTCGGCGGTCTGGAGCAGAGCGGCGATCGGCGGCTCGGCCTCGGCGCCGTCCGCCGCCTCCTCGACGACGCCGGCGATCGGATAGCCCATTTTCTCGGGCCGCTCGCTTTTGAACATTTCGCCGGTGACGAGCGAGGCACCGAGCAGCACGATTCCGCCGCCAAGCACCCAGCCCGCAATCGTGTTGAAGCGATTGTCCATGCCGCCAACAACCTTCCGCAGATGCGCGGCCGGAGGGCCGAGCCTTTGAGTCAGAGGAATGGCGCCCCTTTATGCGGGCGCAACGGCGGCTGCAAGCGCGCTCGCCGACGCCGGAACGAGGGGTCGCGGCGGCGGCGGGCGCGGGTAATCAAACTGCTTTATGCCCACTATCCTCGTTATCCACAGCCGGATCCGGCTTCCCCGAATCAGGCAGCCGTGACAGCTTCCGATTCGTGGCCGAGGGGGGCTTCGAACCGGCAACGGATCGGAAACCTTCCGAGGACACAGCCCGAGCGGAAAAGGATGCGCTGTCCCACCAGGCAGCTCCTCCTCCCCCCGCGAAAGGCAGGGCGGCTGACGAAGCCGCCGCCAGGCGGAAGCTGCGGGCTTGCCCTTGAGCGGATGCGACAGCGGCAGGCTTCGTAAAGTGCCCACGGCTCAGCGGACCTTCGGGTTCGCGGCCAACCAGGCGGGAGCGGTCCTTCGGGCCTGCGAACGCCCGGCAGCAAGGCGGACGCACGTCCGGCCGGCTGCCACCGGACGGGGAAGGGCTTCGGCCCGGATCCGGCCGGGCAGGACCGGGCTTCGGCCCGGGAGCTGCGAAGCGGCGGGTTATCGGCTTCGGCCGGGCGCCTGTCGGGCGGACCGCCTGGCCTCGTGCCGGGCGGCCCTGCCGGAGCGGATCCGAGGCGCAAGCTTGCGGTCCACGACGGCGGGGCCGGAAGGCCTCCGGCTTTTCGGATCTGCCGAGCGGCGAACCGCCAGGGCTTCGGCCCTGACGGGGAGCTGCGGGGAAACCCCGAAGGCGCTCCGGCGCCTGACAAGGACCCCTGAGGAATGGCGGCCGTGCCCCCGGCTCAGCCGCTTTTCTCGAAACCGCCCAAGCGGACTGCCTCGCCTCCCAGGCCTGGCGTCCCTCCGCGACGGGACAGTGGGGGCTGGCGGCGACGCCAGCCCCCATTTCGTCGCGGCCGCGTCCGAGACATCCTCACGCAGGAACGTCGCGTCCGCGGCGGCGTTGGCCATGGCGAGTTCTGATTTTCAGGAGCGACGTCATGGCACAGGACGAATTCAAGCCCGCGATCGGCAGCGGCACCGATGGCGGCACCGGCGGCACCGGCCCAACGGAAGCGGTCCGCGAGGGCGGTGACGTCGCTGAAGCCGACCGCGGCGAGGACGAGCGCGAAGGCGGCAGCCTCGCCGCCGGCGACGCTTCGGCCGACGAGGCGATCGGCGGCGGCGCCGCGGTGGCGGGCACCGGCGGCGGCCCGGCGCTGAGCGGCCGCGCCACCAGCGAAGGCGGCGCTTCCGAGCCGTCGCCGCCCGACCCAGGCGACCCGGGCGGCATGGGCGGCTCCCGGGCTAGCGCGCGCAGCCCCGACAACCGCCCGCCCGGCGGCGTCAGCCCGATCGGCCACGACGACCGCTCCTGACGGGCGGCTACCGACTTCTTGATCGCAGCCTCGCCGGCGCGGTAGTGGCGGCACTCAGGGAGATCAGGCGGTGAGCAAACATGGCGCGCGCCTGCGTTGGCGATCTGACGGCGGCTTCGCGTCGGGCCGCTACAGCCGGCGGCACGAGATCAGCTTCGACGGCGGCGCCGTCCTGGCCGGCTCCTCGTCGCCTTCGGTCGTCCCCCCGCCCCTGTCCGATCCCGCGGCGGTGGATCCCGAAGAAGCGCTCGTCGCGTCTGCCGCCTCCTGCCACATGCTCTGGTTCCTGTCGCTGGCCCAACAGGCGGGGCTGGAGGTCCAAAGCTATGAGGACGAGGCGGAAGGGGAGATGGGGGGGATCGCTCCCGGGCGGATTGCCGTCACGCGCATCGTGCTTCGACCGCGGATCGTCTTCGCCGGGCGCGAACCCCAGCCCCAGGAGCTGGAACGCCTGCACCACGAGGCGCATGAGCGCTGCTTCATCGCCAATTCCCTGAAGAGCGAAATCGTCGTCGAGCCGCCGCTCTAGCCGGGAGCCGGCCGCGCCCCCGCCGGTGGGAGCAAAGAGCTGACGCTATTTGCCGCGTTTCTGGCGGTGCTGCTCGAGGTCGAGGACCATGTTGGCGTCGCCGTCCTTCAACAGGCCGAGCCGGCGCGCGACCTCCTGATAGGCTTCGGCCTCGCCACCGAGGTCGCGGCGGAAGCGGTCCTTGTCGAGCTTCTCGCCCGAGCTCATGTCCCAGAGGCGGCAGCCGTCCGGGCTGATCTCGTCGGCGAGGATGATGCGGGCATATTCATTTTCCCACAAACGGCCGAATTCAAGCTTGAAGTCGACCAGCCGGATGCCGATGCCCGCGAACAGGCCGCACAGGAAGTCGTTGATCCGGATCGCCATGTCGGCGATGTCGTTCATCTCCTCCTGGCTCGCCCAGCCGAAGCAGGCGATATGCTCGTCGGCGATCAAGGGGTCGCCGAGCGCATCGTCCTTGTAATAATATTCGATGATGGTGCGCGGGAGCTGGGTCCCTTCCTCGATGCCGAGCCGCTGCGACAGCGTGCCGGCGGCGACGTTCCTTACCACAACCTCGATCGGGACGATCTCGACCTGGCGGATCAGCTGCTCGCGCATGTTGAGCCGGCGCACGAAATGGGTGGGGATGCCGATGCCGCCAAGAAGCGTGAAGATGTGCTCGGAGATGCGGTTGTTGAGTACGCCCTTGCCGCTGATCGTGCCCCGCTTCTGGGCGTTGAAGGCGGTGGCGTCGTCCTTGAAATACTGGATCAGGGTGCCCGGCTCCGGCCCCTCGTAGAGGATCTTGGCCTTGCCCTCGTAAATCATGCGGCGGCGGGACATGGCGCGAATAGCTCCGGTTGAAGGATCGGGCTGCGGCCCCGAAAGGATGGGCTCTATAGAGGAGCGCCCGGCGCAGGGCAAACCGCTCAGGTCACCTTGCCGCGCCTGGCGAAGCGGGGGTCGCGCCAGCTCCCGCCGTCGAGGATCCGGGCCATCCGCTCGACCGCTTCCCACAGGTCGGCGAAACCGAGATAGAGCGGCGTCAGGCCGAAGCGGATGACGTCGGGGGCGCGGAAGTCGCCGATCACGCCGTCGGCGATCAGCGCCTGGCATATCTCGAAGGCGTGCTGATGGCGGAACGAGATGTGGCTGCCGCGCGCGCCCGGCTCGCGCGGGCTGATGCACTCGAGCTCCGGGCAGCGCTGCTCGACGAGAGCGTGGAAGACGTCGAACAGGGCCACCGACTTCGCCCATAGCCGCTCCATCGTCACGCCGTCGAAGTTGTCGACGCCGCTTTCCAACGCCAGCAGGCTGAGCATCGGCGGCGTGCCGGCGAGGAAGCGGGAGATGCCGGCGGCCGGGTCGTAATCGTCGGTGAAGTCGAACGGCGCGGCATGGCCCATCCAGCCCCGCAGCGGCGAGACCAACCGGTCCTGGAGGTGCTCGGCGACGTAGAGGAAGGCGGGCGCGCCCGGGCCGCCGTTCAGATATTTGTAGCCGCAACCGACGGCGAGCTCGACGCCGTCGCGGCCGAGCTGGAGCGGCACCGCGCCGACGCTGTGGCTCAAATCCCAGACGGTGTGGGCGCCGGCCTCGCGGGCGCGCGCCGTCACCGCCGCCATGTCGAACCGGGCGCTGGTCTTGTAATGGACGTGGGTGAGCAGCAGCAGGTTGGTCTCGCGCCCGATCCGTTGCTCGACCTGCGCGCGCGGCGCCGCGTCCAGCCGAAGCCCGAGCAAATCGGCAACGCCGCCGGCGATGTGGAGGTCGGTGTGGAAATTGCCGGCCTCGGAAAGCAGCACCGGCCGATCCGACAGCCGCGCCGTTGCCACCAGCAGCTTGAACAGGTTCACCGACGTCGAATCGGCAACGATAACCTCTTGCGGGCGGGCGCCGATCAGCCGGGCGATCTTGGCGCCGATCCGCTGCGGCGCGCCGATCCAGTCATGCTGGTTCCAGCTTCGGATCAGCGACTCGCCCCATTCGCGGGCCACCACCTCCTGCTGCCGCGCCGCCGCCGCCTTGGGCAGCGGCCCCAGCGAATTGCCGTCGAGATAGACGACGCCCTTGGGGAGAATGAATCGCTCCCGCAGGTCGCGCAGCGGGTCGGCCAAGTCCCCTGCGACCGCTTCTTCGCGCTTCACCGTCGCCTCGCAAAGGCGTCAAGGGAGGGAAGTTGCGGAAACGGCTCCATTCCGCAGGCATTGGAACGGCCAGGCCCGGCGTGCAAGGCTTGAGGTCGGCGCCCGCCGGCGCCGGGAAGCAAAGTTGTTTCTGAAGTGATGCCCCTCTGTTACACGAATAAAATGACGGGTTTACCTAGAGGGCGGCGGCTCGCCATACTCGCGGAGACGCTAGTGCCACCGATCTCCCAACATCTAAAGCGGAGGAAATCTCTCAAGAGTCTTGGGGTCACGATCGAGTGGTGGGCACATTGGCGTCTCTACTGGTCGCTGGCGGTGGTGCTCGCCTTGGCGGTGGCGGCGTGGAAAGTTGAACCATCAGCCGACAACCGGGATGCCCCGTTGCAGTGGCTTATTCCCGCAATCCTGGGCGCCGGAGTGTTGATCGGAAGCTTCTTCGAGTGGAGGTCGTCACGCCACGAAGCGTCCCTGGACAAATTTTACGAGCGCCTCTGTATCGTCAACGACAGCCGTGAGAAGATTAGGCTCGAAGATGATTCCCTGGCGGAGATTTGCCTGGTTCAGCCGACCGAAAACTCGACATGCAGGATCGAGCGGTTCCGAGTCGACGCCGAGGGAGCCCGAGTCGGCAAGGCCCGGCCACACGTCGACCCGATGCAGATGTACGTGTGGCGCGAACTCGACAACCTCGAATATCTTCTGGAACGATATCGGCTCGGCTATTTGAGCACCCGGCTCGCCTTCCGCGGCGTCGCTACCTTCGCGTCCCGCTTCAGGTTCGAGCAGTTTCAGGAGGTGCTCGGGGACCCCGAGGACCTTGCCACGACCGCTTATAACGACACCACGATCGAAGTCGTGAAAAACGTCGCCAGGGATCCGGACAGCCTCCTCACCAGAAATGGCCCGCTGGCGCGGGCGGCGCACCTGGCCCGCTCTCACTAGAACGGGTGCTTTTCCTTTCTCGCACTTTGAAGCGCCCTCACCTTGGCAACGCCAGCCCACTTTCAATTTCCTCGACCGCCGTGGCCCAGGCTTCGCTTTCGGGCGCGATCAACTCGACATGGCCGGTCCGGTCGATCATTCGCACCCGCACCACGTCGCCCGCGGTGCGCATCATCGTCGCATAGGATTCGGCGTAAGGGGTGGGGATGATCCGGTCCTGAAGTCCGTTGACGAGCACCTGCCCGACGCCCAGCGGCGCCAGCCGCGGGACCGACGTCTCCTCGAACCGGCCGCCGGAGATTCGGGCGATCACTTCGGTACCGCAGCCGCTGCCGGGCGGGCGAGCGGCTTCCTCCAGATCCGGGAGGCCGCCGAGGCTGACGACGGCGTGGACCGGGATCGGATTCGCCGTTCGCAGCGGCGAGCCTTCGGGCAGCCGCGGCCGCGCCGCCAGCCACAGCGCCAGATGGCCCCCCGCGGAATGGCCGGTGGCGACGAGGCGTGAGATATCGAGCCGGTAGCGCGCCGCATGCTCGCGCAGCGCGTCGGCGGCGGCGGCGGCGTCGAGGAAGGTGCCGGGATAGCCGCCGCCGTCGCGGTCGACGCCGCGATAGTCGATGTTCCACACGGCGATGCCGCGGCGCCTCAAGTCGGCGGCGATCCAGTTCATGATGCGCCGGTCCGCAATCTCGGTCTGCCAGCAGCCGCCATGGACCATGATCGCGGTCGGGTGCGGACCCTCTCCGGGCGGCAGCCACAGGTCGACGACCTGCAGCGCCGAGGCGCCGTAAGCGATCGTCGCGTCGGGCTGCGGCCGGTCGCGTTCGAGCAGGTCCGGCCAGACCAGCAGCCCGTCGGTCCCGCTTGCCTTGGTCTCGCCGCTCTGGGCCATCGCGCAGCCGGCTAACGCGAGCAGCGGCCCGGCGGCAAGGGAAAGCAGCAAACGGAGGAGCGTCATGGCCGGCACCATCCGGCCTCCCGCGCGCTTGATCAACGGGTAAATCGGCGCGGCTAGACGTCAAGCACGATCTTGCCGGCGCCCCCGCCTTTTGTGTCGGAGGGGTTGATGCCGGGGGCGCGGATGCGGAGCAGCACCTCGTCCGACGCCGGCACGGGCCGCTCGGCCTCGGCGCCGACGAGGACGTCGCGCGCCGGGCCCTTGCGGTCGTACCTGGCGGCCTTCATCGCGGTCAGCAGCCGCGCCGCTGAGGGTTCCAGGGCGCCGCGAACTGGATCCGGTTGAGCTTGCAAAAAGCGAGCATCGTCTCGGCGATGAAGTTGCGGATCGACTTGATCATGGTCATTCTCCTTTTCAGGCGGTGGTTGAGTGAAACGTCAGCGCGGTCAGCGCGAACGACACCACCAGCGCGATCAGCTGGTGGCTGCTTCCGTCCCAGCCGGCGAAGCGGCTCAAGGCGGAGCGCAAGGCGGCAAGGCCGCGGTCTATGCCGTCGGCGAATTCCTGGTGGTGATCGACCCAGAGGCGGGCATCCATTTCGTCACGCATCGTCCGATCCTTTCCCTTGTTTGAACTTCGTTCGATGCATTCACCAATGGCGCGGCGGCGTCCGGACCGCCAACGAAACTCTCGACAGCAAGCATAAGTGTGGCTTATGATAAACCGATGCGCCGCCTGCCTCCGCTCAGCGCCGTCAGGGTCTTCGAATCCGCCGCGCGCCACCAGAATTTCACCAGCGCCGGCGCGGAGCTGGGGATGACCCAGGCCGCGGTGAGCTATCAGATTCGCTTGTTGGAAGAGCGGCTTGGCGTGCCGCTGTTCGCGCGCAGCAAGGGGCGGGTCTCGCTGACCGAAGCCGGCCGCCGAATCGCGCCGATGCTGACCTCCGCCTTCGACACGCTCGAAGATGCCTTTTCAGGGCTGGTGGCGGACGATCAGAGCCTGCTTTCGATCAGCACGGCCCAGACCTTCGCCACCACGTGGCTGGCGCCGCGGCTCGGCGCCTTCCAGGTTCGCTACGCGGACCTGGCGGTGCGGCTCAGCACCGACAACCGGATCGTCGACTTTTCGACCGGCGAGTTCCACGCGGCGGTTCGGATCGGCCGCGGCGGCTGGCCGGGGCTCAAATGCCATTTCCTGCTGCGCTCGCACGTCACGCCGATCTGCAGTGCCGAATTCCAGCAGCGCCACCGCCTGCAGCGGCCCGAGCAGCTGCTCGACGTTACCTGGCTGAGCCCGGCCGACAATTGGTGGCGCGACTGGCTGGCCGAGGTCGGGATCGAGGCGCGCCCGGTCGAGTCGCTGCCCGGGCTTGTCCTCGACAACCAGGTGATGGAGGCGAATGCGGCCTTCTCGGGCGCCGGGATCGCGATGATGACGCCGATGTTCTGGCGGAGCGAGCTCGACCAGGGGCGGCTGGTCCAGCCGTTCGAGCATCTCCACTTTCCGGGCACCAGCCACTGGCTGGTCTATCCGGAAGGCCGCCGCACCCAGCCCAAGATCGCGGCCCTGCGCGACTGGCTCCTCAAGGAAGTCCGCGAAGCGGCGAGGACGGAACCCGTGGAGATTTTCCAGGAGCCCGAGCTCAGCTGAGCTCGGGCGTTTCCTCGGGCACGGGCCCGGGCGGCGCGCGCCGCGCCTTCGATCCGAAGCGGCGGCGGGCCAGCCGGAACAACAGCCAGCCGACCAGCGCCGCGAGCAGCCAGGGCAGCAAGGTCACCAGGATGATGAACATCGCCAGCACGCCCTGGAGGAAATTGTCCCAGGCGCGCTCGGCCGCCGCGCCGAACGAGGGCCCGTCCTCGAACCCCGGCTCGAAATCGCCGCTGCCATATTGGAAGGTCATCGGCGTCGTCGCCAGCGACTCCTGCGCTTCTTCCCGCGTGGCGCGGGCGGCGCGGATCGAGTCGCGAAGCTGCTGCGCCTGATATTCGAGCTGCGACTTGTCGCCGGCCTGCTGGCCGCCGCGGGCGAGCTGCGCCTCGATCCGCCGCAGCTCCTCCTCCATCTCCGCGATGTTGCGGCCGGCGGTTCGGATCGACGTGCCGACGTCGGTGCCGGTGATCTCGGCATCGACCAGCATGCCTTCGGCGCGCGCGACCGCCTCTACCCCGGCCTGGCCGAAGCGGCGCGCGAGGGCGGGGTCGAGCCTGAACGAGAGCGAGGCCTGGATGTCGTCCTCATTGACGACCCGGTAGCGCATGCCGGTGATCCGGCAGCGCATGATCCCAAGCTGCTCGCAGGTGCGGGCATGCTGCTCCTGCACGGCCGAAACGGCGGCGGCGGGCAGACGGAAGGCGTAGCGGTAGTTGAAGGCGACGCCCGGCGCGGCGGTCGGCGAGACGTTCGGGCCGGCGTTCGTGCGCGTCGCGCGCTGCGAGTCGGCGGCGTCGGTCGCCGCCGGCGCCTCGCCCGAATCGAAGGTCTGCAGATCTTCGCTGGAGCGCTCAACCTGGGCATCCTGGCCGCATCCGGCGGCGAGCAGCGTCAGCGGAAGGAGCGGGAGCAATCTGCGCATGGCGGCCTCCTGAGCTAGGGTCCTACTCTATCACAAGAGTAGAGAATGGCAAGGCTCGATATGAGATATTATTACTATCGATGGAAGTGCCGGCGATCAGTGGGCGACGACGGTACTCCCGGCATCGCCGCTGGCGAAACGCGCTATCGCGGCGGCTATTTTGCCGCCGCCTTTCGCCGAAGGCTCAATCGGATTCGCATAATCCCCGTCCTCGTTGCAGATGAGCCGCAGGTCGATCAGGGCGAGTCGGTGCGAAAAAGCCGCGCGGCTGATGACGTCGTTGAAGACGGCAAGGGCGGTGCGGACGATGCGCTGGTCGGGCGCCGTGCTCGGCGTATCGTAAATTGTGCACAAGGCGGTCGAGAGGCCCGCGCCCAGCACCGCAGCAAGCATCTTGCCGTAAGCCACGGCGAAAGCGTCCTGGGCCTGAGCCAGCATGGCGACCGCCTCGGCAACGCTCCCGACTCGAGCGCCCAGGATAGGGGAAGCGCCGAGCGCGTCATTGCCGCCCACGCTGACGACGAGGTGGGTGGCATCGCGCGGCCGCCGGGATAGCTGCTTCGCGACGCCGCTGGTGACGGCGCCGTCGATCGCCAGCAGCGTCGCCTTCCAGCCGGCGGGAAGCTCGCCGCGGAGCTGCTCGACGACGTCCGGCTCGCCCGGGACGTAGCGAGCATTGTCGAAAATCGAATCCCCGAGCAGGACGACATGGCCCATTTCCGCCAAAGCCGCGGCGCCCCTTCGCGGTTCCCGAGGCCGCGCATTCGCTGGCAAGCTAAGCGGCCTCGAGAGACTCTGCCGGGGCGATCTCCTGAGGTTGCCGCCAGCGCATTACCATTTTCGTCACCAACCAGGCGAGCAGCGCCACCAGAGCCCAGGGGAGCAGGGTAACGAGGAGGATGGCGACGATCGACGCCGCATGGGCGAATGCGGAGAAAGCGCGGTCGGCCGCGTCTGCGATCGAGGGCGCGCGCTCCGCCACAGGCGGCGCGGTTCCGGCATAGCCGAAGACCATCGGCGTGGTGACGAGCGTCTCCTGCTGATCCTCGCGCCCGGCCTCCGCCGCCGCGATCGAGCGGCGGAGCTGCCTCGCCTCGAAGATCAGCGGATCCCGGGCGGACTCCGACTGCCCGGCACTCAGGCGCTGTTCGATTCTTCGCAGCTCCTCGCGCATCGCCGCAATGTCCCGCGTCGAGGAGCGGATCGCCGTGTCGGCGTCGGAGCCGCCAATGTCGGATTCGACCAGCATCCCTTCGGCACGGGCGACGACCTCGCTCGCGGCGCGGCCGAACCGGCGGGCGATGTCGGGCTGGAGCTTGACGGCGAGCATGGCCTCGATGGCGCGGCCGTCGCCGACCCGGTATTGCATGCCGGTTATCCGGCAGCGATGGACGCCGAGCTGCTCGCAGGCGCGGGCATGCTGTTCCTGAACTTCGACGATGCGCGCTCCGGGCAGCTGGAAGCCGTAGCGATAGGCGAAGGCGACTCCAGGCGTGGCCGACGGCGCGATGTCGGGTCCGCTCGACGCGACGGAGGCGCGCCCTGGCGGCGCTTCCATGGCGACCGGAGATTCCGCGACCGAACGAGCGCTTTCGATCCTGGGGAGCTGGACTTCATAGACGGGTTGGAGATCGGCCCTTGCCGCGGGGGCAACCCCTGTTTCGGGCCGGTAGCGCAAGGTGGATGTCGCGATCGCGTAGCCCAGTCCCGCCACCACCAGCAGGCACAGGACCAGAGCGCGTAGATTGACCGGTCGGGTGAACACGGCGGTTCTCCTCTAGCTGACGAGCAATGATACATTATATCATAATCGAAAACAATCCCGCTCGCATCGCCGAATCGCGGCTGCTAACGCGCCTCGCATGAGTGACGAATTCGACCAGGTGGTCGAGGCCCCGTTCGACGACGCCTTGTCGCAGCGTTACCTGGTCTACGCCCTTTCGACGATCACGGCGCGGTCGCTGCCCGACCTGCGCGACGGGCTGAAGCCGGTGCACCGGCGGCTGCTTTGGGGGATGCGGCTGCTTCGGCTCGATCCCGGCTCGGCCTATAAGAAATGCGCCCGGATCGTCGGCGACGTGATGGGCAAATATCACCCGCACGGCAATCAGGCGCTGTACGATGCTCTGGTCCGCCTGGCCCAGCCTTTCTCGCTGCGCTACCCTTTGATCGACGGCCAGGGCAATTTCGGAAATATCGACGGCGATTTCGCCGCAGCCGAGCGCTACACCGAGGCGCGGCTCACGAGAGCGGCCACCGAATTGATGGCGGGCCTCGATGAGGGCACGGTCGACTTCCGCCCGACCTACAATGGCGAGGAGGAAGAGCCCGAGGTCTTTCCCGGGCTGTTCCCGAACCTGCTCGCCAACGGCGCCAGCGGCATCGCCGTCGGCATGGCGACCTCGATCCCGCCGCACAATGTCGCCGAGATCGTCGAAGCCGCGATCCACCTGATCGACGATCCGGACGCGGATTCGGCGACGCTGATGACGTTCGTGAAGGGGCCGGACTTCCCGACCGGCGCGGTCGTCGTCGACAGCGCCGAGACGATCGCCGCCGCTTACGCTTCGGGCCGCGGCGCCTTCCGGGTCCGCGCCAAATGGGAGGTGGAGAAAGGGCCGCAGGGGATGTGGACGGCGGTGATCACCGAAATCCCCTACCAGGTCCCGAAGGGGAAGCTCATCGAGCAGATCGCCGCCCTGGTCACTGAAAAGAGGCTGCCGATCCTGGCCGACATCCTCGACGAATCGGCCGAGGAGATCCGCATCGTCCTCGAGCCGCGCAGCCGCACCGTCGAGCCGCAGATGCTGATGGACAGCCTATTCCGGCTCACCGACCTCGAAGTCAGGATCCCGCTCAACCTCAATGTCCTCGATGCCGCGCGGACGCCGCGCGTCATGGGGCTGAAGGCGGTGCTGAAGGCCTGGCTCGACTTCCAGTTCGAGGTGCTCGTCCGGCGCTCGCAGCACCGCGTGCACAAGATCGACGACCGGCTCGAGATTGTCGAAGGCTATATCGTCGCCTTCCTCAATCTCGATCGCGTCATCGAGATCATCCGCACCGAGGACGAGCCCAAGCCGATCATGATCGCCGAGTTCGCGCTCAGCGACCGCCAGGCCGAAGCGATCCTCAACATGCGCCTGAGGCAGCTGCGCCGGCTCGAGGAAATGGAGCTCAGGCGCGAGCGCGACGAGCTGATCGCCGAGCGCGAGGAGCTCCAGAAGCTGATCGCATCGCAGGCGCGCCAGCGCACGCGACTGAAGCGCGACCTGGCGGCGCTGCGCGAACGTTACGGCCCGGACACGCCGCTCGGCCGGCGCCGGACCCTGATCGAGGAAGCCGGGCCCGCTCGCGAGATCCCCCTATCGGCGATGATCGAGCGCGAGCCGATCACCGTGATCATGTCGAAGCGCGGCTGGATCCGCGCGATGAAAGGTCATGTCGAGCTTTCCAACCCCGAGGCGCTGAAGTTCAAGGAAGGCGACACGCTCGGTTACTTCTTCCACGCTTATACTACCGACAAGCTGCTGCTCGCCTCGACCGCGGGGCGATTCTACACCCTCGCCGCCGACCGGATGCCGGGCGGGCGCGGCTTCGGCGAGCCGGTCAAGCTGATGGTGGACATAGAAGGCGAGGGCAATGTCGCCGCCTTGTTCAAGGCCGGCGAAGCAGAGCGGCTGCTGCTCGCCACTTCGGATGGCCGCGGCTTCGTCACGCCGGCCGCGGCGACTCTGGCCGAGACGCGCAAGGGCAAGCAGGTCGTCAACCTGCGCCCCGGCGCGAGCCTGAAGGTAGTCCGGCCGATCAGGCCAGGCGACGATTATGTCGCCGTGATCGGGGAGAACCGGAAGATGGTCGCTTTCCCGATGAAGGAGCTTCCGGAAATGGCCCGCGGCCAGGGCGTCCAGCTGCAGCGCTATCGCGATGGCGGGCTCGCCGACGCCACCAGCTTCGCCTTTGCTGCCGGCCTTTCCTGGCCGATGGCGGGGGAAAGCGGCCGCACGCGCACCGAGACCGACATGGGCGCCTGGCGGACGGCGCGCGGCGCGGCGGGAAGAATGCCGCCGGTCGGCTTCCCGCGCGACAACCGCTTCGGCTGATACACTTTGCATTCAGCGGCTTGCCGGCACCAGCGCACGCACAGGGGCGTGGAACGAGAATTGAACGGGTAGTCGTCCAGTGTACCGAAGAGCCCCGCTCCTCGCCCTGCTTTGCGGAACGAGCCTCACGCCGCTTCATGCCCAGGATGCGCCCCCGGCGCCGGCCGCCGAGGCCGAAGCGGAGCGGGCGCCGCCGGCCGAGGAAGATTTCGACGAGGAGGCAGAGCAGGAGATCGTCGTCACCGGCAGCCGCCCGCGCGGCTCCGTCGTCGGCGACATCGAGCCGGAAGTGACGCTCGATCGGCGCGCGATTCGCGCTTACGGCGCCGGCAACCTCGCCGAGTTGGTCGACGCGCTGGCGCCGCAGACGCGAAGCGGCCGCGGCCGCGGTGGCGGCCCCGTCGTCCTCCTGAACGGCCGCCGCATCTCCGGCTTCCGCGAGATTCGCGACATTCCCCCCGAGGCCGTCGAACGCGTGGAGGTGCTGCCCGAGGAAGTGGCGCTGAATTACGGTTATCGCGCCGAGCAGCGGGTCGTGAACATCGTCCTTCGCCGCCGCTTCCGCGCGATCACCACCGAGGTCCAGGGCGGCGTCGCCACCGAAGGAGGCCGCGAAAGCTACGGCGCGGACGGCAATCTGCTTCGGATCGACCCGTCGGGGCGGTGGAGCGTCGATGTCGACTTCGACCATGCCGGCGCGCTGCTCGAGAGCGAGCGCGATCTGATCCTGGCCGAGCCCGAGCTCGCCCGCTTCCGCACCCTGCTTCCGGAGACCGACCGGCTGGAGCTCGAAGGGGCGTTCAACCGCTTCGTGTTCGGCGACGTCTCGGCGACCGTGAATGCCGGCCTCGAATTCACCGAGAATAAGAGCCTGCTCGGCCTGCCGCAGGGCGAGGAGGGTTTCGTCGGCGAGGTGCCGCTGCTTCGCGAATCGGACGGCCGAACCGGCCATCTCGGGCTGTCGATGAACGGCGACATCCAGCCGTGGCGCTGGAGCCTCACCGCCAATTACGACAATAGCCGCACCGAGACCCGTACCGAGCGCGGCATCGGCGAGATCGACTTAGCCCGCTCCACCAACCAGTCGGCGGACGCGCAGGCGGTCTTCAACGGCCCGGTGGTGCAGCTTCCCGCCGGCGACGTGAGGGCAAGCGTCCGCGTTGGCGCCGACACGCGCAGCCTCGACAGCCGCACCGTCCGTTCCGGCCTGGTCCAGCTTCGCGACCTCTCCCGCGACCGCGCCGCCGCCCAAGCCAGCCTCGACATCCCCATCTCGAGCCGCCGGCGCGATGTGCTCGGCGCGATCGGCGACCTTTCGGCCAATTTCAATTTCGAGGTCGAAGAGCTTTCCGACTTCGGCAGGCTGACCACCATCGGCGCCGGCGCGCGCTGGGAGCCGACCGAGGAGGTCGACCTTGCTTTGTCGGTGAGCGAGGAGGACGGCGCGCCGACCATCCAGCAGCTCGGCGACCCGACCTTGCTGACCCCGAACGTCAGGGTATTCGACTTCGTCCGCGGCGAGACGGTCGACGTCAACTATCTGAGCGGCGGCAATCCCGATCTCGAGGCCGACAGCCGGCGCGTGCTCAGCCTGCGCATGACGGCCCGGCCGCTCGCCGGGACGGACCTCACCTTCGTCGCCGAATATAACGACACGCGGATCCGCAACCCGATCGCCTCCTTCCCGACCGCAACCCCGGAGATCGAGGCGGCCTTTCCGGAACGGTTCGTCCGCGACGAAGCGGGACGGCTGCTTCAGATCGATTCGCGGCCGGTGAACTTCGCCCGTTCCGACACCGAAGAGCTGCGGTGGGGCTTCAACTTCTCCAAACCGATCGGGCCGCAGGGGCCGACGCCGGAGCAGCGCCGCGAATGGCGCGAGCGGATGCGCCAGCGCGGCGCGGAAGGCGGCGGGCCTCCGCAGGGCGGTGGCGGCCAGGCTGGGCGCGGCGGCGGGCGCGGCTTCGGCGGGGGCGGGTTCGGGCGGTTTGGAGGCGGCGGCGGAGGCGGCCGGCTCCAGCTCGCTCTCTACCACCGCTGGCGCTTCACCGACGAAATATCGATCCGCCCCGGCGTTCCGGTTCTCGACCTTCTGAACGGGTCCGCGGTCGGCAACAACGGGGGCCGCCCGCGCCATGAGGTCGAAGTAGACGCGGGTCTCTTCCTGAAAGGCTTCGGCGCCCGGCTCACCGGCACCTGGCAGAGCGGCACGATCGTCCGCAGCCTCGCCGACGATGTCGGCGGAGCTGCGACGGAGCTCAACTTCGGTGACTTGGCGAGGTTCAATCTGCGGCTGTTCGCCGACCTCAACCAGCAGCGCGCACTGGTCCGCCGCTATCCCTTCCTGAGGGGGGCACGCGTCTCGCTCGCCTTCGACAACATCTTCGACGCCCGGCTCCAGGTGCGCAACGAGACCGGCGTAACGCCGATTAGCTACCAGCCCGCCTTGCTCGATCCGCTTGGCCGGTCGGTGCGGTTGACGGTGCGCAAGCAGTTCTTCTCGCGTCCAAATCGGGCCGGCTTCGGCCGCGGCCGGTAGGGGCTCGTTAACCCTGTTCATTTATCGCCTCGGCAATGCAGACCGCAGCCAGGCGCGCGCGAGGCAAGATGCCGTCATCGGAGACCGCGCCCGCGCCCGCCGCCGACGTCGCGGCGCCCGAGATCGAGCGCCTGTTCGGCGCGGCCCGGCAGGGCTATCTGGACGCGCTTCCGATCGCCGCCGCCGTCCTGACCCTCGCGGCTGACGGGACGACGATCGAGTGCGCCAACGACCATTTCCGCAACATCGCCGAATGGGACGAGCGGATGGGAGACCGGATGGTCGACCATGTGCCGATCCTGCGCGCCGGGCCGATCGGCTCCCGCCTCGCCGCCTTTTTGACCTCGGACGATCCCGCCTACCAGTTCGACACCGCCGACGGCCGCAGCCTCGGCGGGCGCCATTTCACGGTCCGCTTCGCGCGCCTTCAGCAACTCCCCAGACAGCCCGCGCGCTGCCTCGTCTCGCTGATCGACAAGACGGCGCAGGTCGAGACCGAGAAGAGCCTGCGCTCGGAGATGCTGCGCGACAGCCTGACCGGCCTGCCGAACCGGTTCGCGTTCAACGAAAAGGTCGATGCAGTCCTCGCCGACCCGGCCTTCCGCGAGGCGAGCTACGCCGTGCTCGCCATCGACATGACCCGCTTCAGCCGCGTCAACGAGTGCATGGGCGCGCTCGCCGGCGACGAGCTTCTGATCACCTTTGCACGCCGCCTGGTCTCGGCGCTCCGACCGACCGACACGCTCGCCCGCATCTCGGGCGATGAGTTCGGCGTGCTGCTTCGGCTCGACCGCGGCCTTCCCGACGCCCTGCGCGCCGCCGAGCGCATCAAGGCGGTTCTGACCCTGCCGTTCCGTCTCTCCGACCTCGAGATCCGCGTCGACTGCGCGATCGGCTGCGCGATCCTCAACCGCAGCGTTACCGGCGCCGACGAGGTGCTTCGCAACGCCCAGTTCGCGTTGAAGCGCGCCAAGCGCCTCGGTTCGACCCAGATTTACGAGCCTATCCAGGCCGCCGCGGTCCGCCGCCGCTTCAGCATCGAGACAGAATTGCGCTGCGCCATCGAGGCCGAAGCGCTGACCCTCGCTTACCAGCCGCTGGTCGAGATGGCGACGGGGCGGGTCGCCGGCTTCGAGGCGCTGGCGCGCTGGGAGCATGACGGCCATCCGATCCCGCCCGGGGAGTTCATACCGGTGGCGGAAGAATCGGGGCTGATCGTCCAGCTCGGCCGCTGGGCGCTCGAGACTGCCACCCGCACGCTCGCCGAGTGGGACCGCCGCACCGGCACGCGCCTTCCGTTCGACATGAGCGTGAACCTCTCCCCGGTGCAGATCAGCCGCGACGACATCGCCGCCGCCGTCTCCGGCGCGCTGACCTCGGCGGGAATCTCGGGCGACAGGCTGACGCTCGAACTTACCGAAGGCGCGATCATCCACGACCCCGACCGCGTCGCCAAGGCGCTGGGCGCGCTGAAGAAGTTCCGGGTCAGGATCGCGATGGACGATTTCGGCACCGGCTTTACCTCGCTCTCCTCGCTCCAGAGGCTGCCGATCGACCTGCTCAAGATCGACCAGAGCTTCGTCGGCGAGATGCTCGCTGACGGCGACTCCACCGCAATCGTAAGGGCGATCCTCTCGCTGGCGCGGGCGCTCGGCATGGAGACGACCGCCGAGGGGATCGATTCGCCCGACCTTGCCGAGCTGCTCGGCGAGCTCGGCTGCACCTACGGCCAGGGTTTTCATTATTCGACGCCGCTGCCGGCCGAGCAGGCGCTCGCTTACGGGCTGGCGCGAAGCGCCTGATCGACATGGCGGCGCGCTAGCGTCCGAACCTCCGCCTTGCCGGCGGGAAAGCCGGAACGGACCCATTCCCGCTCCACCGCCTGCATAGCCGCCGCAACCACCGGCCCCGGTTCCAGCCCCATGGCGATGAGATCGCCGCCGCTCAGCGGCATTCGCGGCGGCTGCCAGCGCTGCAGCGCGCGGAGATCGAGGTCTGTCCGTCCGGCCAGGAGGAAGCGATCGACGGCCGCCTCGACGCCGCTCTCATAGGCCAGAACCTCCGGCGCATCGAGGCTGCGGTCGGCGGCGGCGATCAGGCGTTTCGCCTGGCGCTTCGACAGCCGCAGCCGCGCCGCCACTGCCGCGGCGACGGCGGGATCCGGCGGCAGCAGCGCCGCCAGGCGCCGAACCGCCTCGCCGGCAATGCCGGCGCGCTGCTCGGCCGCGACCAGCTCGGCGAGCGGCTCGGCCGTCGTCACCTCCGGCAGCACCGGCCGGAAGATGCCGAGCCGGACCATCAGCCGCACCGTCGCGCCGGGGTCGGGAAGGGCGAGCAGCTTCAGCAGCTCGTCGGCGATCCGCTCGCGCGACAGCGCCATCAGGTCGTTGGCCCGGCCCGCGCAGGCCGCCACCGCCTCAGCGTCCGGCTCGCCCTTCCCAAAGCGGGCGTGGAACCGGAAGAAGCGCAAAATCCGCAGATGGTCTTCGGCGATCCGCACCAGCGGGTCGCCGATGAAGCGCACGCGCCGGGCGGCGATGTCGGCCTCGCCGCCGAAATAATCGAAAATCTCGCCGCTGGCCGGGTCGGCGCTGAGCGCGTTGATGGTGAAGTCGCGCCGGGCGGCGTCCTCGCGCCAGTCCTCGGTATAGGCGACAGTCGCACGGCGGCCGTCGGTGGCGACGTCGCGCCGGAGCGTGGTCACCTCGACCGGGCGGCCGTTAAGGACCGCGGTGACGGTGCCGTGGGCAATGCCGGTCGGCACCGCCTTGATGCCGGCCGCCTCCAGGCGCGCGATGACCTGCTCGGGCCGCATCCGGGTGGCCAGGTCGACGTCGCTGACCTCGAGGCCGAGCAGCGAATCGCGCACGCAGCCGCCGACATATCTCGTCGCGCCCGCCTCGGCGCCGAGCACGCGGAGCAGCCGCTTCATGGGCGAGCGGTTACGCCAGGGAGCGTCTGGAAGCTTCATGCCGCCAACGTCAGCCGCCGGCTGAGATTGACGATCATCGCGGCCGTCGCACCCCAGATCCGCCGCCCCTCCCATTCGATCTCATAATAGCTGCGCATCCGGCCGCGCCATTCCGCCGAGCGAACCCGCTGATGGGCCGGGTCGAGCAGATAATGAAGCGGCGCCTCGAACAGCGCGGCGACCTCGCCGGGGTGCGGCGTCAGCGGCAGGTCCGGCGGGACGACTCCGACCACCGGCGTCACCTCGAAGCCGGTTACGGTGCGATAGCGGTCGGCGATCCCGATCACGCGGACGAGCGCGCGCGGCAGCCCGATCTCTTCCTCGGCCTCGCGCAGCGCCGCCGCGACCGGTCCGTCGTCGCCCGGGTCGATGCGCCCGCCCGGGAAGCTGATCTGGCCGGCATGCTTGCGCATCGTTTCCGGGCGCAGCGTCAGGATCACCGTCGGGTCGGGCCGCTCGACGACCGCCACCAAGACCGCCGCGGGCGTGATCCCGCGGCTGAGTTCCTCTTCTTCGAGCACGTCGCCGGCAATCAGCTCGATCACGCCGTCGCGTCCACGCTCCAGCGCATCGGCGAGCCACTCGGCGACGTTCATTCGCTTGCTCCGGCCGGGAAGAAGACGCCGCCGCTCCACACGCCGCCCTCGGCAAGCGCCGTTTCCGCCAGTTCGTAATAGACCGGCCGCGCGATCAGCGCCTCGAGTCCGCCGCGAACCGCGACATAGGGCCGCTCGCCCTGAAGGCGGAGCGGATGGGCGCGGCCGGCGATGACGAGGTCGCCGGTGTTGAGCCGGAAGGCGAGCTTCCGTTCGCGGCCCTCGCCCTCGCTCTTCACTTCGACGGCGAGGAAGGGCGCATCTTCGACGTCGATCGTCAGCTTCTCGGCCGGCGTGACGAGGACGAAGCTGCCGTCGCTCTCGCGCCGCAGGATCGAGGCGAACAGCCGCACGAGCGCCGGCCGGGCGATCGGCCGCCCCTCATGGTACCAGCTGCCGTCGCGGGCGATTCGCATCGCGCTGTGGCCGCATCGCTGCGGATTCCAGCGCTCGACCGGCCGCGGCTTCTGCTCGCGGGCGAGGCGCTCGATCTTGGCGAGGCTGAGGCGGCTGAGGTCCTCGGTCATGCCGGCCACGCTAGCCGCTGGCTGGCCAGCCGCAAAGCGCGCGGCTATTCGCGGCCGTCATGGCAAGCGAGTTCGAAGGGCCGCGGACGGCGATCGTCACCGGCGGGGCGAGGCGCGTGGGCGCGGCGCTGGCGCGGGCGCTATCCGAAGAAGGCTGGCACCTGCTCATCCACTGCAACCGCTCAGCGGCCGATGCCGCGGCGCTTGCGGCCGAGCTCGGCAATGCCCGTGTCGTCCAAGCGGAGCTCGCCGACCCGGACGCCGCGGCGACGATCATCGCGGCGCTGGACGGCCTCCCGCCGGCGCGGGTGCTGGTGAATAACGCCTCACGTTTCGCCTACGATCGCGCCGCCGATTTCTCGGTGGAGAGCTGGAACGCTCATCTCGACGTCAATTTGCGCGCCCCGGCGCTCCTTTCGAAGGCGTTCGCGGCGCGGCTGCCGGAGGGGCCGGGGCTGATCGTCAACCTGCTCGACTCCAAGCTCGCCGCGCCCAACCCCGATTTCTTCAGCTACACCGTCTCCAAATTCGGGTTGGCGGGCCTGACCGAGCTTTGCGCGCGCGCCTTCGCGCCGCAGCTCAGGGTGTGTGCGATCGCCCCAGCGGTCACTCTGATGTCGGGTGAGCAGAGCGCCGAGAATTTCGCCTTGGTGCACGGCCTCAACGCGCTCGGGCGCGGCGTCGCCGTCGAGGACATCGTCGGCGCGCTTCGCTTCATCATTGCCACCCCCAGCCTTACCGGCCAGACGATCTGCCTGGACGGCGGGCAGCGTTTCCTGGCGCTGCCGCGCGACGTCCAGTTCCTGGAGCCGAACTGATGGCCGACACTGCCCGCCTCGACGGCTTAGTCCCCGATTCGCTGCGGCCCAGGACGCGCAAGATCGCGCTCGAAGATTATGCGCTGGACGTGGAGATCGGCTTTCACGACTTCGAGCTCGGCAAGCCGCAACGCCTGCTCGTGACCGTCGAGGTATGGGTCGACGAGCGGTCGTTCGCCGCGAGCGACGAGGCGGCGAACGCCTGGGATTATGATTTCCTGCGCACCGCCATCGGCGGCCTCGCGGCCGGCCGCCGCTTCAACCTCCAGGAGACGCTGGTTCGGGAGATTTACGATCTGGTGGCGGCGCGCCGCGGCGTGACGGCGCTCAGGGTCGCAACCCGCAAGCCCGACGTCTATCCGGATTGCGCCGGCGTCGGGGTCGAACTCGCTTCCTTTTAGCTAACGGCGCCGCCGCATCCGCACGCACGGCCCCAGCTGCTGGACGACGAGCCGATAGTCGGCGCGGATCGCGTTCGCTTCCTCGGGCGCGGCCTCGGCCAGGCTCTGCGGCGGCAGCGTTGCCGGGAGCGTGCAGGCGAGCCGGTACCAGAGCAAGGTGTCGGCTCGCGGCGTCTGGGCGGCGGCGTCGACCATCTCCCCCAGCGCGACCGACCAGCGCGTCCGCTCGCCCGGACGGCGAAGCACGCTCAGCGAGATCGGCCGGTTGTCGGCGGTCTGCAGGAAGATCTGGGTCTCGCTTTCGCCCGGGAGCGAGCCGGGCACGTGGAAGGCGCGGCCGAGGCCGGTGATGCGCGGAGCCGCGTTCGGCTGGAGCGATTCGCGAACGATGTCCCGAAGCCGCGCGGCCGCCGCCGGCGAGAAGGGGATTTGTGCGTCGGGGGCGGTCAGGCGAAGCTCGCCCGGACGTCCGCCGTCGGCGCGGGCCAACACGAGATACTCGCTGCGCTTGGGAATCCGCGCCGCCCGGCCGCGGGCGTCGTTGGGCAGGTCGATCAGATAGCTGACCCGCGGCGGGACGGCTTCGCCGCGAATCAGAGCGAGGACGTCCGCCTCGACGAGGAATCGGCGGTGCCCCTGGGCGACGTTCGGCGCCTCGCGCGCCGACAATGCATCGGATTTGCGCACCCGCACGTGGGCCGCCACCGGGGCCCCCAGCGCGAGATCGGCAAGGTCGGCATACGTGGGCGCCGGAGCGGCAGGAACGTTTTGCGACTCAACGGGTTGAGCGGCGGTGAGCAGTAGGACGGCCGCCGCCCCCGCCATCTTCGATTGCATTTGGGTCCCCCGGAAATTGCGTTTCGCGACGCCTAGCGGGGGGCGGATTAACCGTGGATTGCGGCGCAAATCCAGCCGATGCGACAGAGTCACAGAAGGATTGCGTCCGTCCGAAGCGCGCTATAGAGACACGGGCCGTTCCGTGTCCGTTACATGGATGAACCGAATTCAAACCCCGGCGTTGTGCAGACGAAGCGGGGTTGCAGCTGAGAGGAGCGCGGCTGGTTAATGTCATACGTTGATCAGGGAATGAGCCAGGGGCGGATCTGGTCGATCGTCTTGGTCGCCGTCCTCCACGCCCTCCTCGGATACGCCTTCGTCACCGGGCTCGCCTACAAGTTCGTCAAGAACGTCCAAGAGGACCTGAAGACGTTCGACGTCGAGGAACCGCCGCCGCCCGAAGAGGAGCCACCGCCCCCGCCCGAGCAGGAGGTCCAGCCGCCGCCGGTGACGGCGCCGCCGGCAATCATCCGCACGAACATCCCGCCGCCGCCGATGGTGGCGCCGCCGCCGCCGCCGATGCCGGTACCGTTCAACCCGCAGCCGCCGGTCCGTCCGGCGCCGCCGCCGCCACCGCCGCCGCCGCCGCCGCGCACGGTCGAGCCGGCGCGCGCCCGGGCCAACCTCGCCTCCTACGTGTCGAACGACGATTATCCCGCCTCCGCGCTTCGCAACGAGGAGCAGGGCACGACTCGATTCCGCCTGACGGTGGGCCCCGACGGACGGGTCACCGGCTGCACGGTGACTTCGTCGAGCGGCTCCGCGGCGCTCGACAACGCCACCTGCCGCATCATGCGCAGCCGGGCCCGGTTCACCCCCGCTCGCGACAATCAGGGGAATCCGACGAGCGACACCCACAACAGCAGCATCACCTGGCGGATTCAGTGATTATCGAGGCCCGGTCCCACCCGTCATTCTGAATGAGAAGGATTTAACAATGGCAGCACCCGCAGCAGCTCCCGCCCACGGCGCGGATTTCGGTTTCCTCGGCGCTCTTCAGCAGGGCGGCGTCATTGCGTGGCTCACCTTCGGCGTCCTCGTGATCATGTCGGTAGCCTCCTGGTACATCTTCTTCGTCAAGCTCATCGACCAGCAGAAGATCATCCGCGAGGGCCGGCGTGCGCGGACGACCTTCTGGCAGTCGGCGAACCTGCGCGAAGCGGCCAACAAGCTCGACAAGAACGGCGCCTACCGCCAGATCGTCGACGACGGCCTCATCGCCCAGGAGCAGCACAGCAAGCTTACCGACCCGATCGACCAGCATGACTGGATGATCGGTTCGCTCGCCCGCAGCCAGGGCGCCATTTCGGCGAAGCTGTCGACCGGCCTCGCGCTGCTCGCGACGGTCGGTTCCACCGCTCCGTTCGTCGGCCTGTTCGGCACCGTGGTCGGCATCTATCGTGCGCTGATCAAGATCGGCGCGGCCGGCCAGGCCTCGATCGACGCCGTCGCCGGCCCGGTCGGCGAGGCGCTGATCATGACCGCCCTGGGCCTGATCGTCGCGGTTCCGGCCGTGATGCAGTACAACTGGCTGATGCGCCGCAACAAGGCGATCACCGAGGAGCTCGCCCGCTTCTCGAACGACCTTCACGGCTACATGATGTCTGGCGGCACCGTTCGCCCGGCGGTCGCCACCGCCCGCGCGGGCGGTGGCACCGGGGCGGCTAGCGGCGCCCGTACCGGCGGCACGACCACCGGCGGCACCGGCACGACCGGCGGTTCGACCGGCGCCGCGACCGGATCGGTGACCGGCAAGGCGTAACGACAAAAGGCGGCGGCCCCGTTCGAAGGCGCCGCCGCAAAGGAAAGCGGTCCTGAACAGGACCGGCCGAAGCGAGGAATAGGAACTCAAGCCATGGCTATGCAGGTCGGCGAAGGCGGCGGCGAAGAAGAAACACCGATGTCCGACATCAACACGACGCCGCTCGTCGACGTCATGCTCGTGTTGCTGATCATCTTCATCATCGCCGTCCCGGTCGTGCTGCAGACCGTTCCGGTCAGCCTGCCGAAGGTGGAGTTCGAGGCCACCACGACCAAGCCGGAGAACGTCAACCTTACGGTCAGGGCGGCGAACGGCCAGTGCGAGGTCTATTGGGGCCTGACGCGCGTCAACTCGCAGGAGCTGCTGGACCGCGGCGTGCGCGCGCTCGAGGAGCAGATCCGAGCGGTCGGCGGCGTCGAGAACATCACCGAAGCGAACATGCCCGAAGTGCACATCCGCGGCGACATCAACACGCCCTATCGCTGCATCGGCGGCGCCATCTACGCGATGCAGCGGGCCGGCTATGCGCGCATCGGCTTCATCTCCGAGCCGGAGCCGACTGGCGGCCGGCGGCTCTGACACGGATATCTGGAGTTAGACAATGAGTGCAGCAGTCCTCAGTCCCGAATCGGCAGAACCGATGATGGACATCAATACCACTCCGCTGATCGACGTGATGCTGGTCCTTCTGATCATGTTCATCATCACCATCCCGGTGCAGACCCACGCCGTGAAACTGGACCTGCCCCAAAATCAAGAGAACCAGACTCCGCCGCCGATCGACCCGGTCAAGAACAAGATCGTGGTCATGCCCAATGACGCGGTCCTGTGGAACGGCGCGCCGGTAAGCCTGGTCACGCTGCGCCAGTATCTCGACATCACGACGACGATGACGCCAACGCCGGAGCTTCACCTGCAGCCGCATCCCAATGCGCGCTACGAGCAGGTCGACGAGGTGCTCGCGGTCACCAAGCGCGCCAACGTCCAGGCGATGGGCTTCGTCGGCAACGAGGCCTACGCGAACTTCTAGGCGTGACGCTTCTCATTCATCGATCGAGGGCGGTGCCGCGGCGCCGCCCTTTTTCTTTGCGCGCGCGCTGCCAGCCTGGCGCCATGATATCGATCCCGGTCGGCCTGTTCGAAGACCGCGATTCCCACACCGGCGGTCGAGGTCTAATGGCGAATGCCGCTGCCCTTGGCGCTCAAAAGTCGCGCCGGTCCAAGAATAGCTAGGCGGCCAGGCCTTCGAACTGGAGCCGGGCGAGCCGCGCATAGAGGCCGCCGCGGGCGCTCAGGCTGTCGTGGGTCCCCTCCTCGACGATCTCGCCCTGGTCCATAACGACGATGCGGTCCGCCGCCCGCACCGTCGCGAGGCGATGCGCGATCACCATCGTCGTGCGGCCCTCGAACAGCCGCTCCAGCGACGCCTGGACGAGCCGCTCCGATTCCGCGTCGAGCGATGAGGTCGCCTCATCGAGCAGAAGCAGCGGCGAATCCCGCAGCAGCGCCCGGGCGATCGCGACCCGCTGGCGCTGCCCGCCGGAGAGGCGCGCTCCGCCTTCGCCGAGATAGGTGTCGAGCCCGTCGGGCAGCTTGCGCAGGAACTCGGCGGCGTTGGCGGCGTCGGCCGCGTCCCACAGGCGCTCGTCGGTCGCGTCCCACAGCCCGTAGCGCAGATTGTCTCGCGCGGAGGCGGCGAAGATCACCGTTTCCTGCGGAACCAGCGCGATCCGCGCCCGCACCTCGGCCGGATCGGCCTCGCGAACGTCGAGGCCGTCGAGCCGGACCGCTCCCTCGTCGGGATCGTAGAAGCGCTGGGCGAGGTTGAAGAGCGTCGTCTTCCCGGCCCCTGACGGGCCGACAACGGCCAACGTCTCGCCCGCGCCGACGGCGAGGCTGAACCGGTGCAGCGCGCTGACGTCCCTGCGCGTCGGGTAGCGGAAGGTGACGGTATCGAATTCCAGCGCTCCACGCGCCGGCTCGGGCAGCGGCCGCGGCTGCGCCGGCGGCCGGATCTGCGGGACCTGCGAGAGCAGCTCGGCGAGCCGCTCGGCGGCGCCCGCTGCGCGCATCAGATCGCCATAGACTTCCGTCAGCGCCGCCAGCGAGCTTGCCACCAGGGCGCCGGTTAGGATGAAGGCGGCGACCGTCCCGCCACTGATCTGGCCCTCGGCGACCGCAAGCGCCGCCTGCCGGAGCAGCAAGGTGATGCCGCCGAAGATCAGGCCAATCACGATCATCGTCAGCAGCGCGCGGATACGGATGCGCTTGCGTGCGGCGGCGAACGCCTGCTCGACGGCGGCGCGAAAGCGGCCGCTCTCGCGCTGCTCCTGGCCGAACGCCTGCACGATCTTCATCGCGCCGAGCGTCTCCGCGATGATCGAGCCGACGTCGGCGATCCGGTCCTGGCTCGACCGCGACAGGTTGCGGACCTTTCGCCCCATCACCATCAGCGGGACCAGGACCAGCGGCATTCCGATCATGAGCCCGCCGGCAAGCACGGGCGAAAGCGCGAACAGGTAGATGATGCCGCCTATGCCGAGGAGGATGTTGCGCAAGGCGACGGAGACGCTGGAGCCCACGGCCGTCTCGATCACCGCCGTATCGGCCGTCACCCGCGAGGCGATTTCGGTCGGCCGGTTCTCCTCGAAGAAAGCCGGCTCGAGCCTCAGCATATTGTCGTGCACTTCGGCCCTCAAATCGGCGACCACCCTCTCGCCGAGTAGCGACACGAAATAGAAGCGGCAGGCGGTGGCGACCGCCAGCACGCCGACGATCATGAACAGGTAGTTGAAGGCGTGGGCGATGTCGGCGCCGCCGCCCTCCGCTCCGAAGCCCCGGTCGATGACCCGGCGCAGCCCGTCTGGGATGGCGAGCGTCGCGCCGGCCGCGGTCAGCAGCGCCAGCATGGCGGCGGCCAGGATCGCGCGATGCCCGGCGATGCGCCGCCAGATCATCGCCAGATTGCCGATCTTCCTTAGCGGAGCGGGTTCGGGGCGGACGGCGGCCATCCTCCCAGGGGTAGCAGCGGGCGCGCAGGCGCAAAAGCCCTACCACCCTTGCCGGACTCGAAGGGGCAGGGCGGCGCCTCCGGAGCCTTTGCCGCGACCGGCGGTTATTCCGATATGGATTATTCCCCTTCGCCCCCGCATAAGCGGAGCCGTCAACGGGGGTGGAGGTTCAATGCTCTACGACGCCTATGAGGTGCAGCGCTCGCTGCTCGCCGGGGCAAGCACGCTCGCCAATATCGGCGCCGGATGGATGCAGAACCCGGCCAATCCCTTCGCTTATTCGCAAATGGGCCCGATCGTCGCCTCGGCGCTCGACGTCTTCGCCCATGCCTCGGCGCCCCGCGGCAAGCCGCGCTTCGGCCTCGACCGGACGATCATCGACGGCAAGACGGTCCCGGTGGTCGAGGAGATCGTGCTTCGCAAGCCGTTCGGCCAGCTCAAGCGCTTTCGCCGCGAGGGCGTGGAAAGATCGCCCCGGCTGCTGATCGTCGCGCCGATGTCGGGCCATTATGCGACCTTGCTGCGCGGCACCGTCGAACGCATGCTTCCGGGGCACGACGTCTACATCACCGACTGGCGCGACGCGAAGATGGTCCCGCTCGACGCCGGGGGCTTCGACCTCGACGACTATATCGACTATCTCGTCCAGTTCCTCGAGCATATCGGCCCCGGCGCCCACATGCTCGCGGTCTGCCAGCCTTCGGTCCCGGCTTATGCTGCGGCCTGCCTGATGAGCGCCGACCGCCACCCCTCCCGCCCCAGAACGCTGACGATGATGGGCGGCCCGATCGACCCGCGCGAGGCGCCGACCGCGGTCAACACCGTCGCGACCCAGCGTCCCCACGCCTGGTTCGAGCGCAACGTCATCGCCACCGTCCCCTATTTGTATCCGGGCGGCGGGCGGTCGGTCTATCCGGGCTTTCTCCAGCTCGCCGGCTTCATGGCGATGAATCTGGGCGAGCACCTCAACAGCCATTGGGAGATGTTCAAGCATCTCGTTCAGGGCGCCGAAGAGAGCGCGGACGCCACCAAGAAATTCTACGAGGAATATCGCTCGGTCTGCGACATGACCGCCGAATTCTACCTCCAGACGGTCGATGTCGTCTTCCAGCGCCATCTGCTTCCGAAGGGCGAGCTTACCCATCGCGGCCGCCGGGTCGATCCGGCGGCCATCCGCGACATCGCCCTGCTCGCCATCGAAGGCGAGCGCGACGACATCAGCGGCGTGGGCCAGACCAAGGCGGCGCTGGCCATCGCGACCGCGCTGCCGGCTCGGATGAAGCGCTACCACCTGGCCCGCGGCGCCGGCCATTACGGCATCTTCAACGGCAGCAAGTGGCGGAGCGGCATCGCGCCGGTCGTCGAGCAATGGATCGCCGCCCACGACGGCTGATCCACCCGGACAAGATTGTAACCTTTCTCCTGCCCGCGCGACACGCGCCAGCCACCGCCGCCCGGCAATGCGCGACGCCGGAGGACAGGAAAGTGGAACTGAGACACCCGATCACCGCGATGGCAGGCGTCGTGCTGATGACGCTGCTGATGCTTCTGCTTCAGCTCAGCTCGGCCCCGTTCGCGGCCTGAGGCAGGACGCTCAATCCGCGACCGGCGCGCGCGCACCCGCGGCACGACCCTTGCGCAGCAGCAGGAGCAGCGGGATCGCGCACAGCGAAATGATCATCATCAGGTGGAAATCGTCGATATAGGCAATCATCAGTGCCTGCCGGTTGATCTCCGCATCGAGCATCGCGACGGCGGCCTCGGCGCCCGGGCGCCCGGCGGCGACGATCTGCGGATCGATCGGCGGCAGCGAATAAGGGGTCACATGCGCCGCGAGGTCGGCGTGGCTCACCTGCACGTTGCGGGCGAGCAGCAGCGTCATGATCGATATGCCGATCGAGCCGCCGATGCTCCGCGACAGGTTGAACAAGGCGGCGGCCGTGGTCCGGTAACGTGCCTCCAGCGTCGCGAACGCGACCGTGTTAAGCGGAACGAAGATCAGGCCGAGCGCAAGACCCTGGGTGACGCCGCTGACGATGATCGGCTGGCGGTCCATCCCGAGCGAAAAGCCGGACATCTGCCACAGCGAGAGCGACATCAGGCCCATGCCGACCAGGACCAGCAGGCGCGCGTCGACCTTCCCAACGAGCCGGCCGACCACGATCATTGATATGAGGGTGCCGATGCCGCGCGGCGCCGTCAGGAAGCCCGACTGAAGCACCGAATAGCCGAACAGGGTCTGGAGCAGCGGCGGCAACAGCGCCAGGCCGGCAAACAGCATCACGCCCATGATCGCCATGAACAGGAGCCCGGTCGAGAAATTGGCGTCGGCGAACATCTGCCGGTCGAAGATCGGTTGGCGGCCGGTGAGCATATGGACCCCGAACATCCAGGTGCCGGCGATGGCCAGGCCGGCCTCGATGCGGATCTCCCAGCTCGCGAACCAGTCGAGCTGCTCGCCGCGGTCGAGCATCAGCTGCAACGAGGCAAGGGCGAGGCCGAGCAGGGCGAAACCGAACAGGTCGAAACGCCGCGCGACCTTGGGGATCGTCGGCATGCAGCGGAACATGAGCAGGGCCGCGAGCGCGCCGATCGGCAGGTTGATCAGGAAAACCCAGCGCCAGTCGTAGCTGTCGGTCAGCCAGCCGCCGAGCACTGGTCCCAGGATCGGCCCGACCATTACGCCCGCGCCGAACAAAGCCATGGCGCGCCCATGCTTCTCACGCGGATTGATGTCGAACAGCGTCGATTGGGCGAGCGGCACGATGAAGGCCCCGGCGACGCCCTGGAAGGCGCGGAAGATCACCATCTCCGTCAGGTTCTGGGCGACCGCGCAAAGCAGCGAAGCGGCGGTGAAGGCGAGCACCGACCACAAAAAGAGCGGCTTGCGCCCGACCCGGTCGGCGAGCCAGCCGGTGATCGGGATCGCGATTGCCGAAGCGACGATATAGGAGGTGAGCACCCAGTTGATCGTCTCGCGCGTCGCCCCGAGGCTCGCCTGCATGTGCGGCAGCGCGACATTGGCGATCGTCGTGTCGAGCACCTGCATCAGCATGCCCAGGATCACGCCGATCGTGACCAGCGCATGCTGAAGCGGCGGCAGCGCGTGATGCTTCGGCCCAGCCGCCGCCGAAGCCATGGTCTAGTGCCGCGCCGCCAGCTGGTGCGGAGACCGGTCGCGCGTATCGACGGTCACCTCCGCGGAGAGGCCGGCGATCATCGGCCGGCCGGGTTCGCCGTCAATGGCGATCCGCACCGGCACCCGCTGGGTCACCTTCACCCAGTTGCCGCTCGCATTCTGCGCCGGGATGATCGAGAATTGGGAGCCGGTGCCGGCGCCGATGCTGGCGACATGGCCTCGAACGTGCAGGCCGGGATAGGCGTCGAGCGCTATCTCGGCGGGCTGTCCGACATACATGTTGGCGAGGTCGGTCTCCTTATAATTGGCCTCGACATAGGTCGTGCTGCTGCGGACCAGGGTCAGCGCCGGAACGCCCGTCACCACCGTCGCCCCCGGCTGCAGCCGGTCGGTCTGGCTGACATAGCCGTCGGCCGGCGCGCGCACCTCGGTACGGGCAAGGTTGAGCAACGCCTGTTCGCGCGCCACCCGCGCAGCCTGCACCGCGGGCTGGTTGGAGGCGCCACCGCCGCGCAGCGCCGACTGCGCCGTCGCCGCCTCGGCTCGGGCATTGGCGAGCCGCTCGCGCGCTTCCTGCACGTCGTGCAGCGCCTGGTCATATTGGGCGCGGGTCGTGAAGCCGCGTCGCAGCAGTTCGGCATAGCGTTCGAAATTGCGCTGCGCGAAGTCGAGATTGGCCTCCGCGCCGTGAATGTCGGCGACGGTGCCCGCGGAGCGGGTGCTGAGCTCGGTCACCTGCACCTCGGCCGCCGCTATCTGGGCTTCGGCTTCGGCCAATGCGATCCGATAGGGGCGCGGGTCGATCCGGAACAGGAGTTCGCCCTTGCGGACGAACTGGTTCTCGCGCACGCGGACGTCGACGACGACTCCGTTCACCTCCGCCGCGACCGGCACCATGTCTTGCTGAACATAGGCATTGTCGGTCGAAACGTAGCGGCCCGACGTCAGCCACATATAGCCGCCCGCCAGCGCCAGCATCAGCGGTACCGACAGCATCAGGATGATCCGCCACGGCCGCGGCTTTCGTGCCGGCGCTGCGGCGGCGGCGTCGATCGCAGCCGCCTCGCACGCGACTTTGGGATCGGCTTCGCTCATGATGCCTGTTCGAGATCGTCAACGGAAGCGGCGAGGTTGCCGCGGATGCGCTTGAGAACCTGAACGGCCGCGTCGCGCTCCTCGGCAGGGACGTGGGCCAGCATGTCGCGGTGGAACGCGTCCGCCAGCAGCTGCAGCTGCTTGATCACCGGCCGCGCCTTCTTCGTCAGATGGATTCGCCAGGCGCGGCGATCGGTTTCGTCGCGGCGCCGCTCGACCAGCCCCGCTTCCTCGAGCCGGTCGACCATGCGGCACAAGGTGATCGGCTCGACGTCGAGCGCGTCGGCCAGCTCGATCTGGCGCCGTCCGTCGGCGCGGGCGAGGCGCGCGAGCACGCGCCACTGCGCCCGGGTCGTCCCCAAGGCCGCGGCCCGGCGGTCGAAATCGCGGCGAATCGCCCGCGCCGTCTCGACCACTTCGAAAGCGAAGCTTTCCATCGCGGTCACATAATAAGGATGCTTATTATATTCAAGCTCTTGCGTGCGAGCCGGCCGCGTCGGCGCTAAGGGATCTCCCGTAGCGGGCATTACGTAATTCGCGGGCGCGCCCGCGGCTGTACTTCCCGATCCGCAGATCGAAAGGAGCACCGCCATGGCCGTCCATCATTCCCCCGCCGCCCTCGCTGCCAGGGCCGCGATCGTCCCCGCCCCGCGGCGCAATCGCGGCAAGCGAGCCTTCGAGCTTCATCCGGCGGTCCACCTGATGACGATCGCCGCCTATCTCAGCTTCGTCCTCATCCTCACGGCGACCTTCATGGGCCGCGACCTCGTCGTCGGGGCGGGCATCATCGTCATTTCCGTCGTCGCCCTGTTCCTGGTCCCGGCTCTGTGGGGCCGGGTCGTTCCCGATGACGGCTTGCGCAAGGAAAGCTGGGCCGAGTTCCTCGAAGAAGGCGTCGAGTGCATCACCGGCCGCCTGACCGCCGGCCAGGCGATGGCGCAGATCCTGACGCTGCCGGCGCTGCTGCTCGGCATGGGCCTGTTCTTCGCCATCCTCAAGGTCACGCTCTGAGGCTGGCTGCGGGCCAAGTCACTGCCACACCTATTGAAATCAACCTTCCGGGCCCCATCTCCCGATCGGGTTCAACAACGGAAAGGAGGTGGTCCAGTGTCTCATTGTCTCATGCCGGTTTCGGTGAAGCAGGGCACGGCCTCCACGGAGGATGACGCCTAAAACACAGCCCAAATCAGGCTGACAATGTGAAGGCCGTCCCGAAAGGGGCGGCCTTTTCGCTATTCTAGGGTTCTAGTCGCCGCGGGCGGCCGCGTCGGCTCAGGCGGCGACGCTGACGGCGCCGAGCACGCCCTCGAACAACCGGCGCCCGTCGGTGCGGCCGTGCGCCTCCTCCACCGCCCGCTCCGGATGCGGCATCATGCCGAGCACGTTGCCGGCCTCGTTGACGATGCCGGCGATGTCGCGCGCGGCGCCGTTGCATTCGCCCAGGTAGCGAAAGACGACGCGGCCCTCCCCCTCGAGCCGGTCGAGGGTCTCCTCATCGGCCTGGAAATTGCCGTCATGATGGGCGACCGGGATGACGATCTCCTCGCCGGCCTCGTAGCGGCTGGTGAAGGCCGACTGGCTGTTCTCGACGCGAAGCGGGACGTCGCGGCACACGAAGGAGATGCCGGCATTGCGCATCAGCGCGCCGGGTAGCAGCCGCGATTCGGTCAGCACCTGGAAGCCGTTGCACACGCCGAGAACGAACACGCCGCGCCCGGCCGCCTCGGTCACGGCGCGCATCACGGGCGATTGCGCGGCCATCGCGCCGGAGCGCAGATAGTCGCCATAGGAAAAGCCGCCGGGGATGGCGATGAGATCGAGCCCGTCCGGAAGCTCGGTCTCGCGGTGCCAGACCATTTGCGGGTCGTGCCCCGTCACGAGCTTCAGCGCCTCGGCCATGTCGCGATCGCAATTCGACCCGGGAAAGACGATCACGGCGCTCTTCATGGCTGGGCCTCCACCCGCTCGATCCGGTAATTTTCGATCACCGTGTTGGCGAGCAGCTTGCGGCACATCTCGTCGATGTCGCTTTCGCCGACGCTCTCGTCGAGGTCGAGCTCGATCAGCTTGCCGGCCCGAACGTCGCGGACGCCGCCGAAGCCGAGCCCCTCCAGCGCATGGTGGATCGCCTTGCCCTGCGGGTCGAGCACGCCGTTCTTGAGGGTGACGAAGACACGGGTTTTCATGCTGTCGCTCCGCTCGCTGGCCGCCATATGGCGGCGGCGGCGGCGGCGCACAAGCGCCCCGGCCCTAGTTTCCACGGGGCCTTCGTCCTATCTTCAGGGCGATGAGCGAAATCGCCCTTTCCCCGAGCGCCGCCGCCCGCGTGGCGTGGATCGCCCAGCGGCAGGCCAGGCCGCCAATCCTTCGCCTGTCGGTCGAAGGCGGCGGCTGCGCCGGTTTCCAATATCGCTTCGGCCTCGCCGATGAGATCGCGGCCGACGACGTCGCGGTGGTTGAGGACGGCGTCACGCTGATCGTCGACCCGGTCTCGCTGGACCTCGTGCGCGGAGCGACGGTCGATTTCGTCGAGAGCCTCGGCGGCGCCGCCTTCCAGGTCACCAACCCGAACGCCGCCTCCGGCTGCGGCTGCGGCACCAGCTTCAGCATTTGACGCGCCTGCGCTAAGCGGGCGCGAATGAAGATCGTCACCTACAATCTGAACGGCATCCGGGCGCGGCTGCCGCGGCTGCTCGAATATATCGCCGAGGAGAAGCCGGACGTGCTTTGCCTCCAGGAGGTGAAGTGCGCCGACGACGCCTTTCCGATCATCGACATTCGCGCCGCCGGCTATGACGGCGTCTGGCACGGCCAGAAGGGGTTCAACGGCGTCGCCATTCTGACGCCTGGAGCGCCGCCGACGCTTCGCCGCATGGGCCTTCCCGGCGATCCCGACGACACGCACAGCCGCTACATCGAAGCGGAAGTCGACGGCGTGACGATCGGCTCGCTCTATCGCCCGAACGGCAATCCGGTCGGCACGGAGAAGTTCGCCTACAAGCTGGCCTGGATGGACCGGCTGCGCGCGCATGCGGCCGAGCTGCTCGCCGAGGAGCGCCCGGCGGTGCTGGCCGGGGACTGGAACGTCATTCCCACCGACGATCCCGACGACGTCTTCTCGGCGCGGGCCATGGCCCATGACGCGCTGATGCAGCCCGAAAGCCGCGCCGCCTATCGCCGCATCCTCAATCTCGGCTTCACCGACGCCATCCGCGCCCGCTATCCGGCCGGCGCCGTCTACACCTTCTGGGACTATACCGCCGGCTGCTGGCAGCGCGACGCAGGTTTCCGCATCGACCATCTCCTTCTCTCGCCCCAGGCCGCCGACCGGCTGCTCGACGCCGGCGTCGACAAGGAGCATCGCGGCCGCGAGAAAGCGAGCGACCACGCCCCCACCTGGGTCCGCCTCGAAAGCTGAGGTTTTTCCACAGCTAAGGAAGGGGGTGGATTCACCTTCCCGCCCATTTGCCCTAGGGTCCGGCAATGCTGATGAGCCCGGCCTTCGTCTGCGGCGTTTCCCGCTCGATCCTCGGCCAGCCGTGGCGCTGGCGGGGCGATGACGGCGGCGGCTTCGATGCCGGCTTCGCCGCCGACGATTTGATCGACCGGCTGCTCCTCGCCCGCGGAGTCGCCCCCGACGCGCTCGAGCGCCACCGGCGGCCCACGTTGCGCGAGTTCATGCCCGATCCATCCCTGTTTCGGGACATGGACAAGGCCGCCGAGCGGCTGGCCCACGCGGTCGAGGCGCGCGAGCCGGTCACCATCTTCGGCGATTACGACGTCGACGGCGCCACGTCGGCCGCTTTGCTCGTCCGCCTGCTCCGCCAGCTTGGCTGCGCGCCTTCGGTCTACATTCCCGACCGGCTGATGGAGGGCTACGGCCCGTCGGGCGAGGCCCTGGTGCGGCTGGCGAAGGGCGGCGCGCGGCTGATCGTCACCGTCGATTGCGGCGCCCAGGCCTTCGAGGCGCTCGCCATGGCCCGCGCGGGCGGCGTCGACGTGATCGTCGTCGACCATCACAAATGCGCGAGCCGGCTCCCCGACGGCTTCGCGATCGTCAATCCGAACCGGCTCGACGAAGGCGAGGGCGCCGCCGCGCACGGCCATCTCGCCGCCGTCGGTGTCGCCTTCCTGCTCGGCGCGGCGACGTTGCGCGTGCTCCGCGCCCGCGGCTTCTTCGCCGGCCGCGAGGAGCCGCGGCTGATCGACCTGCTCGATCTGGTCGCGCTCGGCACCGTCGCCGACGTCGCCCAGCTCAGGGGCCTGAACCGCGCCTTCGTCACTCAAGGCCTGAAGGTGATGGCGCAGCGCCGCAATGCCGGCCTTGCCGCCCTCGCCGACGCCGCCCGCCTTAGCCGCGCGCCGACCTGCGCCGACCTTGGCTGGGCGCTGGGCCCACGCATCAATGCCGGCGGGCGCGTCGGCAAATCGGACCTCGGCGTGCGGCTTCTCACCAGCGACGACCCCGCCGACGCCGAAGCCATCGCCACCGAGCTCGACCGGCTCAACGAAGAGCGCCGCGCCATCGAAGCGGCGGTGTGCGAAGCCGCCGAGGCGCTCTGCGCCCGTCAGGACAACCGCGCCGTCGCGCTCGTCGCCGGCGCCGGCTGGCACCCGGGCGTGATCGGCATTGTCGCCGGCCGCCTCAGGGAAAAGCTGCACCGGCCCGCCATCGTCGTCGCGCTCGGCGACGACGGCATCGGCAAGGGGTCCGGCCGTTCGATCGGCGGCGTCGACCTCGGCGCGGCGGTGCTGGCGGCGAAGGAGAGCGGGCTGCTGATCGCGGGCGGCGGCCACGCCATGGCCGCGGGCCTCACGATCGCCGCCGGCCGCATCGATGCGCTCCGCGACTTCCTCGAAGCGCGGCTTGCCGCCGACGTCGCTGCAAGCCACGACGGTGCGGCGCTGTTGCTCGACGCCGTGCTGGCACCGGGCGGCATCTGCCCGGACCTTTGCGACGCGCTCGACGGCGGCGGCCCCTACGGCGCCGGCTGGCCGGGCCCGCGCGTCGCCGCCGGCCCGGTCGCGATCGTCAAGGCCGACGTCGTCGGCAGCGGCCATTTGCGGCTGGTCTGTGCCGGCGACGACGGCCGCCGCATCAAGGCGATCGCCTTCCGCAGGGCCGAGGGACCGCTTGGGGAGGCGCTGCTCGCCGCCCCGTCCTACCGGCGCCTCTGGCTCGCCGGCCAGGTCAAACGCGACGAATATAACGGCAATGCCTATGCCGAGCTTCACCTCGAGGACGCTGCCTGGGCCGATGCTTGACCCTTCACCCCCCGCGCCTTAAGTCGCCGCCTCGCCTTCCGGCCCCATCGTCTAGCGGTCTAGGACGTCGCCCTTTCACGGCGAAAACACGGGTTCGAGTCCCGTTGGGGTCACCAT